>CBRAFL010000367.1:0-5320 GCA_967755055.1 uncultured bacterium
CAGGGAGCCGTGATCGCGAGAGAGCTGGGTATGCGACGGCACGGCGGGACGTGCTCCGGAGGCGCACAAGCCTCGCCCTACCGTTTGCAAACCGCACGTTAACACGTGCGGCTACGCTGCGGCGGTGACCCGGACAGGCACGGAGGCCTGCCGCTACGGCGGACCGATCCCGCTCACGCGATTTCCGCGACACTCACTTCCCGGCGGTGGCCGTCGATCGTGAGTGCGAAGCGCTGCACAGAGCCGGACCGCGATGGCCCTGAACCGGTCGGAGGATGCTTGACACCGTTGCTCACGTGATCGGCCGCGCGAGCTGGAGTCGTTGCGGCTGCTACTGGTTGTTTGTGCAATGCGGCGAATTCGCGGGGGAACATCGCGTGGAGCACACAGGCTTCGTCGTTCGTCGGGAGTCCGGCGGCGGCGAGTTCGGCGCGCAGTGCGGGCATACGTGGGACGAGCAAATCCGCCGGGCGACCTTCGATTTGTTTGGCGCCGGGTTTTTTCAACGCGAGATCGAGGACGGTCGCGTCGATCGGTCCAGGCGTCTTGCCGTATTTACCGAGCGCGATGTCGATCGCGGGCTGGGAAAGATTTTTCCAGCGGCCGAATTTCACGTTGAGCATCGCTTGCGTGCCGACGATCTGCGACGTCGGCGTAACGAGCGGAATCCAACCAAGGGCCGCGCGCACAATCGGAACCTCGGCCATGACCGCATCAAATTTGTCCGACATGTTCTGCTCCTTCAGCTGCGTACGGAAGTTTGAGAGCATGCCGCCGGGCACCTGATAACAGAGCGTGTCGGAGTCGACGCGCTCATTGGCGGTCGAGGTGAATTTTTCGAGTTCCTTGTAGACGCCGGTGAAATATTCGCGGAGTTGAAAAAGTTTCGCGGTGTCGAATTTCGGGCAGCGTGGATGACCCTCGAGCATCGCGATCATACGCACGGTGTCGGGCTGCGCGGTGCCGTTGGCAAATGGTGCGATCGAGGTCTCGACTGCGTCCACGCCCGCGTCGATCGCGGCGTAATAGGCCGCGGCGCCGAGGCCAGCGGTGTCGTGGGTGTGCAACGTGATCGGCAGGCCGACACGGCGCTTCAGTTCTTTCACGAGATCGTAGGCGATGCGCGGTGCGATGACGCCGGACATGTCTTTGATGCCGATCGAGTGGCAGCCCATTTTCTCGAGTTCGATCACCATCTGTACGAACGCCGGAATCGTGTGAACGGGACTGGTCGTGTAGCAGACCTCGCCGCGAGCGTGCTTGCCGGCGGCGCGGACGGCTTTGATCGCTGTCGCAAGATTACGAGTGTCGTTGAGCGCGTCGAAAATGCGGAAAATGTCCTGGCCGGCGGCGGCGTTCGCGCGAACAAACGCCTCGACCACGTCATCCGGAAAACTGGTGTATTGAACAATATTTTGCCCGCGCAGCAGCATGATTTGCGGCGTGCGCGGGGCGGCTTTTTTCAGCGCGCGGAGACGGTCGAAGGGATTTTCTCCGAGGAAGCGCAGGCACGTGTCGATCGTCGCGCCGCCCCAGGTTTCGAGTCCGCCGAAACCCAGGCCGTCGAGGATCGGAGCGGCGGGGAGCATTTGCGCCGTCGTCATGCGCGTCGCCGCGAGGGACTGGTGGCCGTCGCGAAGGACGGTGTTATTGAAAATGACGGTGGACATAAATTTTATTATTCGAATTCGCGCAGCAGGGAGATCTGTGCCGCGTCGTAGACCCGGCGACCGCCGCGTTCCGTGGCGAGCCGGATGCGCCCAAATTCGTCGATGCCTTGAAACATGCCGGTGAACGCATCGCCGCGCCCGGCGAGTGTCACGGAGACGAGCCGAGGTTCGGACCAGTGGAGATTGAGTTCGTCGGCGATCACCCGGAATTTATCGTCACGAATGAGCGCTTGAGCGCGTTGGATCGAACGGAGGATAATGCGCGCCAGATCTTCGAGTGTGTAGTTTCCGGATACGAGGTCGGCGAGACGCGCGGTGACACCGGCGAGTGCGGGTTGGGCGGCTTCGGGCGAATTAAAAACGTTGAGCCCGATGCCGAGGACGGCGGTGGAAGGTGAGTAGCGTTCGACGAGCAAGCCGGCGAGTTTGCGGCGGCCGGTCATGATGTCATTGGGCCAGCGGAGCCGGAGATCGCGTGCGCCGATTTCCGTGAGCGCCGCGATGATCGCCCAGCCAGCGGCGAGCGGGAGGATGGACCATTTCGCGCGACCGCCAGGGCAGGGCACGACGGCGGAGAGCCACAGGCCGCCTTCGTCGGAGGTCCAGGTGCGACCGGAACGGCCGCGGCCTTCGGTTTGAACGCGAGCGCGCACGGCGTGCCATGCGGGAAGATGAGCGGCGGCGGAATTGGTTGAGCCGATGTCGTGTGCGGTGTGGACGATCCAACCCTCGGCCTGTGCGGCGGTCGTTTCCAACGCAAGCGGTGCGGACGTGATCATGGCAGTGCACATGATAGCAATCGGACGCGAAGGCCGCTGCGCATGATTTGGTATTTTCTGCGCGTAGTGAGCGGCGCGTTCCCAGCGTCGGAAAAACCACGGCACGGCGGGACGCCTCGCCCTACCGTCTTGGTTCCGCGGCTTACCGGGGCAGTTCGCCCTAAAAATGCCAGACGTGGCTGCGAGCGTGAGCGAGTGGAAGACAACCACTCGCTCACGCTCGCAGCCACGAAGACCTATGGAATGCAACGCTCGGCTGAGCGCAGACCGCGATCAGCGGACCCAATCACCTCAGCCCGCGCCACGGAGAATGATGAAGATAACCACAAAGACGCGAAGGCACGAAGAAGAGGCGGGCATTCCTTTGCTCCAACTCGGACGAACTTTTCGCGATCTCCAATTCGATTTACCCACTGATGAACACTGATGGGCACTAATCCGGATTACTTCCCCTCGGATTGGCTATCTGTGCGCTCCGTGAAAATTTTCGGCGGTAAGCGATAAGCGATAGGCAATAGGCAATAAGCGATCGGCCGATCTCCACGTTCTTTGCGTTCTCTGCGGTAAAATCGATCGAGCTCTGACGGCGAGGTGAAGTTGCGAAGTTCCGGGCTGGCTCGATCAAGGATCTCCTTCGGGATCCGATTGTTTGATCCGCCGGCGAACGCCGAGACAGATGATAAAAAGACCGCTGAGCGCCAGAAGCTGGCCGGCAACGGTGACGTAAAGACGTTCGGTTCCACGGAGTGACGGACCGATGGTGCGCGCCAACACGACTCCGGCGATCGCGGCGAGAATGCCGGCGATCCAAAAGCGCGCGTTGGCGACGACGTTTTTCACGGGGTCAGTAGTGGAATAATCGTTACGTAGATGCCGGTGAGGATCGCGGTGGTAATGACGCCGCTGATATTGGCGCCGAGCGCTTCGGGGAGAATGATGGCGTCGGGCGTGACCTTGGAGACTTCCTTTTGCGCGACTTTCGCCGTTGACGGCACGCAGCTCACACCGGCGATGCCGATGACAGGATTAATTTTTCGCCCGCTGAAAAAGTAGGCCATGTAGCCGCCGCATATTCCGCCAATCGCCGAAAGCAGCAGTGCGAGAATACCGAGGATCAGAAGAATGAGTACCTTGGGATTGAGAATGATGGAGGCTTCGCAGAGTACGCCGAGGAGTAATCCGAGGAACAAGGTTGCGCCGTAAAGTACGGGGCCGTCGATGAAGGCGACGAAGTAGCTCAGCCCGGATTCGCGCACGGCGACGCCGACGAAGAGCGAGAGGAAGAGCGGTGCGGCCGAGGGGAAAAGCAGGCAGAGAACGGTACAGGCAACCACGGCGAACGTGAGTTTTTCGTCGGAGGTGACGCGCACGATCGGCTTCGTGGGCATTTTTAGGCCGATCAATTTTTTCGGCACGAGCAACCGGATGAGGTACGGATAACCGCCGTAGGTGAGTCCAAGATACAAATACGCCACGACGGTGATCGGGACGAACAATTCCTTGGCCAGCGTGAGCGACGTGAAGAGCACCATCGGACCGTCGGCGCCGCCCACCATCGCGATGGAAGCGGCCTCACGATAGTTAAGACCCATGGCCACGGCGATCGGGAAAGTGGCGACCGTGCCGAACTCGGCGCAGAGCGCGAGGAACATGCTGAGGAAAGGACGGGCGAGCACGAAACCGACGTCGAGCAGCACGCCGATGCCCATGAAGACGAAGCACGCGATCAAGCCATTACTGAAGGCGAACGTGTAGATCGGCTGCAGGAAATCGACCTGCAGGATGTACATGAGGTTGTCCGTTTTCTGCACGAGCGGCGCCATCATGAGCGTGCCGTGTGTGATCGCACCAGAAGCGACGGGCGCCTCTGTGACTGCTGCTGCGGTGACGGGATCGAGGAAGAGTACACCGGCATTGACCGCTGACATTCCGAGTCCCATCGGGATCATCAGCAGCGGCTCGAGCACCCCTTTTTTTCCCAAGTAGACCAGCACCATGCCGAGCAGCATGAGACCGACGCGACCGAGCAGAATCGGCCAGTCGGAATGGATCAGCGAGGTGACGCCTTGGAAGATATTAAGGATGTCGTGAAAGTGCATGGCGGATCAGGTGGGCGTGAAATTCGAGACGCGGCGTCAGCTCTTTTTCGGGCGGTTGATGCGCCGGATGGCGAGGTAAAGTACCTTCATGAGCAGGGCGACGCCCATGGAGATCACGACGGCGATCGCGAACATGGCGACGGCGCTGACAATGGCGGTTTTCATGAAATGTATTTTGTAGCTGCGAGCGTGAGCGAGTGGATCCGAGTAGCCGCACCGGTGACGGTGCGGACCGCATGCTAACGCATGCGGCTACGATGAGGATGCGAAGATGTTTTGCTTTATGCGGATCAGCCGATGCGCAGAAGCACCGTGCCTTCCTCGACGCCGTCGCCGGGATTGACGAGAACCTCAGTGATGCGGCCGGCTTTTGGCGCGAAGATGTAGGTATTCATTTTCATCGCTTCGATGGTGGCGACCTGCGCGCCGTCTTCGACCGACTGGCCGGCCTTCACGTCGATGGTCACGATTTTTCCAGCGAGCGGACTGGGCACGTCGCCGGCACCGTCTGTTAGGGATGGACGAGTGGGTACAGGCGCAGAGGCGGCGGCATTGATGGGAGCGGCGATCGGCGCGGATGGATAAGCCGCAACAGTGGGCGAGGGCGCGGACGGCGCGCCCTCGTCGAGGATTTCGACAAGGACTTCATAAATTTTCCCTTCGACGGTGACGCGGAGTTTTTTCATGGGAGAGGGGTTCAGCGGATTTGGTGAGAGGAATAAATCTGACGGCGGCCCTCGATGGACCACTGCTGCATGAGCATCTCGACAGA
>CBRAFL010000368.1:0-5312 GCA_967755055.1 uncultured bacterium
TTCGGCAATTTGATATCCGGCGGACGCGGAATATTTCGCCTTGAGCTGTGCAAGGCTGGCATCTGATTCGGTGGTTTGCCGGAGCGCCCACTGCGTCACAGTCAGCAAAAAGAGCCGGGGGCTCTCGACCTGAAGCTGCTCCGCCACCTGCAGAGCTTGTTCGTTCCGACCCTGCAGGAGGTAAGCGAGTGCCTGGAACTTGAGACCCACTCGGCTCAGGTCCTTGAACTGTGCCGCCTGCTTCTCCAGTTCCGCAAATCGCCCTGCCTGCAAATAGGCCATGCACAGAGCGTATTGAACATAACTGTTCAACGGATCTAGTTCTGCTGCCCGCCGGCCGAACCGCACGGACTCATCGGTTTGGCCAACCGTAATTGCCAGCCGGGCCAGATTGCTGACGACCAGCGCGTCTCCTGGCGCCAGCAGCGCAGCCTGTTGAAATGAAGCCCGGGCGCGGCCCCAATCCCACTCGTAGCCGTAAAAAAAACAGCCCATCGCCGTTTGCGCCTCTGGCAGGTCCGGTTGCAGGCTCAGCGCTTGCTGCGCCGCTTCGCGTGCTGCCTTGAAGCCCGACTCGAAAGGCTCCCAACCGCTGCTCGCCGACACCCAGCGTGCCATCGCCAGCCAGGCCCACGCCTGGGCAAATTTCTCGTCGCGGTGGATCGACTCCTGTAAATAGCGCACCGCCTGCGCCGAATTAGCAGGGGTCGCCTGATTTATCAGCGAACGTCCCAGTAGCATCAGTCGATATGCCTCGGGATCCACCTCCCTCGGAGCACTGGCCGGAGACATGCCGATCTTAAGCGAAAGATTTTGCGCAATCAGTCCGGCGATCTCGTCCTGCAGCGCAAAAATATCTTTCAGCTCGCGCGTAAACGTGTCGCTCCAAACATGGAAACCGTCGGCCGCCTTGATGAGCTGAGCCGTAATGCGAACGCGATCGCCCGATTTACGCACGCTGCCCTCGACGACATAAGCCACACCGAGCTGCTTCGCGATTTCGGCGATCGGCACCTGCTTCCCTTTGAAATAAAACGCCGACGTCCGCGCCGAAACTTTCAGGGCGGGAATTTTCGCGAGCACGTTGAGCAACTCCTCGCTGATGCCGTCGGAGAAATATTCGGTGTCCTTGTCGTCGCTCAGATTCGCGAACGCCAACACCGCGACGGATTTCTGGTCCGTCTTCGTCATGCCTTCCGCGTTGGCGTGCTCAGTGGCCAACACCACCGGAGTTCCCGCGACGTGCTTGATATCATCAAACGGTTTCGCGCCGCCAGACGAGGCAGTCAAAACCGTCGACACCTTGGAATCGGTCGACGCAGCGTTGCGCCACGGTTGCCAGATTCCGACGGCCAGCGTCGCTGCGATGCCAACGATCGCGGGGACGAGCCAGGAGCGGAAAGTCTTCTTCGGCGTCTGCTTCGATGTAGCTGGCCTCGCTGAGGCCGGAGTCCGTCCGGGGTCAGCGACCCCGGCTACCGTTCCTCCGCCCAACAATTTCTTCACCTGTTCACAAAACGCCGGTGGGATTTCGCCAGCCGGTAGCCGCGACCATTGCACAGCAATGAATGAGTCGGGCACGTCCGCCTCGTTGTCGAGTGTCTCATCAATCGATACCGGAAGGAGGAACGCTTTCGCCCGGCCCATCAAATGCGTCCGCTGATCCGCCAGCCGCCATTCGAGTCGAAAATACCCTTCGTGCCGTGCCTGCGTGTTCGCCGATATGACCGGCACGAACAACGCGCATTCCTTAATGTGTTTCCTAATTTTCGCATCCCACGCATCCCCACCGCGCAGTTCGCTCTGGTCGAACCACACCTCGACACCGGCCGCGCGCAACGCTTCGCAAATCTTCCGCGCAGCGGCTGCATCCTGAGAGGCGTACGATAGAAAGACGGCTTTGCCGGAATCACTCATGAAGCGATCACGCCCTCGATCTCCAGTCCCGCCTTGCGGAGACCATCGATGAGCTGTCCGACCAGTTCCGGGTCGAGCCGCTTACCCAATTCGACGCGCGCGATCACGGCGAAATCCGGCCGCAACGTGAGTAGCTCTCGTAGCGCCTTACCCGCTGCGTCCTTCTGGTGACGCTGCATTAGTAACCGGGCTTCGCCTTCGCTTCTGCGATCCATTCGTAAAGCTGGCGGGTCTCCCGCAGCGGCTTCGCTTCCTCGGGAATATCGTCGAGCGTTCGCGTCGCCTCGTCGAACGCCGTGCGCCGCGCGGTTCGGCCAGGCGCTCCTTCCGCTTGCGCGAGACCCTGGACGTAGAGTGCGTAGGCGAGTTTTTGCAGGAATTCCACGCTCGCAGTCCCTTTGCCCGTCGCCGCCGTTGGGTTGGAAAACGCCCGCGCCACTTTCTGCAAAAATCCGAGATTCGTGACCACCTTCGTTTGTTGCTCGCGATAGTGAGCGATCGCGGGGTCGAGAATCACCGGGACTTCCGCGCGACGCCCTTGCAACGCGATCGTGTGCGCCAGTAACACGTGAGAAAACGCAGCAGTGTCCTTCACCATTTCCGGCGGCATGTCTTTCAGCGTTTCTTCCGACAAGGTTCGCGCAGCGCTTTCCGCTTCAGGCACGTGGCCCGTTCGAATGCCGGCGATCACAATATTTCCCAACACTCCCCGAGTCGCTCCACTCTTGAGCGACTCCGTCATTCCATTTTCCGCAGTCACTTTTGCGATCCGGGAAAGTGCGGCAGTCGAATCCGCGAACACCGCCGGATATTCGCCGAACGCCAGGCGCACGTCGCTCTCCACCTGAAGTTGCGCTTCAGCCATCAGCCGCGTCAATGATTGGCCGAGCCGTAACTGTTTCGGCAAGAGGCCGCTGATGCGCCGGCTTTCTTGAAGCGCTTCGTCCGCGGCGGGACGGTGTCCGAGGTGCCCCTCAAGTCGCGCGATCGTCCCCCACGCCTCGAACAAGCCTTCATCCGTTCCGGTGGTGTTGCGCGGATCATGTTCCAGCGCTGCCGATGCGCGCGCCTGTGTCAGAGCTTCGGATACCTTGCCCTGGGCGAGTAAATATTTCACCGCGCGATTGCGCGCCGAAATCCACAATTTCCAGCCTTGGGCATTCGACGGATTAAACCGCACGTAATCTTCCGCCGCCCGATCGCTCTTCGCCACGAACGCAAGCGCGCCCGCATAATCAAGGCGCAACGCCGCAATCTGCGCCAGCGCATCTGGCGCCCAACAACGCCCAAACATCGCGCGAAGATCACCCGGACGCTGGATGAGAATTTTATCCGCGAGCTCGTACACTTCCTTCTCCAACTTCTCCGCGTCGTCCAGTCGTCCCAACGCAAGTGCATGCCTCGCTTCCGAGTCAGTGATGTCGCCGTACGCGGAGGCCGAGCGCAAATCGGACAGATCCAGCGCGCCAAGGCCAACGAGAATTTTACGCGCTTCTTCACAGGTATTCACCGCCACTTCCTTCGGCTGCGTGTGACTCAGAACGTTAAGAACATCCGCGTAAACGCGACGAATCCGACGCGACGCAGCAGGCTGTGCGGCACGAGCACGCACCAATGTCGTCGCCTGCTCCAAATCTTTCAGCGTCGCCGAATCAATCAGGCCTTGCGGCACGCGCGTGAAGAGCGAGAGCGCGAGTCCGATCGTCGTCTCTTCCGTCTCATCTCCGCCGGCCCGCAGTTTTTCAAAAATCGCCTGTGCTTTTTTCAACACCGGCGTTGCACCATTCACATCACCGTGCGCGAACATCGCGGCGCCTTGTCGGACCAACGCCATCCCTCGGTACCGCAACGTTTGTGACGTCAACAAATCCGCGGGTAGTCCGTCGTAATAGACGACCGCTTGACGGGCGAGACGTCCGACGGTTTCCAGTCGACCGGTGGGCTCCAACTCGTCGTAAAAATCTTCGAGCAAAAAACCGACCAGTTTTTCCGCCTCACCGCGCGCACGCTCCGCGAGTTGCCACGTCGCCTCCGCTTGCGCCTCGGCGGCGCGAGCGCGTCGCAAATTGAGAAAGCCGAATATCGCGTTGCCCGCCGCGAGAAGGAGGAGGACTGAGCACACGGTTGCGATCTTGCGCGCACGATTGAGCGCCTGTCGGGTCGCGGCTTCGCGGAGCTGCTGTTCCTTGAGCAGGCGCTCCGCTTTTTCCAACGCCTCGCGTTCGAGGCGAACGTTGCGGCTGCTTTTGAGCACGCTGCAAAGAACATCGTGCGTCAGCTCCACGCGGCGAACATCCAGGCGCTCCTCGATGCGCAGCAGGCGGCGATTCACGAGCACATCGATCGCATGCGGATCCGCGCCTGCGTCGGCGAGGTGTCGGCGCGCGCGATCGAGCGCGATGTTCTCGCGATAGCCTGAATCGGTCAGCAATTCGTCTTCGATGAAATGCCTTACGGCCGCCGGCTGGTCTTCCATCGTCCGCTCGTAGAATTCGCGCAGGATCGTATCACGCGTCCCCGCCAGCAGGCCCGTGCTGATCGCCGGTTCGCCGCGCGCACGCCGCTGATTATTCAGTTCGCGGCAGACGAGACTCAACAGTGACGGCTCAACTTCGGCGCCTTCCAACTCCGTGTGACCTGAAACGAAGCCGACGATTTGTTGAGCGACTTCCTCGGTCACGAGACCTTCTCCAGGCTTCATCACCGCCTCGAGCGCGCGCGACGCCTGCATGCGGGTCAGCCGCATGCGATTTTGCATGAGCGACGGCATCGCGGATTTTAAACTCTCGAGATGCGGGAGATAATCTTCGCGCAGCGTGATGAGCACGCGGTAATCAGCCCGCGCAAAATCAAACGCGTCCAGCTCCGCCGCCGATTCTTCCAATCTCGCTTCGAGCCGCGCCGGAGGCCGGTTCTCCACGAGATCCGCCAACTCCGCGATGAACGCTGTCGCGCGACGGCGCGTCTCGGGATCAGCGGCGGCGCCGAGCGTGAACAGCTCTTCGAATTGATCGAACACCAGCACGGGCACGACCAATTTTCCCGCGGCATCTTGCAGCCGATCGTCGCGATGGTGAAAAAATTCCCAGAGATCTTCCGCCTGGGTCGAGATGCCGGTTTGCGTCCAGGTTCCCGCTCGCGCGGACTCGCGAAACACGATCGATTTGATCTGCTCGGTGAGCGGTGGCGCCGAAGCGGAATGGTCGAGTCGAACGTAGACCGGACAAAAATTTTCGGCGCGCAGGCGCGGGAACACACCCGCCTGCAAGAGTGAAGATTTACCAAGACCCGACTGGCCGAAAAGCACGGTCAACGCTTTTCGTTCAATCCGGCGCATGAGTTCGCGAACCTCTTCCTCGCGACCAAAAAAGAACGCCGTTTGCTCCTCCGTGAAT
>CBRAFL010000369.1:0-5312 GCA_967755055.1 uncultured bacterium
TGTCGATGTCAACGAGGAGCGGGAGGTGGACGCGCCGCGCGATCCGACCGGCGTCGATCAGCACGTCGGCAAGCGTGGTGTCACCAACATCGGGAATGCCGCAGGAGTGATTGGCGACGCCGGCGCCGGAAAGATAAAGGGCTTGAAATCCCGCGCGTTGAGCGAGCAGCGCGGCGTAGGCGTTGATTGCGCCAGCAATCTGGAGTGGACGTTCGCGGTTAAGCGCGGCGCGGAAACGGGAGCCGGGAGACGTGCTCATGGCGAAACGTTGTTGCAAGCGGATCAGAGAGTCGAGATTCGCGGAAGAGCGGCAGCGGAAACTCGAGAGATGTGTAAGTAGAACGGGAGTCGGAGTAACGGATCAGGGAAGGCCCTGACGGCAGACTCAAGGTGTCGCGCCAGCTGCGAGACTCGCAGCACCGCGCGGCATAGCCGCAACCAAACGAATGAATTTCACCACAAAGACACGGAGTCACAGAGGAGAAGAAGTCCGAAACTTTGCGTCTTTGAGGTGCAAAAATCCCGAGCGGCACGCGAGGAATCTACCGGATAGTAGTACATAGAGCCGACTTGAGCCTTCGAAACCCGCACGCACCGCTGGCGGTTTTCGATGTCGATGAGAACCAGCTCCACCTTCGACCAAATGTATTCAGAGGCATTGTCCAAAAATCCACTCTGCACACGCAGCGATCTGCAGGCGGCGATGCAGGAATTGTGGCGTCCACTGCGCCCCTATTTCGAGCTTGGCGGGGCTGCAGCGACGTTGGGGTTTAACGAAGCTTTTTATGGCGCGCCGGCTTCAATGGTGGAGACTTTTGTGCGGCCGTTGTGGGGAATTGCAGCGCTGGTGGCGGGCGGGGGAAAATTCCCTGACGGTGAACTTGTACGACGTATCCTGGTAGATGGCGTTGATCCGGCGAGCCGGCGATATTGGGGGAAAATCGGAGATCACGATCAGCGTACAGTTGAAATGGGCTCGCTGGCGGCCGCGCTGTGGCTTGCGCCAGAATTGTTGTGGACGCCGTTGTCGCGCGTGCAGCGGGCGCAGGTAGCGGCTTGGTTGCGGCAGATCAATGGACGCGCGGTGTGGGACAACAACTGGCGGTTTTTTCGTGTGATCGTGAACGGCGCGTTGCGATCACTAGGCGAGGCGGCGGATGAAGAAAAAATGAGGGAAGATCTGGAGCGCCTGAACCAGTTTTATCACGGCGACGGCTGGTATTCGGACGGTGCCACGTCTCAATTCGACTACTACATCCCGATGGCGATGCACCTTTACGGATTGGTGTACGCCCGGCTCTCGCCGCCGGGTTCGGTTCACGCGCAGGATTTTTCTGAGCGCGCGCGATTGTTTGCGCCGGCGTTCGCGGGGTGGTTCGCGCCGGACGGAAGTGCCCTGCCAATCGGCCGCAGTCTTGCTTATCGCTTTGCGCAAGGAAGTTTTTGGGGCGCGCTGGCGTTTGCCGGGGTTGAGGCGTTGCCGTGGGGAGTAATCAAGCACCTGCATCTGCAACACCTGCGCTGGTGGTTGCGCCAGCCGATTTTTGTCGAGGGCGGGTTGTTGTCCGTGGGCTATCGCTACCCGAACCAGATTATCGCCGAAGGTTACAACGCGCCCGGTTCGCCTTATTGGGCAACGAAGACATTTCTACCGCTGGCGCTGCCAGAGACGCATCCGTTCTGGATGGCGGAGGAGACTAAATTGGTCGTGGCGCCGATCGTATCACAAGTGTCACGACGCGGATTGGTGGTGTGCCGCGACGAGGGTAGAGGGCATGTGTTTGCGTTGACGAACAACTCAATCCATCCGGCACGACACCGGCATGCGGCGCAAAAATATGCGAAGTTCGTTTATTCGACTGCGTTTGCCTTTGACACACCCATCGGCGGAACCGCGCCGAAATTCGGCGGTGCTGACAACATGCTCCTGGTGAGTATCGATGGACGCGATTGGCGGGGGCGGGAGGAACTTTCGGATGAACCGGCCGCAAAGCACACGCTGCGCTCGCGCTGGTTTCCGTGGCCGGACGTTGAGATCGAGACTTGGCTCGCACCGGCTTTGCCGGGACACGTGCGCGTGCATCGGGTTAAGACCGCGCAATTGCTCTGGATCACGGAAGGCGGGTTTCCACTCGCGAAGCGTGCGACGATGAAATCGTCCACCGCGGGAGCCGGTGCGGTGGCGGATAACGGCGAGGCTGTATCCGCAATCTGGGACCTCGTCGGCGGGCGCAAACCGGAGCTGATCACAACGGAGCCGAACATCAACCTGCTGCATCCGCTGACGGTGCTGCCGGCATTAAGTACGGAGATTGCGATCGGGGAGACTTGGTTGTTCACGGCGGTCGCGGGACTGCCGGGGATCGACCAAGGTGCCGCAGCTTTGGGATGGCGCGATGAATTGAGCGTCGGATTGAGCGGAACGCCGGGTATCTGGCGCGGTGAAAAACCGATCGTGGAGATTGTGGATACAGGGCTGGTGTCGGGAGCGTCGATTCGCACAGCGCGCGCGACAGCTCAACCATCGCCGTCGTTTTTGCGGAGGATCAAAGCGAAGATTGAAAGTGTGACGTAGCTCGGCCGCCTTTCGCGCAAGGGCGGTTTACCGCCCAAAGTTCGGAGACCTGAGTCTGCAACATGTGGCCGGTCGAGCGGTGTCGGTCGAAGCTGCATCCATGACCTTCTTCGGTTCCCGCTCCCTTCACGCGTTGCCGCGAGGGCTTTTCAGGGAGCCTGACAACCCGCGCATGCCTTGCTCTTGCATTTCAAACATTGCATCAGAGCGATTTGGGCATCTGCCTCCCGTCCATGAATCCCGTCCGCGTAAGGAAATCGAGTAAGGGATAATAACGCAGCTCGGCAAAGAAATATGCATCTTGTGCGTCTAATTTGAAATCATGAAGACCCTCGCTGTTTGGCTCCTCTTTTCTTCGGCCGCCCTTTCGGCGCCTTCGCTCCCGAATTTTAGCGAGAAGCTCGAGAAGGCGCCTGAGCTGTCTCTTTCGGAGGCCATAAAGACGGGGCATATATCCAGAGTTGATTTTGGATTATTCGCACCGCCGATGTCTGTAGGTCGTGTTCAGCCGAGTGAGAAGAAATACATTTCGCGAATGCCGGTGATCACGCCCAAGGAGGTTGATCGAAAGATGCCGATTGTGGCGCCAGATTCATCGAGCGATTTCAAGATGACCGTGATCGATCCGAAGGTTGAGCCCGCGAAATGAAAGAGCCGAACTCAGAACGTTCTAGGCGAAAACATGCGATTCGAAGCGAAATTTGCGCCCACGTCTGAAGACATGGTCACCGGTCATCTGGGGCGGTAGGTGGTCTCGGCGCATTCTTACTCCATGAAGTGAGCGTGAGGCGGCAGGCGAAGCAGGCCACCGGCGAAGAAGTCACCTACATATTCTCCGATGACGACGTCGGGTTCACCAGCAGCACGACGCATTCGAAGTTGCCGTGGAGCTATTTTAGGAAGGCGTGCATCGATGATCGTGGGCTCGTGCTCTACACGCAGGATTCGACTTATTCGTTCGTCCCAGCTTGTGCGTTTGCAGCCGGGTACTTTCCCCGTTGAGATGGTAAAGCGGGAGTTGATGCGCCGGAAAAATACTGGCTAGGTTTGAAAGGAATGCGGCGTCGAAACACACCAATAGGCTTGTGGCTCTCGCCGTGGGTGATGAGCGCGTTGATCTTCGGATTGGTACTCCTGTGTTACTGGCCCGCGTTGCACGGCGGGCTGGTTTGGGACGACGCCGCGCATGTCACCACGCCTGATTTGCGCAGCTGGAGCGGACTCGGCCGCATCTGGCGCGAGGCGCATGCGACGCAGCAATACTATCCCATCCTCCACACGGCGTTTTGGATCGAACACCGGCTGTGGGGTGACGCCACGCTTGGTTATCATCTTGTCAACGCGCTGCTGCATGCGACGTCCTGTTGTCTGCTCGCGTTCGTGCTGCGCCGGCTGTGGCAACGTGAATCAGCCGACGTGGCGAGGCACACCATTCCGGTCGGCGCGGAATGGATCGCCGCGGTGTTGTTTGCGATTCATCCCGTGGGCGTTGAATCCGTTGCGTGGATTTCAGAACAGAAGAACACGCTATCGCTGGTCTTTTATCTGACGGCTGCTCTCGCGTATTTGAAATTCGACGTCACGCGGAGTGCGCGCTCGTACGCGCGAGCCGCGGTGTTTTTCATCCTCGCTCTCGGAACGAAGAGTGTGACGGCCACGCTTCCGGCGGCGCTGCTCGTTGTGCTGTGGTGGCGATACGGAACGCTGCATTGGCGTCGCGATATTGTTCCGCTGCTTCCCTGGTTTGTCGCGGGAATCGCGGCCGGATTGTTTACTGCGTGGGTCGAGCGAACGCTCATCGGCGCGAGCGGTGCGGCGTTTGATTTATCTTTCACCGAACGACTCCTGCTCGCGGGACGCGCAACGTGGTTTTATTTAGGTAAACTTTTCTGGCCGCTGGATCTCATGTTCGTCTATCCGCGTTGGGCAGTGCGGACGGCGGCGCCGGGTTGGTACGGCTGGCTGGCGGGAGCTTTGTTCGTGACGCTCGCGCTGTGGCTGATCCGTCGGCGAACGCGCGGCCCGCTAGCAGGATGGTTATTTTTCGTCGGGTCGCTGTTTCCGGCGCTGGGTTTTTTCAACGTCTATCCGTTTCAGTTTTCGTACGTCGCAGATCATTTCCAGTATTTGGCCAGTCTCGGAATCATTGTCCTGATCGCGGTGGGCGCGGCGTGGTTGTTTAGCGGGGCTTCGGGCCTGCTCCGCGCCGGTGCCGGAGGATTGCTTGGACTCACCGCGAGTGCGTTGGTGCTCCTGGCAAATCAGCAAAGCCGCACGTACCGCGATAGCGTGACGCTCCATCACACGACGCTCGAACGAAACTCAGGGTGCTGGATGGCGCACAGCAATCTCGCCGTGGAGCTCGCGAATTCGCCGGAGGGGATTCCTGACGCGCTGGCGCATTACATGGAAGCACTGCGCTTAAAGCCCGATGGCCGTTCTCTTCGCTCAACGGGGCCGCTTCGATCTGGCGCGCGAGCATTGGGAAGCGGCGCTGACGTTGAAACCTGGTTACGCGGATGCGCGACGAAATCTGGAATTGCTTCGTCAACGTGAGCCGACGCGATGAGTGTCGGCCTAAGCGGATTGATCTGAACGGTAGGGCGAGGCGTCCCGGCGTGCCGTGGCGTGGTATAGGTGCATTCGGCGGCACACCGGGACGGTTCGCCCTACCGACCACAGCCGATTGACGTTGAGAGAACGATAGTGAGAACGAGAACGAATTCAGGAGAACCGA
>CBRAFL010000370.1:0-5287 GCA_967755055.1 uncultured bacterium
AATATCTCGGCGACAAGGCCGTCGAATTAAATCCGGCGATGAAGGTCGGCCTCGCCGCCTCGTCGTTCGCGCCAGGCCTCATCGCTGGTCCCGTGAAAGCGAATGTCGTTTCGATGGCCGCGCAATTTGTCGCTGGCGAAACCCCCGACGATCTTATCAAGCAGCTCCGCAAAAATGCCGTCGCCGGCCTCGCCACCACGATCGATCTCCTCGGCGAAACCGTCGTGAGCGAAGCGGAAGCCGACGCGTTTCTCCAACGCAATCTCGACGTCCTCAACACCGTATCCAATTTCCTCGAACAGGAGACGAAGCCGGCTTTCAGCGACATCGGGCCGCGCGGCGTTCTGCCACGGCTCAATCTCTCGGTTAAAATATCGGCGCTGACTCCCGACGTCCATCCGGCGGATCCAGAGAACTCGATCGCCGCACTGAAAGAACGTCTTCGCCCCATTCTTCGCCGGGCGATTCAGGTGGGCGCGCTGATCAACTTCGACATGGAGAGCTACAAGTTGAAAGACCTTACGCTCGCGCTCTTCAAATCCATCCTCGAGGAATCCGAGTTCGCTGCGTCTGCCAGCCCTCAGCTGCCGGCGAAGCCGGCCGTCGGCATCGCGCTTCAGGCTTATCTCTGCGATTGCGAGAGCGACCTCCGCGAGCTCATCACGTGGGCCCGTCAGCATCAGCGTCCGCTGAGCGTTCGCCTCGTGAAAGGCGCCTACTGGGATTACGAAACGATTCTCGCCCAGCAACGCGATTGGCCGATTCCCGTGTGGCAGCGCAAAGCGGAGTCCGATGCAAATTTCGAAAAACTTTCGCGGCTGCTTCTGGAAAATATTGATATCATCACGCCGAATTTCGCCACGCATAACGTGCGCTCCGTCGCTCACGCGATCGCTCAGGCCGAGCAACTGAAGATCGATCCGAGAGCCTACGAATTCCAAGCGCTCTACGGCATGGCCGACGAATTGAAACACGCGCTCGTTCAAAGCGGGTATCGAGTTCGTGAGTACTGCGCGATCGGCGAGTTGCTGCCGGGCATGGCTTATCTCGTCCGCCGCCTCCTCGAGAACACCAGCAACGAAGGTTTCCTCCGCATCAAGAACATGGGCGAGGCTTCGAAGGAGCAGTTGCTGAAAAATCCGGTGGAAGCGCTCCAGGTAGGGCGAGGCGTCCCCGCCGTGCCGTCGCCTGCCCTCGGTTCAAACCAGCGCGTTAGGGACAACGCGCCCTACCATTTCAAGAACGCACCCAACACCGATTTCACCCAATCCGCCGCGCGCGAAAAAACCCGCGCCGCTCTCGTTGCTGCAACGTCATCACTCGGAAAAAAATATCCGCTTATCGTCGGCGGGAAAAAAATCGCCGACCGCGAATGGATCCCCTCCATCAACCCTGCTCGCCCCGCTCAAATCATCGGCCACTGGGCACGAGCCACAATCGCCGACGCCGAAACCGCCGTATCTGCTGCACGCACGGCGCAGCCCGCGTGGGCGAAACTCGCCGTTGAAGATCGCGCCCGCATCATCGAACGCGCGGCGGATTTGATGGAATCCCGCCGTCACGAACTCAACGCGCTCGAAATTCTCGAAGCCGGTAAACCGTGGATTGAAGCTGATGCCGATATCAGCGAAGCGATCGACTTCTGCCGCTACTACGCCGTTGAAATGCGAAAACTCGATCGCCCCACCATCACGCAGTCGGTACCCGGAGAGCGCTGCGTCCAGCGTTGGATTCCGCGTGGTGTTGGCGTCGTGATTGCCCCGTGGAATTTTCCGCTCGCGATTCTTTGCGGCATGGCGGTCGCCCCACTCGTTGCCGGCAACGCCGTCATCATGAAGCCCGCGGAACAGACCTCGATCATCGCGGCCGTTTTCATGGACATTCTCGTCGAAGCGGGAATCCCCGCTGGCGTCGTGAATCTTTTAACCGGATACGGCGAAGACGTCGGAGCGCATCTGGTGGCGCATCCAAAAATTGATTTCATCGCCTTCACCGGCTCTCGCAGCGTGGGTTTGAAAATCTGGGAAACCGCCGCGCGCACACCGCCCGGCCAGTCGAATCTAAAAAAGGTCGTGTGCGAAATGGGCGGAAAAAACGCGCTGATCATCGACAACGACGCGGACCTTGATGAGGCGATTCCCGCGACGCTCTACAGCGCATTTGGTTTCTCCGGACAAAAGTGCTCAGCCCTTTCGCGTCTCATCGTCTTGGAAGAAGTGTACGACAAATTCGTCGAGCGCCTCATTGCCGCCGCCGCGGCAACTCCCGTCGGCGATCCCGCGCAACCCGGCATCGTCGTCGGGCCGGTGATCGATCGCGACGCGCAGACGAAAATCCTCGGACTGATCGAACAGGCGAAAAAAGAATCCAGGCTCGCGTGGCAGGCGACACTCTCGTCCGACCTCGCCGCCACGGGAGGAACGTTTGTTCCGCCGACGATTTTCACCGGGGTAAAACCAGAACACGTGATCGCTCGCGAAGAAATCTTCGGACCCGTGCTTGCTATCATCAAAGTTCGCGATCTCGACACCGCCTTCGCCGTCGCGAACGCCACCGATTACGCGCTCACCGGTGGACTTTTCTCACGCAGCCCGCGTGCGCTCGAGCGAGCAGAGCGCGAATTAACGTGCGGAAATGTTTATCTGAATCGCGGAATTACGGGCGCCATTGTCGAGCGGCATCCATTTGGTGGATTCAAGATGAGCGGCGGCGGCACGAAAGCCGGCGGCAAAGGCTATCTTGAAAATTTTCTTTTTCCGCGCGTCATCGCCGAGAATGTGATGCGGAGAGGCTTCACTCCGCCCGACGCAGGCGAGTAGCGCAGGCATCCTGCCTGCTTCTTAACGGATGCAGGCTGGAAGCCTGCGCTACTTTTCGATCGCCGCATCATCGTCCGATTTTCGCGCAGCGCCGAGATCCTTGCCTGCTCCTCTGATCTTTGCAGACTGGAAGCTGCGCTACCGATGCCGAACGGTTTCCATTCTCGCGGTTATCTTCCGCATATCAAAGTCGAAGGCGTGGCGTATTTTGTCACCTTCCGCCTCGCCGACTCACTGCCGCGCGAAGTCGTTCTTCGCTTAAAGGAACAGCGCAATGATCTTGTGCGCCGCGCAAAGCAGGAAACGCCGGATGATCAAGACTGCGTCCGCAGTCGGCTTTTTGCTTGGTACTCCGCCGAGGTGGATTCCGTTCTCGATCATCACAGTGGAGCGGCGTGGCTACGTCGCCCCGAGATCGCGACTATTGTGGCAAATGCTCTACGCCATTTCGAAGCCGACCGCTACGCGCTTCATTCGTGGTGCATCATGCCCAACCACGTGCACGTCGTCGTACGGCCACACGCGGGGCATTCACTCGAATCAATTTTGCATAGCTGGAAATCCTACACCGCCAATCAGGCGAACAAGTTTCTCGGCCGAACCGGCGATTCTTTTTGGCAAACCGAATCCTATGATCACTGGATTCGCGATGACGTGGATTTCGCGCATTGCTGCCGTTACACGGAAGACAATCCCGTGAGCGCCGGTCTTGTTGCCCACGCCATCGAATGGCGCTGGAGCAGCGCAACAAAGTAGCGCAGGCATCCTGCCTGCTTCCGGTTGCAGGCTGGAAGCCTGCGCTACCGATGCCGCACTCTCGGTAATATTCCGCAGATAAAATCGAAAGCGTCCGACGATTTCTTACGACACCGACGCGCAGAGAGCGGTGTAATGCTCTCGCGCACGCTTGGCGCAATCCTCCAACGCTTCTTCCGTCACATGCGCCAGTTCGAGCTCGGTGGGACTGCAAATCCAGTGGCTCGTCTCTCCGGGCAAATCCAAGCCGAAACGCGCGACCACTCCGCAGGCGAGGTTCAACACACACGCACCCACGTCGGAATCCCTCCGTCCAAACGGATCGAAATGCCCACGAACCGCGTCGACGATTTCCGCTGGAAAACGCCAGTGCTCA
This sequence comes from uncultured bacterium, assembly GCA_967755055.1. Classification (GTDB taxonomy): domain Bacteria; phylum Verrucomicrobiota; class Verrucomicrobiia; order Opitutales; family Opitutaceae; genus Opitutus. The sequence continues at coordinate 3,952 of CBRAFL010000370.1, forward strand.
AGTAAAACGGCTGAGACTTCGGCTGAAGTAATTCCAAACGTCGCCTGCTCCCATTCTGCGACGAGCGGCCACTCTGCTTCGCCTGGATACACGCGACCCACCGCGGCTCCGTCGATGATCACGCGACCGAGCGTGCGCAACAAACCGGAGGTGTACGCGAGTCCTGGATCTCCGCCGGCCGTTTCGGCCAGCACTTCAGCGGCAGCGGCCGTGGCGATGGAGTTTTCCCACAAACGCGAGGCTTTGAGCCGGTAGTTCGGAAGATCGTTCTGACACATCTGCTGCGCGGCCGCGAGGCCGACCAGGCGATAAATTTCGCGAAAGCCCACGCGGCCAACGGCACCTTCAAGAGAATCGTTTTGTTCACGCAGACCGAAAATCACGCTGTTGCTCATGCGGATGACATGAAAGCTCAGCGCCGGATCGAGCCGGATGAGTTGCACGATCTCCTCTGAGCCGGTGTTAGGGTCATTAAGCAGGCCACGAAGTTGGCCGAACGTGGCGGCGGCAGGGGCAAGTTTACTCCCAAGAGTGACAATAGCAGCGCGGTCGAGAGGCATAGATTTCTCTTTCTCTCGTCACACTTCGTCCATGGACGAAGCAATATCTTCGATCTTCAGCCATTCCTTCGAGCGCTCAAATCGGCCTCGAATCCAGCTGGGGCTTCCGCGTTACTCATTTATTTATAGTAAGTTGAGCAACGACTTCAATTCATTGCCGACTCGCGACCACCGGCCGTTACGCGGATGTTTACGGGCAATTCACTTTTACTGACGCGCCTCGCGACGGCCGAAACCCACCTTTATTTTTTCGAAAGTGGCTCATCGACCCGCTTGAATTCACTCCAGAAATATTCCACGCGATCGCCTAGCTTGGAGACCACAGCGTGCGCGGTTCCGGTTGGCTTGGCCTCTGCCGGATTCGCCATGGGCGGCGGCTCCATTTCGACGTCGAGATCGATATCCAGAATCCTCGCAAGGCCCAGCGCCACCCGAAAGGGTTCGTTGATCCGGGCCTGCACCTGTTCAAGGGCCGGTCCGGCCTTGTTGATGGTGATGAGAAGCTCGACTTTGCTGATCGGAAAGAGCCACTCGACGTTGCTGCGTAGCGGCAGCTCATAGCGGACAGTTTGTGGTGTTTCCTCCACCACTTTCGCGTTCGCAAAATCGAGATTGTCAGCAAGACCCGGCTTCTCGCGCCGCGGTTTTTTATTCTTTCGAGCGCTCCAAACGGCTCGTTCCTTTTCGGTCGGCGGCTGGCCGTTGATGGAGATCAATTGCCAGCGGTCCGCCGAGCCGCGAGAGGGATCATAGTGTTCCAAGCGCTCCTGCTTCAG
>CBRAFL010000371.1:0-5252 GCA_967755055.1 uncultured bacterium
AATTCGCCACATCGCTCGCGGCATAAACGGAAGTACGCCGGCCAAAATGCGGGCGCGCCAGTCCCCCACCTTTCGACGAAGAGAGCAGATCCATGGCGCCATTTGCCCCTAGACACGCAGATTCCCAACCGGGCGCCACGCGTCGTAATTTCCTTTCGGCCGAAATTTCCCTAAAGCCGAATGCGAATTTTGCGCGGAGTGGGCTCAGTAAAACCCGCGACGGGATGATGCCGCTCCTCGGTTGTAGCCGCACCGGTTACGGTGCGGTCTTCCGCACGCTAACGCGTGCGGCTACTTGAAGGCACTACGCTTCGCTCAACCCGCTGCGTGAAAACGCGAGGGCGCCGAGGTCGTACGGGGCCGACCGTAAACCGGAGAGATTTGGGCAACGCGCAACGCACTCGTCTGCACCGCCATTAATTCCGCGCGAGCGGTGGCGAGCTGCGTTTCCAAATAATCGATGCTGTGTTGACGTCGGGCGAGCAGACCCGCGACGCGTGCCCGGGCGACCTCATCGCTGATCGTACTGCCCATCGCGGCAAGCGCCTCAACCACGGGTTCGGCGCGCTGCTGAATTGCGCTGACGCCTTCATAGTCGTGCTCCGCGAGCGTGGCGGCTTCTCGCGTCACAAGCTCGTCGAGCGCACTCACCAGTCGATTAAAAGTCTGCCGCGGAGCTTCCATCTGTGCAGTTCAAGCCACGCCGCGCAAGTTTTCCACCCGCTCGGTTTCAGGCTCCTGCTTCGTCAGCATTTCAGCCCACGCATCTCGCAGCGAACCGACCAGTCCTTCGACTTCGATTACTGGCGCCACATCTTTCCGAAGGTTCGCTTCGAACAGGCGGCGGGTGTGATAGTCGTAAAGGCGATCGAGCGTTTTCGCGAACTCACCACCCGCCTCGAGATTCAAACCACTCTGCAATTCGTGCAGAATATTCTGCGCTTTTTGCAGCTGATGATTGATGACCTCGATGCGACGTGCGTCTTCTTCCGGACGAGCAAATGCTTCTCGCGCCAAGGCCATTGCCTTCAGCGCACCATCAAAAAGCATCAAAACAAGTTGGCCCGGACTCGCGGTCAGAACCGCATTCGAGCGGTAGGTCTTAACGTAGCCGTTGGCGACCATGACCGTGGTTTATGATTGGTCTTCGCTAAGATCGGGAGCGTCCAGGATCATTCCGGCGAGCTTTTTCAGGGAATCGCGTGAAGGATAGCCGGGATCGGCAGCAAGGGCGCGGGCGCGCTCGAGCACTTCAGGACGAATCTCAGGCTGGCGAGAAAGTTCAGAGCGTAAAAACGCTGCGTTATCCGTCGAGAGAAGGTCCGCTTTTGGCGAAGTCTCAGGCGCAGCAGCGTGTCCTTTGGCGGTGACCAGATCGGCGTGAGCCGTCCGATCAGTGGAAGTTGTAGAATTGATCATCATCGGGTTTCGTGAAACGAAACGGTCAGCCTCTGAAGTCAGTTACAGGGAACGCCGTTGGAGATAAGGAATGTATCGGGCGAATATCTGAATACTTTAGCGAGGTCTCGCAACTTCAGGCGCTTGTTTTGGGCTAACCACCGGAGCCGGCGCATACACGGGAGGGAGCGTGGCGAACATATCGGCGGCTACATAGCTCGCGAACCGGCTCGGAGATTGCAGGACCGAGGGCGTCATATCCGCCGGAACTCCGCCGCGATCGCTTTCGAGAAAATGGGCGCGGGCGCTGTTCGCCACCGAGGCATCAGAAGCCGAGTAGACGTTATCGAATGTCCATACCAGCCGCACGCCCTCGCCCAAGGTGGCCAGCTTGGCTCGAACACCGACCGCCATCGGGCGATAGGGTTTGAATACCGTCAGATCGATGAACATCACCGCGTCGGCGGCAAATTCCCGCTTCAACCGGTTCATGAGTTCGGGCGGAAGCACGCCGACCGACAAAAATTCCTCCGCCTGGAAGCGTTGGACGCATTCAGCGCGGGTGAGCGTTACGATTTCAAAACGATTTTGCCGCTGCAACTCCGCGGCAAATACCGGATCAAGCGAAGCAACGCTTTCCGCAGGAGCGACCGAGCCTCCTGCGATCGGGAGAACAACGACCCGGCGAATCGTCGGCGGCAGTTGCAGATCACCGGTGTGATTCGTCGGAGTATAAAACGGTCCCACGCGCACGGAGTCGTTGAGCGGCGGCGTCATGCAGCCCGAAAAAAATCCGCACGCCAGCCCGACCACGACCAGCGAGACCGGCTGCCGAAAATTTCTGCCAAACGCAGACAAAAGACCAATACGTATCATGAGCTACTGGTCTTCTGATCGAAGAAATTGCTCAAGGTCTTTTGTTGCTGTGCGGCGTTGGACTGCGCCGTTTGCATCGCCAGGAACGCATTCGTGAGCAGCTCACGCTGATTCGCCAAACGAAGATTCAATGTGATGATCTGTTTATCGATGCCCGCATTGAGCTTGTTGATCGTCGACATCTGCGTGGCGAGCGGACCGGTGGTCGCCGTCAATTTGGACGTGAGAAAATCATCGAACTTGGCCGCAAATCCGGTCGTTGAAGTGTTGAAAAAAGCGGCAACATCATCGCCGTGGTTGGACAGAGCGGCATCGAGCTTACTCTGATTTGTGACGGACAAAGTGGAATCGGTTGAACTAAAATCGATACCCAGGTCGGCGAGCCGCTGGACTGTCCCGCTCAATCCGGATATCTGGCCAAACGCGAGGGAACGCAGTTGCGAAGCCCACGTTTGCACCTCCCGATTACTTGAGAGCAACGCCGCCGTGACTTTCCCATCTGGCGTTTTTGTAATCTTGGTTTGCGACTCGATGTAACTTTGTACGGAGTTGAAATTCGTGATGAAGCTCTGGATCGCCGTGTTCATCGACGTCGTGTCCGCCTTCACCGTCACGGTTTGAGTTCCCGTGGAACCAACCGTCACCGTCAACCCAGTGATGCCGAGTGCGGTTTCGTCGAGCGTCGTGCTGTGGCTGGATAACGCGGGTCCGCCGTCGACGGAATATAAAGTGTCTTTGCCGCGCGATAGCGTTGAAGCTGTCGTTAGACCGAGCGCGTCCAGGAGTCCATTGGCCGCTTCAGTCACGCCGAGCCCAACGTCTCCTGTGGTCTTATTGGTGAGCACCACCCGGTCATTGGTGGAATCATAGCTGGCCGTCACTCCGGCATCCGAAGCCGTGATACGCGCGAGCACCGCTGAAAGGGAGTCGGTATTAACGTTGTAGTCGATCGCGACTCCGTTGATCGAAAAACTTCCCGCGCCTGTGCCATCGACCGCGGTGATCGCGGTGCGAAGACGAGAGGTGGCCAAAGGCAAGGAAAGCGCTGAACTGCCCAACGCGCCAGAGCTCGTCGTCGACGTTGTTCCGTTATTCGCGAGACGAAGGGCGGAGAGAAAATTACTCGTGTCGTTGCTGGCGCCTAAAACAACCTCCGAAGCATCCGTGCTCGCGAAAGTGATTTTGTCCGTCGCCGCGCTGTAGGTCGCAGTCACGGCTCCGCCGGTGGCCGTTGAAATTTTTCCGAAGACGTCGCTGAGAGAATCGGTCAGCGCAATCGTGACCTGCTTTCCATTCACCGTAAAGGTGCCGGCTGTGACCGCACTCGCCGTCGGCATGCTCGCCAGCGTCACGCCGGAGACATCGTCGGTTGTACTGATCCCCGCGGAGATACCGCTCGATCCGCTGCGACGGGTCGCAGTCGCGAGCTGGGTGACTGCGATACTAGCAGAGCCAACCGTCGCGCCGCTCGCCGCGGTCGTGGCCCAATTTGAATCCGTCGTACTGGAAGAAGCTGACCGCTTGCTAAACAATCCATCAGCCGAGAGCGCTTTCGACGCGGTCTGTAAAGCAGTGAGATCGGTTTGCAGCGAGTTGAGGCTCGCGAGACGATCGATGTTCGTGGACTCCTCGGCCTCGAGGCGCGCGACGGGCGTGGATTCAATCTGGATAAGTTGATCCACAACGGACTTCCAGTCGAAGGAGCCCGAGATCAGTCCGGAAATTGAAATGCCAGCCATGGTATAAGGAGAGAACGAATCAACAGGCGGTATCGACACGTTCGGCCCCAAGTTAAGGGGCATTCAACATCAGTTTAATTTTACGAATTCGCCTAAATTAAACTTGACCGTCGCCGATATCAGCAACCGTCAGGAAAAACTTTCTGACCGGCGCGACTCAGAGCCGATCCCACTGAGTCCGAATGCGACACGGACGTCGCGCTTAGAATCAAGGAAGATCACCATGTCAGTTGTCATTAATACAAACTACGCGGCAACGGTTGCGTCCAACAACCTCGCCACTTCGAATTCGATGCTGCAAAAGAGCCTGAACCGGCTCTCCAGCGGATCTAAAATTGTCAGCCCCGCGGACGACGCTGGTGGCTTGGCTGTATCCATGAAGTTGTCTGCTGCGGCCGTCCGTCAAGGCGCCGTCGCAACGAACATCGGCAACGCTGTCTCGCTCCTCCAAACCCAGGATGGCGCGCTCAAGGTTACCGGAAAAATTCTCGAGCGCATCAGCGAACTCAAAGTTCTCTATGCCGACGTCACCAAGAGCACGAGCGACAAGGCCAACTACGATAAAGAATTTGTCGCCCTCCAGGCCCAGCTCACCGCCAACGCGGGAGAAACCTTCAACGGCGTCGCCCTCTTCGGCTCCTCGTCACTCGGCAACGTCTCGGTGAACGACAACGGCAGCACCACGGTCGGTATCGCCGCTCGCGATCTGAACAGCAGCTCGACCGGTGTCGGCGTGATCACCTCCTCGAGCGTGATCTCCCTCGGCGACGCCGCCGTGTCACTGACCGCGATCTCCACCGCGATCGAAAACGTCGCCACGATGCGTGCGACCAACGGTTCCGAACAGAGCCGGCTCAACTTCGCCAGCGAACTGGTGACGGTGAACAAAGCTAATCTTGAGTCCGCCAACAGCCGCATCGTCGATGTCGATGTCGCGGCCGAGTCCACCCAGCTCGCTCGTTGGAACGTTCTCGTCCAGGCCGGCACTTCGATGCTCGCCCAGGCGAATCAGAGTTCGCAGACAGCGCTCAAGCTTCTGCAAGGCTAAGGTCAGGTCCAGCCCCTTCCCCAACCTACGGCCGGGCTAGTCCCCCGGCCGTCAGGTCAGACTTCCTTGCGGTTGTCTTCGTCTGAGGGAATGAGGGTTTTCAGAAAGTTCTTTTGAAAATTTTCCCGCCGTACCCACGGCGAGGATACCCTTTGAGGCTAATGCCTCAATCAGCGCGGCCCGGCGCTGTC
>CBRAFL010000372.1:0-5243 GCA_967755055.1 uncultured bacterium
GGCGTCCCTGCCTGCCGTGTTTTGGAATTCGCAGTTCGGAATCTTAGATCGGCCGGCAGGCAGGGACGCCTGCCGCTACGGGTACGAAAACACGTTTTTCGCGTGGGGGTGCAGCCGGACCCGGTCTGGATCCGGCTGGGAATTGAATATCTAAGGGCTGAAATAAAATTTCGACCGATGCGATTTATCTTCTTAACGCATCAAGTTTCGCCGGGACGCACAGCACCGCCCTCAGGACATCGATGACGAGGTACGACAGGAGAAACATGAAGTAGGAGGCCAGTGGCAGCAAAGCGGCGAGGAGCACGACGGCGGATCCGACGAAGCCGGAGGGAATCGCCAGCGGCAGCGGGACGAGTTGTAGTACCGATCCAATTACGCCCGCCAGCGATTGCCCGGCTTCGAAGAAGCTCGCGACGATCGCCAGACTGCCCGCCACAGCGAGCAACCCGAAGAAGAGCGGGGTGAGCTTCAGCCCGGTTTTATAGAAGAAAGAAAGCAGGCCGATCGCTTCTTCACCGGCGCTGTTGAGTCCCGCTTCAACGTTGACCAGTTGCGGATGGAGCGACACCGCGCCGAGGTACATCATCACGGCGGAAATAAACAAAGCAGGGAGAAGCGGGATCATGCTGCTGACTTGGATCGACGTGATCACGCCGCCGATGAGAGTCCCGACCGAAAAGAGAAGCACGAGCAGTCCGGTGCATTCGAGGAAGGCCGGTGACGAAATTTGGCTCGGCGTATTCGCGATGGCGCGCGTCGCAGCACCGAGGAATCGCATGGCGGCGAACTGCGCGACGGCGAGAGCCGCGACGAAGCAGAGCCCGGTGAGGAAAAACGCGAACGAGTTAAATTTTATCGCGCCGTAGATCGCGTAGACGAGCGTGAGCGCCGCACCGGCGAGCACCGCGTATTGGCCGGTGTCGCGCGAAAACGCGAGTGACCGCTCAACGAAACCTGGATTCAACCAGCGAGCGATCCGTCCGAGCAGCGAGCCCACGAAATCACCGAGGAAAGTGCTGGGTGGCATTCGGCCGCCTGACGATGTTGTCGTCGAGGACGGAGCGTCGGACGCGGGCGTTGAGCGACCATTGAAGCCGGTGGCTGCTGTAATGCTAATACGACTACCAGCGCTCACATCTACGACCGAAGCCGGGGTTACCGACGGAATGCCTGAAGCGGAATCTTGAGTGTTCATGGCGGGGGTTGTTCGATTCATCTGTGCGGACGGAAAGATTTCTTCGAGCGAAGGCGCGACGACGCGCGCGGTGTCACGAGGCAGGCATCGATATTCGATTTCCTGAAAACTTAGCGGCGTTGAAAAAGCTCGACGGGTTCAGTTACGCGGACGGCGCAACCCGGACAACGCAGCGTTTTTGAGCGATCGCCGCAATTCAATTGTGGCTATTTCCACTCTGAAAAACGCCGACTGGCTATGCTAAATCTTCCGATGAGAAATGGCTTGGACCTATACAGGTGACCACGGCGAGCTTCTGCAAACCACCTGATTTAATTCGATCGGGTCGGGTGGTGTGTCTTCGAAATAAACACCCGGAAGGGGACCGCTAATGGGATTTCCCAATGGAGAAATCTCTTATCCAGTGGCTAATGTGACCGCTACGCCCAAAGGGCACCCGCAACGGTCACCCCTTCGCTCCGCTTCGGGGCCGCACCAGGTGCGACCATCTCCGCGCTGCCGCGCTCCGTCGCCTGCACTTTGTGGTGATTGGAGCCGGCTGATCACCGTCTGCGATCAGCAGACCCATTTCATACTCCGGAGGCGATCAGCCGGAGGGGTGACATAAGGATCTGCCATTGGCGGATCCGATTAGCGGTTTCTTCTCGCTGAAGAATTCGAGGGCGCCCTAGTTACTGCGCTGCGCGCAACGCCTGCGCCATCTGTTTTGAGGTGGCGTGAATCAGCCGCAGAGCATCCGCCGAGTAGCGCTCCGGATTTGCGACGATGAGGTAGTTTCCTTCGCCAGCGGCGCCTTTCATCTCTTGAACGTAGTCCGAGCCGGCCGTGAGGTTCGCTTGTAATTTCAGCATGCCGCCCAGGGTGTTTGCCGGCGTGAACACAGCGCAGTCGGCACTGATCATGTGAAGAACATTTTCCCCTTTGATGGAGCTAAAGAAGATTCCCTTATCCGCATCGACGTCCGCGAACTGGACCTTGAAGCGGTAAAAGAGGAGAGAGATTTTCTTTTCGCGGGCCGTGCGGATTAACGGCGAGAGTTCGCTCAGTGCACCGGTTGAACCAATGCCGAAGAGTGGGCGTTGGGCGGCCGTGAACCAGACGTTTTTGATGCCGTTTCCCGCGAAGCCCGACATGAAGTTGTCACCCACCTCAACTCCGGTCGGCTCGTTTTTTGAGATCCCGAGCCACCGCGGTTCCTGATCGATCGAGGTCGAAGGCAGAATTTCGAATCCCGCGGCCACGAGATCTTTTTCCACCATCGCCTGCAGCTGGTCGGTGATCGCCTGCATGACTTTTTGATCAAGGCTCAGGCGCAGCTTGAGGCTCTTGGAACTCGTCGTGACCATGTTGGCGCCGGTTGAGCGATTGCTGACCGCGGCGGTGGCAGAGGTTTCGAACGCCACCGCAATCAGCGGCACCGCCACTTGTTTGGCGCCTTTAACGTAACCGCCCATGCCCATCTGCGTTTTCACGAAATTGCCCGGGGCTTCTCCGTTTGCGTCCAGGGCAATGGTTTTTGGCCCACCAATGAGCGGCTTTCGGGCGTGAAGCGGCGCGGTTGCACCGAGAATGAGAAGCAGGACCAGTGAAAGATGGCGCATGGAAAAGTGAAGAGGCGCCTTCTCCGAGCAGATGCCAAGAGCGTATTCTTGATCTCGCTACGTGCTTTTACGCAGCGGTACTGACGAGCTTAGAGCGGTTTCAAAAAAATGTAGCCGTTTTGGTAGGGCGAACCGTCCCCGGTGAGCCGTCGCGCAACGGCTCGGCGAGACGCCTCGCCCCGCAAGCAGTTCCTGCGCGGCTACACTTCAACTTAAACCGCTATAACTAAACCGCTCTAACAGTTGTAGCCCGCCGCGGGAGCGGCGGGATCCCTGCGCTCCCGCGCAGGGCTACACAGGCCATTTCTCATTTCGCCGCGCCGCCCCAAATCCAACGCAGCATGTCCGGTAAAATAGCGCCGCCGTGGTTGTCCGCGTGCGGACCGTCGCCCCAGATGTGATTGATGCGGTAGCGCGGACCGGGCGCGCTGTGTTTATTGGCGTTGGCATTCGCCCACTCCAAGGCGGAGAGCATCTGTTGGTTCGCGAGAAACCAGTTGCCATGCTCGTTATCGAGATCGTTCGACCCGTCCTGGAGAAAAACCCTCAACGGCTTGATCGGATTTTTGCGGATCAGAGTGGGATAGAGGTCGCCGCCCGGTGTCATGGGTTTTCCGTTTGCCGCAGGTCGATACCCAATCGAAACGTAGCTTCCGATCATGCTCAGCACATTGCGAAATTGATCGGGTCGATTCCACGCGACCGTGAACGCGCAGATCGCTCCACTGCTCGTGCCGCCAATCGCGCGGCGTTCCGGGTCGTCCGTGATCCGGTAAGTTTTCACCACTTCAGGCAGGAGTTCCTCGACGAGCATTCGCGTGTAGGTGTCGTCCATCGCGTCGTACTCCTGGGCACGGTGGTCGGGGTTGCTCATGCCGAGATTGTCCGGGTAAACGTCGCCCGTGTTTCCGGGAGTGATGAAAACACCGATCGTGACCGGGATTTCTTTTTGGTGGATCAGGTTCTCCAAGACCTGAGGCACGCGGAGCGATCCGCTGGGATTGGTCGCCCGCTGGCCGTCGTGAAACACGAGCAAGTTTGCCGGAGTCGTCGGCGTGTACTGGGCCGGCACAAAAATCCAATACCGACGCACCGTGTGAGGAATGATCTGGCTCTTCAGGACAAACGGACCTTCGAGCTTCCCTCGCGGTACGCCTTCTTTCGGATAAGCTTCCGGCGGAAGCGAGTAACTCCCGGGCTTGCGGGCGACAGCTGGAGCGGCCGCCGCGGCGGGTTCCGCCCAGGCAGCGCTGCCGATAACAAGAAACGTAGCGACCAGGATGAAACGGAAACGGGAATTCATGATGGGGTTGAACAAGGGGAGCACCGAGGGGCGAGCGGGATGACGCATGGCCTCGGAAATCGTGACGCGCCCATTTGCGCTCTTTTCTACTGGAGACTAAGATCGCCGCTTGCTTCCCCAAAAAATCACCCCGACTCATCGAACGATGAAAGCATTATTCTGGCTGGGCGGAATAATGTTGGGGCTGATTAGCGGCGCAGCCGAAAGCGCACCGGTGACGAGTGGAGTGGTGGTCAAAATTGAACCGGCGAAAATCACCCGGCGAACATTCGATCCCGAAAATCCGCCTCCGGAGATGCCCCGGCTGCGACCGCCCGAAATAGGGACGTGTGTCTACACTTTTCATTGTACGACAGAAATGGAGACGCGTGGAGCGCTGGCCCGGCCCGCGCAGTTGACCGGTGTCGAAGTGAGCGCGAAACTCACCGTCACGTTGTGGACCCCGCGCGATGGTCCGCCAAAAGTTCTGGCGCACGAGGAGGGACATCGCGCGATTTGCGAAATTTTCTATGATCGGGCGGACTCGGTTGCCCGGCGCCTCGCTGAACGCGAGATTGGCCGGACACTGAACAGCGCGATGCAGGACAAGCGGGCGGTCGAGGCAGAGCTGAAGAGAATTCAGGATGACCTGATTGCGGCGTTCTTGCGCGAGACCGCCACGCGATGCGACTTCGCCGGGGAGCGTTTCGACGTGATCACGGAGCACAGCAAAAACCCAATTTCTGAATCCGATGCCATTACCCAGGCGCTCGCGGAAGAAAGATCCGCGTACGCACGGACAAACGGCTTAAAGCCAGAAGAGGTCACCGCTGGAATCGGGGTACCGCTGCGAGTGCCGCCGACCCGTCCGGAGCGTTGATAGGCGTAGCGGCAGGCCTCCGTGCCTGCCCGGGTTCGAATTCCGAAATCAACCGCGAGCCCCGGACGACACGGAGGTCGTCTCTCCGCCAGCCGAACTCCAATCCCCAATCTCCGATCCCGATCCCGGACAGGCAGGGACGCCTGCCGCTACACTCCGATCAAATCAGTGGCGCACTCCTGCCGCCGAATCGTGACTAAGCTCGATCATTCACGGGCGCTTCCGCCGGCTTTTTCTCATGGGACAACGATTCAATAATTTTAGAAATCACGCTCTCCCTGT
>CBRAFL010000373.1:0-5239 GCA_967755055.1 uncultured bacterium
CCTGCCTCGGCAGATGATATCGAACAATGCGCGGCGCTAACCCGAACTGACGCGCGTTTTGAGCGCAGGGAGGGTTTTGCCTTCGTTCCAAATCCCCTCGACCATCGACGTGATCGCCTGCGTCGGAAGGCCGTGCTCGTGCCGCTCCGCCATGCTGATCACGAGATCCATCGCGGTCGCTCCGATGAGCCGGCCGTTTTGGTGAACGCCACTATGACGGCTGCCGAGCTCAGGACAGGAAAGCGAGGCAAGTCCGATTTTGCGCGCGAATTTGCCGGGCGCTTTTTTTAGCGCGGCTTCCACTTCATCGATGTTGGGCGAAATAATCACGTCGGGCTTTTCGCGTTTCACCCAACTCAGGAATGCGACCGGATTTTCTCCTTCGAGAAACGGCTCGATCCGCGTGATGCCTGGCAGCGTGCGCTGCGCCGCGAGAAATCCGGCCTCCCAACGTCCGTGAAATCGTTCACGATGTGCGGTGCGCAGCGCGATTCCTGGCCGGCGGTAGCCGCGGTTGTAACACTCGCGAGTGGCGAGCAGGCTGGAGAAATAGTGATCGTTGCAGACGGTCGGCAGCGTGAGATTGCGAAACGGAACACTCAGGCTCACCGCGGAAAAATAATCCCAAATCAATGCGGGAGTAGGAGCGCCATCGGCGGCCGGGCTGAGCAGGACCGCTCCGATTCCACGGGCGCGAAGAATGTCGCTAAAGCGCTCGTTCGACATCCCGTCCTGGTGCAGCCAGAAATCCTGGGCCTGATAACCGCGCATCGCGGCCCGCTCGATCGCGCCGTCCCTCATCTGTCGGATTGTGGCCGAGGGCGACTGACGCCAGCCGGCCGGATCATTCATCGCGCAGACCATCGCCACGATCGGCTGATGCATCAGCGGCTTGCCCTGCCGGCGCGTTCGCATCAACGCCGAGACGTAAGGATTTCTTTGATACCCGAGTTTCTCCGCGATGCGGTGGATCTTCTCGCGCGTGACGGTCGAGATCCGCGGACTGTTGTTGAGCGACAGTGAAACGGTCGCGGCAGTCACGCCGGCAGCCGTCGCGACGTGCTGCATGGTGGGGCGGGGTGAGTGTTCCATTTAACGATGTAAATGGCTTTCGCCAATTATGCCAGCGTGTACTTAAAACCAGATTTTCAACCCACGGCGAACCGATCAATTGCCACCGGCCCACCTGCAGAGCGGAACACTCTGCAGGTGAAAAGCCGGCGGATTAATGCGTAATCGAGTAGCTCAAAAAATAACTGGCCGTATCGCCTTTGGTCCGGGCGGTCGAGATATAGAATTTATCGAAAACGTTGTTCACGTTGAAGCCGATCTCGTGAGCGAAGTGCGAGTTTTCGGGACGGAAATGATAGCGGATGCCTCCATTCCAAACGACGTAGCCCGGAATCGTGAGCGCCCATTGATTGTTACTGCGTACGAACACCTGTTTCTTGGTCACAGGATCGAGCGCGTAAGTATCGCCAGCGTTAAAATTCTCCGGCTTGCTGGGGCCCGAGTAGGTCACGCCCAAGTTAACTGAAAGTCCTTTGAGTGCACCGTTGATCCATTCGTAGCGACCGTAAACGCCGACGTTATCCGGTGCGAGGCGCGGAGCGGAACGTCCAATACTCATATACCGGAAGCCGTCGTTCGTGATCCGCGAGTCCACGTGACCCCACGTCGCACCGACGGTGAAATTGTCCATCACGCGCCAGTTTGAATCGAACTCGATGCCTCGCACGAGCTGGCTGCCGGCGGATTCGTTGACGGAATTTCCAGAGCTGTCCGTCACCGTCACGACAACGTTTTCGCGAGTGATATAATAACCGCCGAGCGTGAAATTGAGACGGTCCTGCAAGAACGCGGCCTTCACACCGTAATCCCAGCCTTTGGCGGTTTCCGCGGGCAGGGGAGCTTTGGCGTCCTGGTTTTGAACGAGAGGATTAAATCCGGTGCTCCAGCTTACATAGGGCGACAGATGCGAGGTTGCCTTGTAAAGCACGCCGGCGCTCGGCGACCAGTTTTGGAGATTATCATTCAGAATCACCGGCGCGTTCGCGGGCACGCCGACATAATTCCGCATCCGCAGTTTCACTTCGTCATACCGAAGACTGAAGTACGTCAGCAGGCGGTCATCCATGAACGTCGACTGATGGCGATAAAGCGTGCCCCAGTCCGTTGCGCGGTTGTGGCGCCAGCGGGTCGTGGTCGAGTAGTTGGTGAGATTATACGGCGGAACGTAGAAATCGATCGGCTGGCCCACGATGATGCTGGTTGTTCCGCGCGGAATGCCGTTCGCGAGGTTGCGGGTGGGATCGTAACGATAATAGTCGGCGAGATCGAACGTGAGGAGATCGCGATTCTCAATCTTGCGATTCATCAAATACCAGTGGGCGAGCAAATCGGCCTGGATGTTCAGCGTGACCTCGTCGATGAGGCCGCGAGCGGGCACGCCGCGAGCGAGGCTGTTGGTGACGATGTTGTACTGCGCTGAATTGGTGTTCGCCAGATTGGTATTCTTGTAGTGGCCGTAGTTGGTGCCGATCCGAACGCTAAAGATGGAGTTGAGTTCGGTGGCGAGCGTGCCGGTCAACGAGAGGGCATTGCGATCCTGGTAAGAGTTGGGACCGTTCTGATTGAAGTCAGCAAGCTGGTTGGCCATGCCGGTGTAGAGTCCCGTGCCGCCGTTGCCGGTGGGATCATAAAGCTCCGGCACCTGGTTCACTGGCGATCCTTGATGGCGGGAGAAATTTTCGATGCTGAAAAGAAGGTTGGTCGCGTCGGTGAAATCATGGCGGACGGCGAGATAGTATTCCTTGTTGCGCAGCACGCTGTAGGCGCGATCGAACTCGCGATCATAATAGCCGTAGTCCGCGATGTAATACGTTTTGCCATCTGATCCGACGGAACCCGTCGCTTCGGCGGTCACGCGACTGGTGTCGTAGCTGCCGAAGCTGTAAGCGATGGATTGCTCCGTCTTCTTCTTCGGGCTTTTCGAGATCATGTTGATCATGCCGCCCGGTTGGGACTGGCCGTAGATGGAGGCGTTGGGCCCCTTGATCACCTCGATGCGATCGACGTTGCTGGTGCCGTAACGACCCAGGCGAAAAAATCCGTCGCGCAGTTGGTAGCTCTGATTGAAGCCGCGCAAATTGTACCCGCCGCCCTGGTCGAGATTGCTGAAGGAACTGATGTACGCGACGTTTTCGTTGAGCTCGAAAAACGCGAAGTCTTTGAAAAATTCACTGGTCAGAATGTTGACGGTGAAAGGTAGGTCCTTGATTTGCGTCGCGACGCGCGTACCGGTCATCGACTCGGAAGCGACATAACCTTTCGTGGACCCGGCGCTCACCGTGAACTCCGATAGATGGACAACGTCATCTGCCTCCTTGGTTGGAGCCGCGGGGGGCGTTTGCGCGAAAGAGGAGAACGATACGAGACCAGTGGCGAGAGCCATCCAGACAGGAGGACGTGCGATATTCTTCATGATCGGGGCGGGCGGGGTGTTTAGCGTGGAGAGTTGA
Source organism: uncultured bacterium (assembly GCA_967755055.1). Taxonomy (GTDB): domain Bacteria; phylum Verrucomicrobiota; class Verrucomicrobiia; order Opitutales; family Opitutaceae; genus Opitutus. The sequence goes on from CBRAFL010000373.1 coordinate 3,522, forward strand.
AACCAACCTCCAACAAGGTGTGACGGGACCGTAGCTCCGACAGTCCGGACCACAAAGGCCTCGTAGGTTACATCATTAACCGCGGATGCGATTTTGCTGCAAAAAGCGCATCGGTTTTTTGGTGTGACGCCTTGGTAGCGGCAGGCCTCCGTGCCTGCTGTTTCCGAGTGGAGGGACGACCTCCGTCTCGTTCGATCTTCGATCCCGATACTTCGATCAACGGACAGGCACGGAGGCGTGCCGCTACGTCGGGCACGGCTGTTAGTGAAGCGCCGTGATTTTTTTCAGAATCGCGGTTTTGTGTTTTTCATCCAGGGCTGCACTGGCCTCGATGTACCGAGCCGCCGCCGCTGATTCCGAGCGAGCCCAGATGAGCACGACGTGATCGATCGCCTTCGCCCGTAATTCGGGATCCGCGATCAGCGGAAGGGCCGCGAGGGCTTTTTCGCGATCAACGTAACGAAGCGTGGAATCGGTGGTGTAGTACCAGAGCAGCGGATCCAACTCGGGTGCTGGAGCACGGGCTTTAATCCAATTCAACGCGGCTCCGGCATCCGCATCTGCCCAGCGATTGAAAACGTGCAAGAGGGCGTCGGCGCGTGGGGACTCGGGCGAGAGCGTTTCCACCCACGCAATGGCGGCGACGGGTTGCGATTCGGCCCAGCGAGTTGCGATCGCAGAAAGTGCCACATCGCGTGTCGGCGAAGGCTGCTGTGTCTGCAACCACATCAAAGCCTCTTTGGGCGAGGTGCGTGCTTTTTCCCGTGCGTTGGTTTCGAGCTGGATCTGCTCCCGATCGTCGATGCCGCCCACGGGTTGAGCGGAAACATTTCGGTGCTCCACGTAGTCCTCACCAATTGGCAGGCCCGGTATAACGCCGCGGTAAAGTCCCCACTTGGGTCGATAGTCATTCGCCTCGGTGCGATTGACGGTGACGCCGCGAGCGCCTTGGAATTCGTCACCGTCGATCGAGGCCAACACTTCACCGTCGTTCGTCTCGGAAGTCTTGATACGGATGCGTACCGTCTGCCATTTTCCCGGAGTCCAGTCGAACTCGCGCGCTGTGACGGCTTTTTTTTCCGCGCCAGAGGCGTACTGTAGCGCAGCTTTTTGTCGGCCTTCTAAAATCGAGAGCGTGATCAATGGCATTCCGCTGTCGCCGTTCGTGGACTTCAGCTGAAAGATATGACAGAAACGTCCTGACCCTTGGAACTCGGGGTTGGTGCGCCACGTCGTGGCGTACTCGAACGTCTCGCTGGATTTCTGATGACGACCAAGGCCTTTAACTTCGGCACGCTCGCGATCCTTATTTTTTGTATCGCGGTCGGCGTCCCAAAGGTCGGAGTGATAGCGCAGGAACATCCGGAACGTCCGTTCGCCGACATCCGTGATGTTGACGAAGTCATCGGGAATGAACTTACCGGTCGCGGGCTGATAACGTACGGTCGGTTCCTCGATGCCTTCAAAACTGCTCAGCCCCGTCGCGGTCACGGCGCGGGTGGAGATAGGCAGTAGGGCGGCGAGAGTGAGTCCGAGAGCGACGTGACTGAGGGAGAGAGGGAGACCGACTCGCCTTCCTGATGGCGTGAAAATTCGGGGCCTGACGTAGGGGGCGCGCTCGCCGCGCAACAGATTCGATGTCCACAGCAGTGGCGCGGCGAGCGCGCCCCCGAAGTTTTACAAAATCGAAAGAGGGCCGGGGATTTTAATGGGGATTT
>CBRAFL010000374.1:0-5239 GCA_967755055.1 uncultured bacterium
CATCCACTTGGCTGTCGCCATCCGCATTCGGAATTCCACACTGCTGCTGATCCAGCACCATGACTTCTTTTGTATTTGGTAATACATTACACTACACCGGCTATTTACAGCGGGGCAGTCGCTCCTCCGCGCCGGAAGTCGCATTAAGCTCAGACGTCCAGCTGCTGATGGGATCCCCTCTCCCACCGCCAGACTGGCCGGTCTTGTCGCAGCCGTCACCGGCACAAATTTGCTGGGGCCGTTCCGAAGAACTCATGGACCGGCCCGAGTTGAATATTCCTCTCTCCAACCTGAAGGAGACCGCCAAGACCGCAGACGAGAAGTGCGCGGCGGAACAGTTCGACCTGGCCCGTGACGCGTTGCGCCGCGGCAGTTATCACGAGGCATTCACTGCGATCCAGAAGGCCATCAACGGCGACGAGTCCCACGCCGGGCAGGGTCAGAACTTTCGCTTCCAGTTTCTGCTCGGCATCCTTCGCCTCGGCAGTTTTCAGCACCACGACCCTTCTCTCTTGGATCTGGATCTGGCTGAGCAGGCCTTCGTCACGGCGGGTCACTCCGCGTTGGCCGAATTTCCGTTGGCCGCAGCGCGAGCCTACCTGGCCGCAGGCTGGAGTAGTTACTGTCAGGGCCGCAGTGGTGATACAGCGGCGCAACACACGCAGAAGGCCATCATGGCCGATCCCACGCTCGCCGAGGCGCATTTCCAAATGGCGAAGATCGCGATGCACCGACGGGAACCGGACGTGGCGCAGTCTTTTCTGGCTCAAGCGATCCAGTTCAATCCCGCCTTTGCTGAAGCGGCATTCCACGACGGCGACTTTCTTCCCTTCACGGCCGTGGTGGTCGACGTGGTGAAAAGTGTCCGCGACGCCATGGGGCGCCAGGCATCCAAAGCCCTGCACGAGGTGAATCGCCGTGCAGCGGAGGTTGACGTTGATTCTGAAGATCCGACGTCGGGATCCGGAACCGAGGTGAGCCAGTCGGTCACAACGCTGATCATGCTGATCAGAACCGCTCAAAGGTGTTTAACCGAGAATACTTTTCATGGGAATCTCCGCACGCTCGCGTCGGTGGATGCCGCCTTCGGCGCGATCAAGGTGCTGCGCGCCCGCGTGCAAAACGAACGGGTGCACGCCACCGAAGCGATTCAAAGGGCCTCGGAGGAGCTCGGTCGTTTGGCTGCGATTAACATCGGTGGCTATCGGCTCAATGAGTCGTCGCACGATGAGCTCGCGGCGATTCAAGCGCTCCTGGATACCGCCGCGAAGAGTTTGGCGCGGGCGACTCTGGATGGATATCTGGAGAGTCAGGCGGAAACAAAACAAGCCATGGACCTGATTCAACGCGCGCGCGATGGCTATCGTGAGTCAGCACTCGAGCAAGCCACCTCAGAATACGAAGCTCTCGAGCTCCAAATCGAGGGCGCTCGTCGGCAAAGCGCTTCCGGATCAGTGAAAGGCTTCGCCCTGCTCGGCGCCTTCGTGGCGCTCTTCCCCGGCGGATTATTGAACTTGATCGGATTGGGGAGCGGTGCCGCGCTGCGTTGGTCTGAGTTAGTCATGCACCTGAGTATCGCCGCCATCGTGGGAGGGACGATTGGTGCGGTGGTCGGAAGGCTGCTGGCGGAGGGTCCTGCCGAAAGCGCACCCACCGACGGCCCACTCGAGCAGCGACGGGCGACGCTACGGCAAGCCGTTGCGGATCTAAAAAGCGATAAGCGGTAGGCTGTAGGCGGTAAGCGATCGGCGTGTAAGCTATAAGCTTTAAGCTGTAGGCGATCGATCCGAGTAGCGGCGGGCCTCCGTGCCCGTCCGTCTCATTCAGGTTCGCAGATGCGGCCCTCGACTTGTAGCTACGAGCGTGAGCGAGTGGACGTATTTCTCGATGCTCGCTGCTGCTCGCAGGCTATAAGCGATAAGCTATAAGCTGTAGGCGGTAAGCCGGAGCCTTCCGATCTACCCACTACCCGCTACTCGATGCTCACTACTGCTGCAGGTGGTAAGCGATCGTTCCGGACCTTCATTCATCTCCCATCTCTCATCAGACATTCAAAAAGCTATAAGCGCTAAGCTGTAGGCAATAAGCACCCGATCGGCCTCCGACAATTCCTTCAATAACCAATAAGCGATAACCAATCACCGATAAGCAATCGCCCCGTCCGTACGGACCGGCCTTCTTAGCGACCAGTGAAGGGATTTATATCGTGTGGGTAGTTGGAAGATTGCTCGGTGTAATGCGGCGACTCGAAATAGCTTTCTCCATATCCTCTCTGCCGAGCCACGCTCTCGTGAGTGTGAGAGGTAAATCGCATTTCCATTTTAACCGCAACGGACGTCCCGTTCTTCATTGCGGGAGTGAATTGCGTTCCTGAAACCAGAGCGACCGCTGCGCGGGCGAAAACAGGATCTGTCGTTTCGACCCATTGTACCTCGCGAGGTTGGCCGGTGGCATCCACAATGTACTGCACGGTCGCGTAGCTGTCGGCAGCGTTAGCGCGCTTCGGCACTGTGGCGAGAAACCGCGTCGCAACGATCTTCTCCGCCTTGGCGGGTACATCCACCTGCGAGGCATCGAAATGATCGAGCGTGAAATGCGCGTCCGCTTTCAGGGGTGCACGACTGACTTTGCTGGAGGTTGAGGTGCATCCCGCAACGAGAAGCACAAGGCAAGCGACAGGGAGTAGGCAGCGCGTTTTCATGGAAACGGGGGTGAACACAAATGATGCGCGTTTCCCCACAACGGCAACCCGCCAAGTAATGTTTCGGGACGTTCTACGCGTTCAGCGATCTGCGATGTCCGATAACCGCCGTGGCCGAGGCGTAGGTCGCGGATGCGTTACCGCGCTGCTTTCGTGATGGGTGGTCAAAGCGCCTCGGAGTGAACGCGGGTTCATCCCGGGCGCAGAAGGCAGGAGGCGTTTTGCGTACACTTCGCTGTTCCCCGCTTTCGCCCATGAAAAAAAACGTCGAATTGTTGTTACTCCGTCTGGCCAGTTTCGTCGCTGCGCTCGTCTGTCTCGGCTCGCCCATGCGAGGTCAAGAGGACCGCGGCTTTCCCGTCCAAACTCGAACCGAAGCCGGCATCATCGAAGGTCTCTACGACACGAAGACCGGCACCCAATCCTATCTTGGCGTCCCGTTCGCGCAGCCGCCAGTGGGCGTGCTGCGTTGGAAGGCGCCGCAGCCGGTGATATCGTGGACCGGCGTGAAGGAGACGAGGCACTTCGGTCCGCGTCCCGTGCAGGCTCCCGTCTTCGGTGACATGATTTTCCGCTCGAATGGCATGAGCGAGGATTGCCTCTACCTGAATGTTTGGACGCCCGCGAAGCGCGACACGACAGGCCTGCCGGTGCTCGTGTATTTCTTCGGTGGCGGCTTCGTGGCGGGCGACGGATCAGAGCCGCGTTACGACGGCGCGAGCATGGCGACCAAGGGCATCGTGGCGGTGACGGTTAACTATCGGCTCAACATTTTTGGGTCGTTCGCTCATCCGGAACTCAGCGCCGAGGCGCCCTACAAGGCGTCGGGCAACTACGGGTTCCTCGACCAAAGCGCGGCGTTGAAATGGGTCCGCGACAACATCGCGGCGTTCGGCGGCGATCCGAAAAAAATCACGATCGCCGGTGAGTCGGCGGGCTCGATGTCCGTGAGCGTGCAGATGGTGTCGCCGTTGTCGCGCGGTTACATCGCCGGCGCGATCGGCGAAAGCGGGTCTGCGATCAGCCGCACGATCACCACTGTACCCCTCGCGGAGGCGGAGAAACAGGGCGCTGAGTTCGCTCAAAAGGCGGGCAACCTCTCACTCAAACAACTCCGGGCGATGAGCACCCGCGAGATCTATGAGATTTATCAGGATTCGAAACGCTGGGGCTTTCCGCCCGTGATGGACGGTTATCTTCTTCCGAAGCCAGTCGCGGAAATTTATACCGCCGGCGAACAGGCTCAGGTGCCACTGCTCGTGGGTTGGAACTCCGCCGAGATCCCCGGCTTGGCCTTCCTGCAAGGGCCGACCTACACCGAAGAACTCTACGTAAAGAAAGTCAGAGAGGCTTATCCGAAAGATTTCGAGACCGTCCTCAAATTATATCCCGCCGGCTCGGCTCAGGAAATCGAGCGCTCGGCTACCGCATTGGGCGCCGATCGCTTCATCGCCTACAGCACGTGGAAATGGTTCGACTTGCACCGCAAACACAGCGCGCAGCCGACCTACCGCTATCTTTACGCGAAGATTCCGCCGCAGGTCGCGGCGCCCACATCGGTGAAAAAGGGGCCACCGCCGCCTTTCGTCATGCCGCCGCTCATCGGCGCGCCGCACGCGTGCGAGATCGAATACTGCATGGGCAATCTCGACCTGACCAACGAGAAGCCTTGGACGGCGGACGACTACACGGTTTCCGAAACGATGCAGGCTTACTTCGCGAACTTCATCAAGACGGGCAACCCCAACGGAACCGGCTTGCCGGAGTGGCCCGCCGCAGCGGCACAGGATCCCGCGCCGCCGGTGATGCAGATCGACGTCCAATCGAAAGCCGTGCCTTCCACCGTGGAGGCGCGCTACGAATTCCTCGATCGCAACTTCGCGAATCCGTGATCGCGACGGACGCCGGACGCATTTCGACACCGACGTCTCAACTTAACGCTTTGCTTTCTTTTACCAGGTCTCGCCAAACCCCGGCAGGCACGGAGGCCTGCCGTTACGCAACTCAACCCTTTGCTTTCTTTGTCATGTCTCGTCTCTCCTGCTTGCTCGTATTTCTCGCCCTGCCGGGCGCAGTGATTTCTCTCCACGCGGAACCCGTCGACTATTCAACCCGCGCCCGCCAACTCGTCTCGCAGATGACGCTCGAGGAAAAAGCCTCGCTCACTTCCGGAAGAGATTTTTGGAGCACGAAGCCAATCGAACGTCTTAGCTTCCCGTCGATTTTTATGACCGACGGACCGCACGGCCTGCGCAAAGCTGCCGGCGCGAACTTCGCCGAGAGCGTGCCGGCGACGTGCTTTCCAACGGCGTCGGCGCTGGCTTCGAGCTGGAATCCGAAGCTGTTGCGCGAAGTGGGCGCGGCGCTCGGCGACGAGTGCCAGGCGAATGACGTACAGATTCTCCTCGGCCCGGGGACGAACATGAAACGCTCGCCGCTCGGCGGCCGGAATTTCGAGTACTTCTCCGAGGATCCACTGCTCGCCGGCAAGATGGCCGCCGCCTTGATCGGCGGAGTGCAGAGCCGCGGGGTCGGCAC
>CBRAFL010000375.1:0-5223 GCA_967755055.1 uncultured bacterium
TGGGGGTGGCGCCCCCGCGGTGCGGGTTGGGGGTGCTTCTTCTGCGGCGCGGGGGCACGCCTCGCCCTACCCGCAACCCCGAAGTCCTTTTCCGTTTCCGGCCAAAATTTCCGCACGAGTGCCGCCGCCCCGAGCACGCCGCCCAACACGATCACGAAAATCCCATAGCCCATCAAATCGTGCACAAGCGCTCCCCACCTCGGCCCGCCGGACTGCGCGGCGACGATAATCAACCCGACTCGAGCCACATTCCCCAAATACGTGAGCGGGAAACACAGCAGCAGCATGAGAGCGCGCCGCCACGTCGATCTAAAATTAAGATATCCAATTAACAACGACAGCGCGGCCAGCGCCATCAACGAGCGCACGCCCGAACACGCCGCCGCTACGTCGTATTGAAACCGGCCATCCGGAGCGAAGAGTTGTGTTCCGCTTCGCACCACTTCGAGTCCCACTCCGTGCGCGAGCGCAGTGACAACATCAATCACTCCGAGCCGAAGCCAAAACCCAATCGAATCGAGTACGTTGAGCGGAATCGCGAACACCATGAACCCGAGCGGAAACGCCGCCGCGCGCGCCCACCGCCGATTCGCGATCGCGAGTACACCCCACGTGAAAAGCAAAAACGCCACGATCGAAATCCGCGTCTGCTGCGCCACGAACCCGAGCGCGTGAAGAGCCAGCGCGAGAACGACGGCCAGCAACGGTGTCACAGCAGCCGAACCGCCCTGAACACAACGAGGGCCTCCCATCTCCAAACCCTCTGCACCAAGCTCCAAGCCCTCAATATCCACCTCTGTACTCTCAGCGTTCAGCTCTGGGCCCTCAGCTTTCAGTCCTGTCCTCCAATTCCGCGATAATATCCAAACGCTCAGCCCAAGAATCAACCAGCCGTGTTCCGTCTCCGCTCGCGGATCGATCCACTGACTTATCCACCACCAAAAAAGCGACGCCGTATCGACGTAGCCGCGGGTGGCGTTGCCAAAAAATTGAAACAACCCTGCGCCCGCCAAAGCGTAGGCGGCCGCAACCCAAAACATTCGGGACTGGGTTTTTGCACGGGCGGGCGTCATCCTTCCGAGCACTCTTTCCCGCGCCGCGCAACTTTCCAAGCCGAGATGCAACTCCTCGTTTTCGCTCATACGCCGCCGCCCGTCCACGGCCAGAGCCTAATGGTGCAAACTTTGGTCGAGGGCCTGCCTGCGGTCGCAACCGACCTGAAAATTTTTCACGTCAACGTCCGCCTGTCTCGCGATATGATGGACGTTGGAACCTGGCGCCTCGGAAAATTCTTCATCCTCCTCGGAGCGTGTGTTCACGCGCTCGCCCTGCGGGTGCGACACGGCCCAATGAATTTTTATTACGTCCCCGCCCCCGGCAGACGCGCACCACTCTATCGCGACTGGATCGTGATGGCGCTGTGTCGACCCTTTTTCCACCGCCTCATCTTCCACTGGCACGGCATCGGCCTCGGCGCGTGGCTGACGAACCGCGCCACGCCACCGGAGCGATGGTTGACTCAGCAACTGCTCGGTCGTGCGGACCTGGCGATCGTCCTCGCTCCCGAGCTCGTCGCTGACGCGCAAGCGTTGATGCCACGCAAAATCACCATCGTGCGTAACGGCATCACAGATCCCGGTGATCCGCCACTCACCGTCCGCACCGCCGGCGCGCCCACGCAGATTTTGTTTCTGGGCCAATGCACGCCAGCCAAAGGAATTTTCGATACGCTCACTGCTCTCGCCGTGGCGAATCGACGCGAGCCCGGCGCATTTCGACTCCTCGTCGCCGGCGGTTTTGCGAATCGGCGGGACGAGGAAGCGTTTTTTTCTCAAGCGTCCGCGGTGGAGTCCGGTCTCGTCCGTCACGTCGGTTTCGCTGATGACGCTCGGAAGCACGCGCTCTTCAAACAAGCCGACGTGTTTTGTTTTCCCACCACGCACCCGCACGAGGGCCAGCCACTTTCGCTGATCGAAGCGCTTGCGCATGACCTGCCGATCATCACGACGAGATGGCGCGCGATTCCCGGGATGCTCCCAACGGGTCAAGTCTGGTTCGTAAATCCCGGCCGGCCCGACCAAATCGCGGACGCACTCATCGCGTGCCGGCGCGCTGGCCTGCGCAATGGCGAACGCCGCAAGCATTACCTCGCCCACTTCACGCGCACGCACCATTTGTCAGAACTCGCCGCCGCTCTCGCGACCGTGAAATAGTCCGCGCTCCGTGCAATTCCTCCTCTCCTGTTTCAAGACTTGGCACCTCGGGATGCGACGCTGCGGTCGCTTTGAAGCTTTTTTCCGAACGGTAGGGCGAGGCTTGTGCGCCTTTGGAGCACGTCCCCGCCGTGCCGCGGCTTACCCGGAGGTTTACCCGCCTTTGGCGGCGCCGAAGGCGACCAGGGGTTCGCCCTACCATTAAGCCAAAATCCACGGCCCCTCGATGAGCGTGATCGAACCGAATCAAGCTGTATTGGCGCAAGCCGCACACGGCCATCGCAGCATGCTTTTCTCCCAGGCCCTGAAGCTGGGCTGTAAGCTCGCGTCCGTGCTCGTGCTCGCCCGCTTGGTGACGCCTGACGATCACGGACTTTTCGCCATGGCGTCCAGCGTGGTTCTCTTGCTGACTTTGTTTCGCGACGCCGGCTTGGGGGCCGCAGCCGTGCAGGCGCGCTCGCTCGATGAGGTGCAATTAAACACCCTGTTTTGGTGTCATCTCGGTATCGGCGTCGTGCTCACGCTCGTCACTCTCGGATGCGCCCGACTAGCGGCGAATTTCTATGCGACCCCGGCAGTGACACCGCTCTTGATGACGATGAGCATCGCTTTCCTGTTGATTGGCGCCGGTGGATTCGCTCGCTCACAACTCGAGCGGGCCTCGCGTTTTGGCGATGTCAGCCGAATCGAAGGAACGGCCGCAGTCGTGGGAACACTCGCGATGATCTCTGCCGCCGCGACGGGAGCAGGCGCGTATTCGTTCGCCGCGTACCTGCTCGTTTCTGAAACCGCCGCGACCGGACTCGCCTGGCGCGCGCTGACCTGGAAACCGCATGGCTCTCCCGAATGGTCGAGCGTACGCGGACTGCTCCGTATCGGAGTTGATGTGACGGGATATCAGGTGATCGTTTATTTTTTGCAGCAGATCGACGCAATCGTCGTTGGCCGCTTTTTCGGAGCGCACGCGTTGGGTCTGTACAATCGCGCCAACCAGCTCCTCGCATTGCCCAATCTCTACGTCGCAACTCCTCTCAACCAGGTTGCGCTGGTCACGCTTTCGCGACTCGGAACTGATTCAACCGATTTCGTTCGTCACGCTCGCACCACCGCCACCGTGATCGCGCATCTCATTCTGCCCCTCTTCGCAGTCTGCGTAGTATTGCCGGAGGAAACGGTGCGCCTGGTGCTCGGTGCACAATGGCCCGACGCCGCTCCGCTCCTCCGTCTACTTTCAGTCGCCGCCGCCGCCGCGACGATCACGTCGCTGGGTTATGCGATCAACGTCGCCGCCGGCCAGACAGGTCGACTGGTCCTGTCGGCCTCTTTCGCCTTGCCGATCACCGTGGCCGCCGTGTGGTTCGGCGCGAAACGCGGACCGATCGGTGTCGCGGAAGCGATCGCGGCGGTAAACGTCCTGCTGATGGTGCCCCGACTTTGGTGGGCGCTGCGTGATTTACCGGGAGGTCTGACCGGCTATTCCCGCGCGCTCGTTGGTCCGCTCTGCACGACGGCGGCGGTCGTCGTTGGGCTGCGGCTCGGAAGCGTGAGCGTTGAAGAATCAAACTGGGCCGTTCGCCTAAGCGTGGCCGGAAGCCTTGGAATTTTAGCCGCAGCTCTACTCGCTCTCGCCTGGCCGCGTCTGCGCGACGAGTGGCGAACCGTGATCGGATATTTGCCGCTGCCTTGGTCACGTGGATAATTGAAATCCACCTCAGCGCATGTCCTCTCCCCATTTAGCTCCGCGTCGCCCTCGCATTTTGCAGTGCGTCTCGCATCTGGCGCTGGGCGGCGCAGAACGCGTCGCCGTGACGCTGATGCAGTCGCTGCGGGCGGACTATGATTTCGGGGTGTACGCTGTTCGCGGTCTTGCGGATGGAGAGGTCGGGCACGCCTTGAAAAACCAACTCGCCGCGTTGCGAATTCCCGTCGAATCGGGACCGCGGATACCGATGCGCTTTGGCGGAGTCATCACCGGCGCCATTGGATTTGCTCGCATCATCCGCCGCTGGAAACCGGATCTCGTCCATCTCCACACGGAAATTCCCGAGGCGAGTTACGCCGCCATGCTCGCGGTCTTGCCCCGCTTTCAGTCGATTCCAGTTATTCGCACGATTCACAATTCTGTGATCTGGAGCTCCTGGCCTTGGTTGGGCAGAGCCTGCGATCGGCAACTCGCACATGCCGGCGTTGCCTGTGTTTCGAAGGACGCATTGAAAGCGTTCAACGCGCTTCGCACCGCCTCTGGTGCCGCGAGCCCGTCAATTCCTCCCGCGATTATTTTCAACGGCGTGCGGTCAGTCACGTCGCCTCATCCAACTCCGCCATCTGCTGGCGTGATTCGCATGGTGTACGGCGGGCGCTTCGAACCCGAGAAGGGGACGGACCTGCTTCCCGATATTGTCAGGCGAACTCAGCTCCCACCTGGCTGCCGCGCGCATCTCACGATCCATGGCAGTGGCCGGCACGAGCCCAAGCTGCGTTCGCTCGGACGTCATGCGCCGTCCGGTTGGACCGTGGAAATTCTTCCACCGGTTTCCGATTTTTCGAGCCGACTCAGCGCCTTCGATCTCGCTCTGCTTCCGTCACGTCACGAGGGGCTGTCGTTAGTTGCGATCGAAGCGCTTCTCGCCGGTATCCAAGTCGTGGCCACGGACGCGCCCGGGTTGCGCGAAGCCATTCCGCCGAATCACCCCTGGCTCGCACGAGTCGGAGACGCCGCAAGTTTCGCCGCCACGCTTCAGTACGCGTGCGCGAATCGTGACCGCTGGCCGGTAATCGCTGACGCAGGAAAAGAGTTCGCCCGCGAGCGCTTCAGCGCGGAAACAATGGCAGAAAAGTATCGTTCGCTTTACGAACGGGCCCGATCGTCGGTGCGCTGAACTTAATGCCCATTGTCTCTCTCAATCCCGATAGTTCCCGTAGCTACGAGCGTGAGCGAGTGCGTGAAAAGCTCCAATCACACACCCCGTCGCTTCGCGCCACCCCTCTCAAGAGGGGATTTTTCTGCGAT
>CBRAFL010000376.1:0-5193 GCA_967755055.1 uncultured bacterium
GCACCGCCGAAGCTCAGGCTGACATCGAGAAGACTCACAATTGCCATGGGAACCCAACAGCTTGGAGAACCGACCGCCGCCAGCGCAAGGCCAGCGTTCGCCGCCGCTGAATTTGTTGTCGGCTGCATCCGGCGAGTGGTTAATATCCACTCGCTCGCCAGACTGTGTGAAAACTCACAACCACACACCCCGTCGCTTCGCGCCACCCCTCTCGAGAGGGGATTTCCAAACCCGTAAGCAGCCGAAGTCCCCTCTCGAGAGGGTGCCCGAAGGGCGGGGTGTGTTGTGTTGGCTTGCGTGACTTTTCACCCGGTCGGTCGTACTCGTAGCCACGGACGCCGGCCACCCGCAAAACCGTTTACGGATTGTATTCCACGATCTTCCCACTCGCCAACCTCACGCGCAGGACCTGGCCCCGCATGAAATGGAGCTCGCGGTAATTTTCACCCGCGACCGGAATCAGTGCCTTGACGTAACCCTTCGGTCCGACGAGATCGTTGTAAGACGCCGCCGCGACGCCGCGTTCAAGATAGAACTGATCCGCCGCTGCGCCGAGTTGCCGTAGATTGTTGAGCACTGCCTTTTCCTGCGACGCCGTCCGGACTTTTTGAAATGCCGGCATCGCCATCGCCGCCACCAGCCCGATCGAAACTGGATTATAGAGAGCGGACATCGCGATCTCCTGCTTCAGCGATCGATTGATGTACGACCGCACGAGAATTCCATCGGGTAAATTCGTCCGCACCGCGACCAGTGGTCGATCCAACACCGGCAGCCGCGACGTGATGAGGTGAAGCATCGATTGCGTTTCCGCTGGCGCCGACGGATTCAGTTTTTCCAATTCGCGGAGTCGCGCAAAAAACCGCGGCGTCACATAGGCGAGCCCGTTGCCTTCTTCTCCGACGTGAGTGAGCGCCTGCTTGAACGCCGGTGTTTGCGCCAGTCCCGTCGTTTGTTCACGGCACGTCTGTAAAAACGCCGGCGTCGTCGCGAGGTAAAGCGTGTTGCCGTCAATCGCGATGACCGGCTTGATGCCTTCCAACGGCAGCGGCATCTGAAGCTCGTAGAAATGCGCCGTGCCGTTTTGGGTGGCCGCGAGCATGGGGGACTTGGCTAGCGCCGGTTCGATCGCCTGCCCCACGCCTTCAACGCAGATCATCCATGAAAATGCCGGCAGCGTCAGCCCTGTCGGCCCGGGCAGCTTCAGCGTCTTCTCTGGATCGAGCCGCAATACAATCGACGCGTGCCCTTTCATGCCGTTGAGCAGATTCAAAAACGAAATCGCCGCGGCTTCGCCCGCTTTCTTTAGTCCGTCTTCAAACGCGTTCTGCGCCACCTCGCCGCCGACTTTCGCGATCACGTCCTTGATGGTTTGATACACCACCGGCACGTCGATCTCCGCCTCCGCAAACACATCCGCGTCGGCTGGCGCGTAATGCACGTGAGCGAACGGCGCCGATTTGCCGCCCAAGCCCAAGAGCAATCCATGCCGCGGTCCTGGCGTGTAGAAAAATGCGCGATTCCGAAAAAATCCTGTGCCGTCCGGCACCGAGCTCACTCCGATCGCCTTGATGTCGTCCAATCCGAGCATCGTCACGAAGGCAGGATAATCCTGTTTCAGAAACGGCGCGGCTTGGGGCTGGGTCGCCGCGACCTGCGCCATGACCTCGCTCAATCCGCCGGCCAGCTTGAGCACGTCGCCATCGATATCCATGTAGCCGTAAACCGTGCCGCCGAGTTCCAGCTGACGAGTGACCGCGACAAAATGCCGGCTGCGCTCGTTCTCTTTCACCACGTCCACCGAGAGCGGCTTGGGCGCTTGAGCTGCGACAGGAGGTGCCTCCACTTTTTTTTGGCATCCGGCGAGCGCCAGGGATGCAGCTGCAGTGAGGACGCGAAGATGCTTAATGACCACGTGCATATGAATCGGTATCACAGCTCACGAGTGAAGGATGAAAACGGTTCACATCGCAAATTCGTTGGAAAAACACCGTGCGGATCGACGTTGTAGTGGCGAATCCATCACAGCCGCAGTCCTTCGTACTTCGCTAATCCCGATCAGCGATTGCCTCCCAACGGACACCTCACTTGCCAACCGCTCATCCCGACAGATAAATGTGAAGCGCAGCATGACGGACAATCCACGCACTCCGGCCGCCTCGCCCCCCGTTCCCCGCTACAACGTTCTCGGTGTCGGCATTTCCGAACTCACCCTTGATCGTGCGCTAAAACTAATTCTCTGCGCGCGTGAAGCCCTTCATCTCGGATACGTGTGCGTGTGCACGGTCCACGGAATCAGTGAGGCGCAGTCCGATCCCGCGTTTCGAAAAATTCTGAATCGATCCTACCTCACAACACCCGACGGCATGCCACTCGTCTGGCTGGGTCCGCGCGGTGTCGAGCGCGTTTACGGACCAGATCTGCTTCTCGCGGTTTGCGATGCGGGACGTGCGGTGGGTTTGCGTCACTACTTCTATGGAGGTTCGCCGCAGATCGCTCCCACCCTCGCGCAACGTCTCACCACACGTTTTCCTGGGCTCGTCATCGCCGGCACGTTCACTCCGCCGTTTCGCGAATTGACCGCTCACGAATTCGCCGCGTTGCAAGCGGATGTAGTGCGCACACAGCCCGACATTGTCTGGGTCGGGCTCAGCACTCCGAAACAGGAACGCTTCATGGCGGAGCACGCGAAGTCGCTCGAAACAGGTCTGCTCATCGGCGTGGGCGCCGCCTTTGATTTTCACACCGGCCGCGTCCGACAGGCACCGCGTTGGATTCAGCGCAGCGGCTTCGAGTGGTTGTTTAGACTTTGCATGGAACCGCGCCGCCTCGGTCCGCGCTACTTGAAAACCAATCCGCTGTTCCTCCTTCGAATCGCCGCCCAGCTCACCGGCCTAAAAAAATATAAATATCCGACCGAGTAATCACGCATTTCAAGCGCAGCACACCCGCCCGCACCTCGGGCTACATTGTCGTCCAGGAATCGCCCCATCTTCGTTCACCTATTTTCTCCCACCGCCTGGATCTTGTTTTAGCTTTTGCGCATCCGATCCACTGGTCATTTTTAAACCGCAAATGGATGGGAACTGGCTACACATCGAGTCTGTCCATCCTAGCAACATCGGCGCCGCCTAATGGCGACATTGAAGCTGAGCGAACCGGTCACCCCAAAACCAACTCAGACGCCCATGATCAAAAGCGGCACAGGACAACGGATCATGGTGGTGGACGATGAACCCGCCGTCGCAATGGTGCTTCGTCTGACGCTACAGAAATGTGGATACGCTCCCGAAGTCTATACCTTGCCGATGGACGCGTGGAACCGATTCGCCCAGACACCGGAAGATTTCGATCTACTCATGATCGATCAGAACATGCCGGATTTAGGTGGACCGGAATTTATTCAACGGGCCCGCAAGATTTCACCGTCCATTCCGATCATCATGATGGGCGGCCGGCTGGAGCGATCGGAAATGTTTTCCGATCAGGAAATTTCGGGCGTGTCCGCGCTGAAAAAGCCATTCGAAGTTTCTGAATTGATCGCAGTCGTGGATCATTCCCTGCAAGAAGTCAGAAACGTGTAGGCGGGCCTGACACCAACTTCTCGCGCCGTCGGAGATTTTAGAATAGTTCGCCCTGCTGCAACGCGTCGCGTTTCTCGCCATCGAGCGTGCTGAGGGCAAGCAGTTGCATCACCGACAATTCGACGAGCCGCGGCTCCCGCGCCAGCGACACCAGCAGCAGCGCACCGGCGAGCGCATCATAAAGCGCCGCGTGATATTGCCGCCGTTCCCCCGGACAATGCTGGATCGCGAGAGCATCGAGCTCCCGCTGCAATCCGCATTTGGCGATGAGTAAATCCAGCTGGCCGGTTCCAAGTTCCGGATACAGCTGCGCGTACAGTCGCGCTGAATCGATCCATGGTCCCCACTCAATCATCCGCTCACCGGGCCGGGCGAAGTCCGGCGAATTTCGCGGATAGGGCCACACCGATTTCAACAGCGAGTTCTCGACTCCCGCGTAATGCGCCGCGAGCGGACCACGCTCACGGATCCGCGCGAAAAATTCCCACTCATCCGCAAACGGCGCCCATAAAGCCACGTCGCGAGCATTGAGTCCATGCGTCGCGACCTCTTCCTCCCGCACGGCACCCGTCGCCTGACACAGCCGCGTGTGCGTTGAGACGATCTTGCCACCTTTCACTTCGGCGACGCCGTACTCGAGGATTCCAGAGAGCTGGCTCCCTTCGAAATCCAAAAAAAAGATCGGCTGCTCAGTCCACGAATTGGCCACGGGTGACCGACCTCACTCAATCCCCAAACCAGAGTCCATTTTTTTCCGTGTGTTTTCTGCATTCTGTCCGCCACACTCGGTTCGTGGATCTGTCGCCTTATCGCTCATTCATTGCAGAGCTCGCCGAACGCAGCGGCGCTTTCATTCGCCCATTTTTCGCGCAACCAGATCTGGTGGTTGAAACCAAAGCGGACGCGTCACCCGTCACCGCCGCCGATCGCGGAGCCGAGGAACTCCTGCGCAACCTCATTGGACAACGTTTCCCCACGCACGGTTTGGTCGGCGAGGAATTCGGCTCCAAAACGCCCGATGCGGAGTTCGTGTGGGTGCTCGATCCGATCGACGGTACGAAATCATTCACCGCCGCGTGCCCGCTTTTTGGCACCCTCATCGCACTGCTTCATGAAGGCCAACCGGTGTTGGGCTGCATTCATCTACCCGTTTTGGATCAGCTTTTCATCGGCGACAACGCCTCCACGACCCTGAATGGCCAACCGGTTCGCACCCGACCGACGAAACGCCTCGCCGACGCAACACTGCTCACGAGCGACACACTCAATCTCGCGAAATATCAAAACGGCCCCGCCTGCGATCGCGTGGTGAATCAGGCCAAACTCTTTCGCACGTGGGGCGACTGCTACGGCTACACGCTCGTGGCCGGCGGCTGGGCCGACGTGATGGTCGACCCGATCATGAACCCGTGGGATATCGCTGCGCTTGTGCCCGTGATTCGCGGCGCCGGCGGCGTGATTACGGATTGGCAGGGCGGCACGCCCTACCCCGCGCAATCCACGGTGTCAGCGGCAACACCCGAGCTTCACGCGCAAGTGATCGCGGAGCTCAACCGCTAGAGCGGTTTCAAAAAAACTGTAGCCGTTTTGGTAGGGCGAACCGTCCCCG
>CBRAFL010000377.1:0-5190 GCA_967755055.1 uncultured bacterium
CCTATCCTGAGAATATTTACTCTACCGAATCACGCCGTAGCTTTTCCGATATTCGCTCGGTGCGACTCCCGAGCTTTGCTTGAAAACGACGCTGAGGTACTCCGGATCGAATCCGGTTCGTTCGGCGATTTCCCAGACGGGCAGCTCCGTGCCGACAAGGAGTTCTTTCACACGGTTGAGCTGTACGCGCAGAATCTCCTGATGCGGGGTGCGTCCGAGCAGTTTGCGGAAACGTGTCTCGAGCGCGCGCCTCGCCATCGGGCAGCGGCGGAGCACGTCGCTCACGCTGATACCCTCACAGGCGTGCTCGCGAATGTAGCGGAGGGCGCCGGCAATTTTCGGATCGGCCACGGCGAGGATGTCGCTGCTCTGTCGGTTTACGATTCCCACCGGAGGAATCAGATGCGCGGTCGGCTGAAGCGTTTCGCCCTTCATCATTAATGAGAGCAAGGCTGCAGCTTCCCAGCCCGTGCGCCGGGGATTCAGGGAAATGCTCGAGAGCGGCGGAGGCGATAACACGCACAACACTTCATCATTATCGACGCCGAGCACTGCGACCTCTTCGGGCACCGCGAAGCCTTTGCGGCGACAGGCTTCGAGCACTTGCTGGCCGCGATTATCGTAGCATGCGAAAACAGCGACGGGTTTCGGGAGTTCTTCGAGCCAGTTGGCGATCGCGTTCACTTCGTCGTCGCTGTTGGGCGGTGGCTTGGCGGACCCGTAGACGTGACACGCGTGGCCTGCGCCGCGGACGAGTAAACCGTAGTGTTCGCCGCGGCGGTTAGACCAGCTGAAGCGAGCGTCGCCGCAGAACGCGAAATTACGAAAGCCACGTTCCAAAAAATGTTGGGCGGCGAGTCGGGCGATCGCCGCGTCGTCGGATTTTACCCACGGAGCGCGTGGCAACAATCGCGACGGAGTCAGATCGACCACGGGAATCGAAAGTTTTTCAACGGCGTGCGCGAGCCGGCGATTTTCGCCGCGAACAATTACGCCGTGGCCGTCCCACGATTTCAACCACGCGGGGGGCGCGTCGGTCGTTCCCAGCTCGGCGTAGTGCACGCGCCAAGGTCCGTGACTGAGAATATATTCGCCGATTCCGATCAACAAACTTCGCGCGTACGAGTTGTTCGCCTCGAACAAGAGCGCGACCTTCGGAAGCGTAGACGCTTCCGAAGTGCGACTGGAGCCAGGCGTTTTGCTGATCGATGGCATGAGGGGAAAACGGCACGCAGGTGGAAACTGCGTCTGGCTTGTTTAGATACAGCGGGAATGCAGTCGAGCGATACTGACGGGATGCGCGATCCGCGCTCGGTTATTTTGAATCGCATCCCGAAGGAGAGTTCGGAGCGTAGCGGCAGGCCTCCGTGCCTGCTGTGATCGAGGATCGACGTTCGGAGATTTAACTTCGGAGACAGCAGGCTCGGAGGCCTGCCGCTACGTAGGAGAGCTGCATTTCGCTCGGGACGTGGCGGCGCGTTTTCTCAAATTTCCATCCGGACTCAGGGCTTGACAGGGTAGGGGTGCGCTAGTGTTGTCCTCAGCTTTTCTAGAGAAGAAACGCTCCGCAAAATATCTGTCATGGCTCTCAAAATCCGTCTTACCAAGGTTGGCTCTGTGCATCAACCGCTCTATCGCGTCGTTGTCGCCGAAGCTCGTTCCCGTCGCGATGGCGATGCGGTTGAAAACCTCGGCACCTACACGCCCAAGGTCAAAGGCAACCCCATCAAGCTCAAGCTCGACCGCGTCGATTACTGGCTGAGCAAGGGCGCGCTGCCCACCAACACGATGCACGCGATGATCAAGAAGGCTCGTCGCGCCGCTGCTGCTGCTCCGGCCGCTCCCGCTGCCTGATTAAGCCAAGCACGCGTCCTCGTTAATTTTAAATCGCTCAGCCCTGCGGCTGGGCGATTTTTTTGTTAGTAACCAAGGCATTCAAAGTTGAGCGGCGGAGGTCCACCTCCGGGCGGACCGGATCGGACGACACGGAGGTCCCTCCGTTACTGATTCCGCTATTGAGGCCGCAGAGCTTTTTTTTGAATAAAATTCCCCGATGCCGTTGAAAATCGATGTCCTGACGCTGTTCCCGCGGATGCTGGACGGCTTTTTGGCCGAGAGCATTCTCGGCAAGGGCATCGAGGCGCAGCATCTCTCGGTTAATGTTCACGATTTGCGTAGTTGGTCCGTCGACAAACATCGCAGAGCTGACGACCGCCCCTTCGGCGGCGGCGCCGGCATGGTCGTGAGGCCTGAGCCAGTGTTCGCTGCGATCGAGCAACTGCAAACTCCGGGCTGTCGCCGTATTTATCTTACACCCGATGGTACGCCACTGTCGCCAGCGTTGGCGCTCGAACTATCCAAGCAACAACACCTCGTGATGTTGAGCGGACACTACGAAGGGATTGATCAACGGATTCGTGATTCCGTGATCGATCAGGAGATTAGTATTGGTGATTACGTGCTCACAAACGGCACGCTTGCGGCGGCGGTGGTGATTGATGCGCTGGCGCGTTTTATCCCCGGCGTATTGGGCGAGGAAAAGTCATTGACGCACGAATCCTTCACCAGCAAGTTGCTCGACTTTCCTCAATACACGCGTCCCGCCGAATTCCGCGGCATGTCCGTTCCGGAGGTTTTGCTTTCCGGAAATCATGCTGAAATCGAGAAGTGGCGGCACGCGCGACAAGTGGAAAAAACCCGTCAGGTACGACCCGATTTACTCAAATAAACAGCCATGAACCCGATCATTACCGAAATCACCTCCGATCAGGTGAAAAAAGACATTACGCCGTTCAAAGTCGGCGACGGCGTGCGCGTGCACACCAAGGTCCGCGAGGGCGATAAAGAGCGCGTGCAGATTTATGCCGGTATCGTCATCGCCCGCAAGGGTCACGGCATTCATGAGTCCTTCACCGTTCGCCGCATCAGCTATGGCGAAGGTGTCGAGCGCGTATTCCCCGTGAACTCCCCGAACATCGAGAAGATCGAAGTCGAGCGCGAGTCCGAGAACATGAAGGCGCGCCTTTACTATCTGCGTAACCGCACCGGCAAGGCCGCGGTCGCCGTCAAGGTTCGCGAGAACCGGACGAAGGAAGCCGCAGTCGCCGCGAAGGCCTGAGCCGCAATCCCGAGATAAAGTTACTTTCGAAAGCGAGCCCGTCCGGGCTCGCTTTTTTGTTGGGCGAAAAACGGCGGTTGCTGAGTAGGTGGCGCGCTCGCCGCGCAACGTGTTTGCCGCGCCTGCGCGCGGGTAGCAGCAGGCCTCCGTGCCTGTCTGCCTTCCGCCAACCGAGGGATTTCGATCTGCGATTTAGGAATTCCGGTCCCGAACTTCGAACTCCGATCTACGGTCCCCATTTCGATCTCCGAAGTCCGATCTCCGATTTCCGAATACGGCCGGCACGGAGGCCCGCCGCTACACGATGAAGGAGTGCCGCACTTCTCATTACGCTCAGTCTCGCGCGGCCCACACCATGCCGCGCAGTGTGAGTTCGAGCTGCTGCGGCACCGCCAGAAAATCTGCGCAGTGGTGTCCAAGCGCGGAATAGAAAATCCGCCCCTTGCCGTGGACCTTTTTCCACATGCACGGCATCACCACGCCGTTGGTCCAGGGCGCGCTGACCGACTGTGCGACGCTCGTGGCGAGTACTTCGTTGCGCGGATCGACTAGCATGTAGTACTGCTCCGTGCGCACATTGAAATCAGAAATATCCGCCGTGAGCGGATCACCCCGATTCACGATGTTGATCGTGTACTCTTTGATATTGTCAGGATGCGAAACGAACTGGCCGCCGACCATCCACTGATAATTAATGCTGCCACGAAATGCGTCGCCCATTCCGCCGTGAAAGCCGGCGAGTCCGGTTCCGCCGAGCACGGCCGCGACGAGATTTTTCTCCTGCTGCGGGGTCAACGTCCCCATTGTCCACATCGGCACGATGAGCGAGTAGCGGGCGAGCGCAGGTGCGTCGTCAAACGAAGTGAGGGCGTTGGAAAGGTCGACCGTGAAACCGCGCGCGGTGAGCTCCGTGGCGAAGAGTTCTGCGCACGGGCGCGGCTCATGGCCTTCCCATCCGCCAAAGACGATCAATGCGGTTTTCATAGGAGTGAGTTTAGATGAACGACAAAGGACTTGGTTTAGGTAGGGCGAACCCTCCGGGTGAGCCGCGGCGACGCACGAACAACGTCGCGGCACGGCGGGACGCCTCCCCCTATCAAAAGTTCACGGCATCACGAATCATGCATCCAATTCGCTCGCGGCTAATCCGACCGGCAGCGCGGCCGGTCGTTCACAGGTGCTCGCGAGTTTGATGTGTCGCTCGGTGGCGGATGATTTTTCGAACGACTCCATCACCTCGAGCACGTGCTGCGCGAGTTCGCCGCTGGCGCGATGTGGTCGATCGCGCCGTAGAATCGACAACGCCATGTCGGCGACGCCAGAGCCACGTCCGCGTTCAATCGTGTGCGTGTGCGGGATTTCATCATACGCCTCTGTTGCGCCGCGGCGCAATCGTACCGCACCGTCGAAACGATTCGGATCCGGCGCTTCGAGCGTGCCCTCCGTCCCGAAAATCACGAGCCGTGGAAGCGGATAGGCCCACGTGTCAAAACTCGTGACGATCGTCGCGGTAACTCCGCTCGCGAAGTCCATGACACCGGTGACGTGCGTCGGTGTTTCCACCGGGATTTTTGTGCCGGCAAGTGGCTGACTGGTGATGACGCGTTCGGGGAACGCGGATTGGGCCGAGCCGCTGACGCGTGCGATCGGACCGAGAAAGTTGATGAGCGCAGTGATGTAGTAGGGCCCCATGTCGAACATCGGACCACCGCCCTTCTCGTAGTAGAATTGCGGATTCGGATGCCAGCTCTCGTGTCCGCGGCAAAGCATGAAGGCCATGGCCGAAACCGGACGACCGATCATGCCGTCGTCGATGAGCTTGCGCGCCGTTTGCAGGCCGCCGCCGAGAAACGTGTCAGGCGCGCAACCCACCAGGAGATTTTTCCTGCGCGCCAGTGCGAGCACAGCGGCGCCATCGCGAGATTCCAGTGCAAACGGTTTTTCCGTGTACACATGTTTGCCGGCGTTGAGTGCGGCGGTGTTGACGGAGGCGTGGGCGATCGGGATCGTGAGGTTTACGACGAGATCGATCGATGGATCGGCCAGCAAATCGTCGACGCTGCACGCCCGGA
>CBRAFL010000378.1:0-5184 GCA_967755055.1 uncultured bacterium
AACGGCGCGCAATTGCTGATCAACGGCCGGCCTTTGTTCATCCGAGCCACGCTCGAATGTGCGATATTTCCGAAGACCGGAAATCCGCCGACCGATGTGGAATCGTGGCGGCGAATTCTGCTGATCGCACGGGACCATGGGTTGAATTCGTTGCGGTTTCACTCGTGGTGTCCGCCGGAAGCGGCGTTTGTCGCGGGCGACGAGTTGGGCTTTTATTTTCAAATCGAAGCGGCTTCGTGGCCGAATCAGTCGACCACGCTCGGCGAGGGCAAACCGGTCGATCAATGGCTGGAAGCGGAGACGCTGCGCATCCTGCGCGCCTACGGAAACCATCCCTCGTTTATGCTGATGGCGTCGGGCAACGAGCCAGGCGGCCCGGAACCGTTGCGCGACGCGTACCTCGCGAGTTGGGTGAAACGTCGCAGCGCGACGGACTCACGTCGATTGTTCACCGGCGGTTCCGGCTGGCCGCAACTCGCCGAGAACCAGTATTTCGTTACGCCGGATCCACGCATTCAACATTGGAAGGAAGGTTTAACCTCGCGCGTCAACGCGCACGCTCCGGAAACTGAAACGGATTATACGGCCTTCATCGCGACATCGCCGATGCCGGTAATCAGCCATGAAATCGGACAATGGTGCGTCTTCCCGGATTTTTCAGAAATCCCACAGTACACGGGTTACCTGAAGCCGAAAAATTTCGAAATCTTTCGCGATACGCTCGAGCGGAATGGCCTCGGTGAGCAGGCCGCGGAATTCGTGCAAGCGTCCGGAAAACTACAAGCGCTCTGCTACAAAGAGGACATCGAGTCCGCTTTGCGCACGCCAAAGATGGGCGGATTTCAGCTGCTGGACCTTCACGATTTTCCCGGGCAAGGCACAGCGTTGGTAGGCGTGCTGAATCCGTTTTGGGAATCGAAAGGATACATCACAGCCAGCGAATTTCGCCGGTTCTGCAACAGCACTGTGCCGCTCGCACGACTGCCGAAACGCGTTTTCACCACGGCGGAGAAGCTGACGGCGCGATGCGAGGTAGCGCATTTCGGCGCGCAGCCGCTCGTGAACACAATCGCGACGTGGCGGTTGGTCGCGGACGGTGGCCACGTCGTGGCGAACGGAAATTTTCCGGCGGTGACTCTCGGTCTCGGTCAAACTCAACTCGGCGAGGTTGCTCTGCCGCTCGCCGAACTCGCAGCACCCGCGCGCTACAAGCTCGTCGTTTCTCTCGACGGCACTGCGTTCGAAAACGATTGGGATATTTGGGTCTACCCGGCATCGCTACCAAGGATTCCTGCGAGCGGGGCACACTTGCTCGTGACGTCGCTCCTAGACGCTGAGGCGGCGCAGACATTGCAAGCGGGTGGAAATGTTTTGCTCACACTTTCGCCCACGCATGTTCGCAACGACGGGCCCCACCCGGTTCAACTCGGGTTCTCCAGCATTTTCTGGAACACGTCGTGGACGTCGGGACAGGCACCGACGACGTTGGGAATTCTTTGCGATCCGAAGCACGCCGCGCTCGCGACGTTTCCGACCGACTCACATAGCAACTGGCAATGGTGGTACGTCATTCACACCGCGGGGGCGTTGCGACTCGATGGCCTGCCACGTTCGCTGAAACCGATCGTGCAGATCATCGACGATTGGTTCACGAGCCGGCGGTTGGGATTGGTCATCGAGGCAAAGGTAGGCCGCGGGAAACTTGTCGTCGTCGGAGCCGCGCTCGGAGAAAGCTCCGATCCCGTGAGCCGACAGTTGCTCGACAGCTTGCAACGCTACATGGCAACCGACGCGTTCGCGCCTGATGTGGAGCTCACGGCTGAGCAAGTTCGCGGCCTGATGGTGGAGTGATCCGCCAACCTAAACCCAGTCCACTCGCTCACGCTCGCAGCTACGAGCGCGGCAGGTCATTTGAAACTCGAGTGCAGTGTAGGTAGGGCGCTTGCCGCGCTACGTTCGTTAATCCGCGGACCGTTGCGCGGCGAGCGCGCCACCTACGTCGTTCTTCAACTCGCTCACGCTCGTAGCTACGCGTAGACGACCGCGAGATTGCCATGGCTTGCGGCGTTCGCTGGTGTTCGCGCGTGCTGGCAAAACTGAGACAAACCCTTCTCCGCCCTGCGTGGATTGGGAGAAGCGTGCGCCTCGGGCTCGTGCTTTTCTTCCTCTGGCTGACGGCGCTCCACTGGCATCCGTATTTTGGATTCACGCGTTTCCTCCAATGCGACACGCTGGTGGAATCGTCGATGCTGCCGTCTCTGCGCGGAACCCCGCTCTACGTTTACCGCGACCCGAGTAGCTACGACGGATTCTACTATGCGCAAATCGCCACGAGTCCGGCTTTACGCGATCCGGCGCTGGGCACCGCGGTCGACGATCTCGGCTATCGCGCGCGACGCATTCTGCTTGGCGCCGTCGCGTGGACGATCGGACTCGGCGAACCCGTCGCAACGGTGCACGCCTACGCATGGCTCAATATCGTCGCGTGGTTCGCGCTGGCGGTACTGCTGTGGCGTCTGTTTCCAACAGATGCGTGGCGCGGTACTGTGGCGTGGGCCGGGATCATGTTTGCCACCGGCACGCTGCTCAGTGTGCGGCTGGCATTGACGGACCTCACGGCACTTTTGTTCATCGCGGCGGCGGTGATGCAGATCGAAAAAGGTAAACCCGGGTGGCGCGCGGGCGGATGGTTGGGATTGGCGGGGCTCGCGCGCGAGACATCGCTCCTTGGCATCGTCGCGCTATGGCCGAAACGCGGCGCGACCACACATCAGCGCTCCGTCGCTATCGTGTTCGGATTGATCGCAATAGTACCGCTCGCACTTTGGCTGGCCTATGTGTGGACGACCGTGGGTTCCTCGGGCGCCGGTCTGGGCAATTTTGCGTGGCCACTCCAAGGATGGTTCAAGAAAACGACCAACTTGCTCGCGGCGTGGCGGACCGAACGCGATCGAGTACTCGTTATCAGCAGCGGGCTCGGTCTCGTGGCACTCACAGTGCAGTTGTTATTTTTCGCACGTATCGGGTTCTCTTTTCGGAAACATATTCCGACCCGGATTAGACGGAGGGACGACCTCCGTGTCGTCCGTGCCCGGAACGGTCCACACGGAGGTGGACCCTCCGCCTCCCCAAAACTCGCTCCGATAAACTGCAGTCGGAATTCGTCGATCAACGACGCTTGGTGGCGAACCGGTGCGGCCTTTAGTGCGTTGATGCTGTGCCTTGGTCCCGCGGTGTGGGGCGATGATCTCCCGGGCGCGGCGGTGCGCGTGTTGTTGCCACTCGGGCTTGCGTTCAACGTCCTCGCCGTCCGCCAACGCGCCGCGTGGCCGTGGCTCGTGCTCGGAAATCTTTCCATCGTCGGTGGCGTGCTCGCGTTGTGGTCGGTCCCACGCGATCCCCACGAAGTCGCCGCCGGCAGGTATTCAGGCGGCAGTTACGTGGTGCATTCTGGGGAGACCTGGTTCGCGGCGGAAGTCGGGCGCAAGCAGACGTGGGCGTGGTGCCCTCGTGATGGCACGCTGACGCTCGACACGTGGCCCTACGATAATCGTCCGCTCCGAATCGCACTCGCGTTGCGCGGGTTCACGCCGCGCGACCTTGAGATCAGCGCAGGCGATCAGAAGATCTGGCACGGTACGGTGACGGAAAAAGTCGAGTGGATCGAACTGCCCGCGCAATCGAATCGCGCCGGCCATTTCGAATTCCGCGTACACAGCAGCACGCCGCCGGGCCATGAGAACGAACGGGCCGGTGGACGCCCACTCGGATTTGCCGTCTGCGGCGTCCGCGTGGAGTGATTGCGAGGAATGTTTTCCAAGCAGCTGCGTTCTGTGACAGACTGGTAAAGACCCGGAGCACACACCCCGTCGCTACGCGCCACCCCTCTTGCTAGAGGGGACTTCAATCTCCCGCAGCCGATGTCCCCTCTAGCAAGAGGGGTGCCCGAAGGGCGGGGGGTGTTGTGTGCGCGGGGAACTTAAGCCCCGCGCACTGCACAACGAATTTTCACCCATTCTCGTGCCCGAGTGGACGCGGTCGAACTCCACTGATTGCGAGCGATGCGGATCGCCTCTGTCGTTCACTCCGTTCCAATCGTCCGAGTTTTTCCTGTGACCTCCACACGCGCCGCATTTTTTCTCCTCCTGATTATCTATCTCGGTTTCATCAGCCTCGGGCTGCCGGATGGAACGCTTGGAGTTGCCTGGCCGCCGCTGCACACGGAACTGTCACTTCCGATCGGGCTCGCCGGCACGCTCGTTATTGTGGCCACATTGCTCTCGGGCGTGGCTGCATTTTCGAGCGGGAAAATTATCTCACGCATCGGCACAGGCCCACTCGTGCTCGCGAGCTGCGTGCTCACGGGTTCGGCGCTGATGCTCATCGCGCATGCGCAGAACTTTGTCTGGTTGTTGATCGCCGCCCTACCGTTGGGTTTCGGCGCTGGAGCGGTGGACGCCGGACTGAACGGTTACGTTGCGCGACATTATAGCGGACGGCACATGAACTGGCTGCACGCGTGTTGGGGCATCGGCGCGACGTGCGGGCCACTGATCATGGCGCGCGCTCTTGGGACGGGAGCGGGCTGGCGCAGCGGGTATTTCGCGATCGCAACGGTGCAGCTTTCGCTCGCAATTCTTTTTCTGCTGACGGTGCGGCTGTGGACGATTGTACCTGAACGAAATATTCACGCGTCGGCCGGCCCGGCGGGCGCCCGACCGCCGACGACTACGGCGAACTCGCCCGCCGGCTGGCTTTCAGCCGCGATTTTTGCGATCTATGTCGCGGTGGAGATGACGACGGGCCTGTGGGCTGGCTCCATTCTTGTCGAGTCCCGTAAGATCGCACCAGCCAGTGCAGCCCTGTGCGTGTCCGCCTACTACGGCTCGATCACCCTCGGTCGCATCGGAGTTGGATTTGTGGTCGATCGTTGGGGCAACCGCCGTCTCATCGCGATCGGCTCGATGCTCGCCATCGCAGGGGCAATACTGTTTGCGTTCGCCACGAACACTGCTGTCGCAGCCGCAACGCTGGTCGTGCTTGGACTCGGTTTCGCGCCGATTTATCCCTGCCTTATGCACGAGGTGCCGCGGCGATTCGCACCCGAAGCTGTCCAAACCGTGGTCGGCCGCCAATCCGGAGCCGCCGCCATCGGCGCCGCAATTCTTCCCGCTGCAGCAGGAG
>CBRAFL010000379.1:0-5181 GCA_967755055.1 uncultured bacterium
CCGTCCGCAGCTTTTCTCCTCCGTCAATTACGGCATCATCTCCGGCGTATTCATCGCCAGCTATACACTCTGGGATCAACACGGCGTCGCCGCGCTCGCGATCGCGCCTCTGCTCTACGACGCCGGCACCGCCTTCACGCAGCTCACGTTGCTGACTCCCTTCGCCGTGCGCCGGTGGCCCGAAGTCGTTTCGGAATGGCGTCAGAAAAAACGCTGGATCTTCGGCGTCGCTCTACTCTCTCCGATCGCCTACGTCCTCGTGTTAACGGCGATGAAGTTCACGCCCGTCAGCTACGTCGCACCAGCCCGCGAAGTCAGCATCGTCATCGGCGCGTTCATCGGCGCAAAATTTCTGCGTGAAGCCAACGGCCGTCGCCGCCTGTTAGCAGCCGTTGCCATGGCGGGTGGCGTCGTCGCACTCGCTCTCGGCTAAGCGATGCCGTAGGTTGCGCGCTCGCCGCGCCACTCCTCAGCACCAAACCGTTGCGCGGCGAGCGGCGCAATCTACGCGGACTAAACCGGAGAGCTACTTCGAACTCGTCAGCATATCTTCCATCAAGGCAAACGCGGTCGCCTCGGTGATATCCTGCGCTCCAAATTGGCGCGCGATTCCGCCGGCTGTGACTCCGCGACCAACGATGTCACTCGCGGCCGCCTGTCCCAAAATTGTGGAATCACTCAGCCGAATCGCCGTCGTCTGAATATCCGGAACCGTGTACGTGCTCTCTCCGGAAATACCAGCGACCGTCAGTTCGCGACTTGAGATGAGCACTTCGATGGCGATGTCCGCGATCTGCTTGAGCGCTTCGCGTTCTTTCGCCGCCTGATCACTTCCTTGCTTCACGCCAGGTTGATCTTCCAGCAACACCGTCGCAGCGCGCTGATCGGCGAGCTTTGCTCCAGCGGTTCTGAAAACGCGGCCAAAAAGTCGTTCGATTTCCCGCACCGTTTGCTGATCCGCCAATGTCGGTGCCTTGGATGCCTCTCCCGCGGTGTACGTGCTCTCCGCTGACTTGTCGGTCGTCGTCGTTGGCTCGACGCCTTTCTGATTCGACGTCGACTCGTAATATTTTTCCGTCCGTCCCGTGAGTCGCAGTCCTGAGGTCGTGTCAACCAGCGCGCGATTCACGTGAATCACAATCCGCGGAGAAGTGGTCTGTCCGTAAGCCGCACGGAATTTTTCCGAGAGCGCCCGCGCCGTTTCGGGTGAAATCAAACCAGCGTGTGAACCGTACAATTTCTGATTCTCGCCGGCCGGTGGCGTGAGCAACGTTGGTTGCGGCCCCGTCTGCGCGGGCGCCTGCATCACTGGCACGGGCGCTTCGGGAGCCTGCGCAGACTCGACGCGCAGCAGCGGTCCAACGACAAACGTGAGCGGAGCAAGGAGCAGGATTCGGCGATTCATGGGAAAATCAGTTTCAGTCCGGCCCGCTTCAACGCGCCTGCCGCACGCGGATCGTATAACGTTTGCCGAGCGTGTTCATCGCCGTGAAGCGAACCGCCTCGGTCGAGTTTTCGGCGAGGATCAATGTTTGATACGCCGTTTCATCTCCCGTGCTGAAGCCCTGCGCATCTTTGAATGCGCAACTAATCTGAACCTGCAGACGGCGGTTCTCGCGATTTTTCACGTTCGCCACGATCTCGATACGTCCATCAGGCAACGTCCTTTCCTGCAGGCCGGTGCAGGTGATGGACGTTTGGGTGGGTTTATCGAGCAGTACGAATTTCTCCGTGTTCTCGACCGTGTATTTCGTCGTGTCCTGCGGGGTGAAAGGCCCCGGTTCCGTGGCGCAACCGCCGAGAAGAAACAGGCCTGCGACGGCGAAGAAAACGGACAAACGGTGCTGGGTGTTCATGGTCAGATAAAAGTAGTAGGAGGGGTGAGACTGCGGGTCAGCGCTTAAGTTCACTCAGAAATACGACCGTATCTCGCGCAGGATCATCAACAACAACCGTGAGTTCCTGCGTCAACGCCGCGAGCTTTCGCCCGCTCGCATCGAAAAACTCGAGTGTCGCCGGATACTTTCCGACGGGCAGCCGTACCGAGCCGAAGCTCAAGCGCTGCGGAAGATTACTCCACATGCGTATATCCGCATTGGGCGTAGTCGCCGCCGAAGCGATCTTGCTGATCAATCCGATCGCACCGAGCGCCATCGCGGCATTTTCCGCATCGTGATTCCTCGAGCCATTGTAGCGGCGAATATTATCCGCCGCGATCACGCCGCCAACCAAGGCCACATCGCCCACCGTATTCGTGGTTCGTTTGAAGACGGCTTTGTTGCCGAGAATATAATCCATCACGCGGCCGCCCCGGGTCGTCGCTTGATAGTTCAAATCGTCATAAGCCGGTAGCGGAATCGTCCGCCCATCGACGGTCAACGCAGCCGAATGCGCCGGTGAATCAGACGCCATGAAACGGAGCTGCTCGCCGTATTCACCTCCCGCGTACTTGCGCGGGCCCGAGCCAAATTCAGCAAACAAGAGGACGTTCGCCTCTCGATCGTAATCCGGCAGCGCACGCCCTTGCGCGTTCGCCTTCGCTCGCTTCAAAGCGTCCGCCCCATCGGCCGAGAGTTTCTCCGAAGCGAGTCCGTCCAGATAATCCAGCAGCACATAATCGCTCTTGTACGCCGCCGTCTCGGCATCGCTATCGATAAACTCGCCGGTTCGGAAACACGCGCGCGCATTGTCCGGCTGACCATCGCGCCAGTAGAGTAAACCGCGATAATAGTAAGCCATCACGCGCTCGTACGGCTCACCGATGAAGACCTTGGAATTCTCTCCCGAGAAAAGCCCACGAGCCTTCGCCGCGTCCGCTGAATTATTGATGATGCCGCCGATGTTGAGAATCGCGTCATCGAGTTTGGCTTTCGCCTCCTCGAAATTGCCGACGCGCAATGCGGAGGCTGCGATTCGATAATCCCACATCACCCGATCCTGCGAACGGGCCGCCATCAACTCGGCGTTGCCGTCAATTACCGGATCCCCGGTGTAGAGGATATTTTTACGTGGCGCCGTCGCGCAGCCCACGAGACCGGCCAACGGCAGGATCAACGCGAGGCCGAGCGAAAGCCATCCCGCGCCTCGACGGCGCTGCCGGTCGTCGTCAGACGACGTGCTGTACTCAGATTGCAAGGACATCGCCAGGCGCGCGGACGCGCGCGAACCACGCGTACTCAACGGTAAGCCGCGTCTTCGAGGCCCTGCTTTTTGATTTCAGCAGAATCTTCCCATACAATCTCGCTCGTGCGCGCATCGATGAGCTGAAAACTGTAGAGCACGTAGTCGCTCGTACCCGAGCTGGTCTTCGTGGTCATGCCCGACAATTTTCCGGTGAGGAAAAAATCGGCGCCGCGAAATTCAGTGACGGTTGGATCAGCACTCGCGGTCACCTGGCCGCCTTGCTTCAGCTCGCGTTCATGCTCGAGGGTTTTCATCCGATCACGGGCAAGGAAACGCACTTTGCCCAGCGAATGCTTGTTGAGTTCGATCCGAATACGGTCGTTGAAAATATCCTTGTTGAGGGGAAACCGCGTGTCGTTGACCACCGGGTCCAGTACGATCCGCGGCGTCGCTGGCGCATTCGCAATCTCTGGAATCGCCAGAATACTCCGCGCCATCTTGTCGGTCACGGTGACGAGATCCTGCGACTCGACGCCTGTCCCCGCCACAAATCCACGCTCGGAAGCTCCCATCTCAGTGACGGGCACGCCCGTCGGATTACTGACGCCTTGGGAGGCGCAGCCGGCGAAAAACGCCGAAGTCGCGGCGAAGCCGGCGAACAAAACAAAGCGAGAGGTGAGAGGTGTAGTCATGGTAAAGTAAAGGGAGGCGGGCAGACACGGACTGCCCTTCGCGGGTGCCGCGAAAATTCTTCTCACCGGCCAAACAGGCTGTTTGCGGACGACATCGACGTCGTCGCCCGCGGCGTCGGCGTGGTAATAGCGGCTGCTTGCGGAGATACGGAGGGCGTTACCACCCGTGCACGCTCTTCGCTGGCGGCGACGGACGCCGCAGCGGCCTGTTCAGTCAAAACTGCTTCTCGCCGACGCGCATTATTTTCCGCAATCGAGCCCAGCAAATAGCCTGCGGCAGCACCATATGCGGCTCCGCGCCAGCCATTGTGCCGCAGATCGCCGCTGTTATTTCCAATCACTGCACCAGCCAATGCCCCCAGCACCGCGCCGTTTGCAGCGTAATTCGGGCGGGCATACACGCCATCGTCGTAGCTCGGATAGCCGCAATAATTGCTATCAATGTACACGTAGTTCGGCCGGTCATAATAGCCGTGGCGCCAGCCACGTCCGTAGCCCGCGTACCCGTAAAAACCGGTGTGACCATAGCCATAATATCCGCGCGGCTGGCGGTAAAGATACGTCCGCGGAGCAGCGGCAACCGTGACCTGCGTCCGAGTTCGATAATCGTTGTTCTCGCCGATGATTGAGCCGAGGAGCAATCCCGTCCCCGCGCCGATCGCTGCACCACGCCATGCGTTATGGCGGAGATCGCCACTGTTGTTGCCAATGATCGCGCCCGCCACACCACCCCACACCGCTCCCTTCACAGCCTCGGGTCGGAGACCTTGTGCGACCACGGAACCGGCCGTAAGGAGAGCCAGGCAGAAAATCAGTGAAGTCTTCATCAGTGAGGGAAAGTAAGTTGGGGAGACACGACGCACTTCGCAAGGTTTCAGCCGAATCCAGTTAGCTGCCATTCATGAGCAACTTGCTGTCATCGCTCTCCGCTAAGCGTCAAAAGTCACGGTCGTCACACTGAAAAACTCAAAGCGTGTCGTCCGCGCTCCGTTGTCTAACGCCCATTTCCGCATTCGCAAACCGGACGTAATCGACCGTTGGCGCGGAGTTTTCGCACTCTCACTCGCGGATTGTGTCAAAGAGCGGCCATCTCATTATCCCCTCACTGACGTCATGACTAAACTCGCTCGCTTCACTGTTTCCTGCCTCGTCGCCACCCTCTCTCTCGCTTCCCTTCGCGCCGCCGACGCGCCGCCGCCCGTTATCGAACGCGCCCCGGAGTCCGATCAAACCAAGCTGCAACAAGAAATCGCCACGTTGCGCGCTGAAAACCAAAAGCTTGCCGGAGAACTTCACGACGCCCAATGGGCCGCTGGCGAAGCGTAAGCGCGACTCGACGAACTCACCGCTGCAAAATCCGCTGAAA
>CBRAFL010000380.1:0-5179 GCA_967755055.1 uncultured bacterium
ATACGGGTTCAAGGACGTCATCGGGTCCTGGAAAATCATCGCGACGCGTTTGCCGCGAATGGACCGCGCCTGTTGGGGAGTGCAGTGGAGCAGATCGACGCCGTCGAAAAACGCGGTGCCGCTTTCGATCCGACCCGGCGGTTGCGGCACCAAGCCCATGAGCGAGTAACATGTGACGGATTTACCCGAACCCGACTCGCCAACAATGCCGAGTGTTTCGCCGCGTTCGACGGAAAAACTTACTCCATCAACTGCGCGGTACACGCCGTTGCGCGTGTGAAAGTAAGTGTGAAGATCCGTGACTTCGAGCAATGGCATGAACGATCGCCGAGGCTGGGAGCGAGGGTTCGTGCGGCAACGACAAAACTACGCGGTCACGCGTTCAGTGATGATATGTGGCGTTCAACCGCAGCTTGGACTTCGGCGACGCTCAGTCGCAGCAGTGGACGCGGACCTGAGAGATCCGTCGGCCGAAGAATCGTGTGCGTCGTGCCCCACGGATGCCACCGCCACGGTTCGAGCGGACCAAAAAGTGCGACGACGGGAACGTGGAACGACGCTGCAATGTGCAGGAGTCCGGTGTCGATGCCGACCGCGAGATCCATGCGCCGGAGCAGCGAGTTCACATCGCGAATTGAAAGCTGTTTGCTCCAATCAACGCACGCGTGGAGCAACGGTGCAGGCAATGCCGCGAGAATTGATTGGTAGTAACTGGAATTGCTGGGTGAGTCGCAAAAATGGACTTCGCAGCCGCGTTCGTTGACGAGCCAGACGATCAGTTGCGCGAAGCGGTCCGGAGCCCAGTCTTTGAGCGCGAAAACGGATTTTGCGCAGATGAAAACGCGTTTGCGATCGTTCGACCCGAGCGTTGCGGCGACTTGTTTGTCGACTGCGGGATCACTCCAATTTTCGTTATGTGTATCGGTGACGGGGATTCCGTCCGCGCGGAGAACATCGAGAAAACATTCGACCTCGTGCTTGTCAGGATACGGTGTGCTGCGTTGAAGGAGCCAACTGCGACCTTCGGTAGCGAATCCGACGCGGTGCGGAATCCTCGCGAGCAGCGGAAGTATCGCGCTGGAAAACGAGCGCCGGAGAATGTACGCGCGATCGTAACGACGGGAGCGGAGCAGTCGCGCGCAGGCGAGCAGGCTCGTCGGATGCTGCGATCGCGCTTTGGCCGGGCCTTTGAGGCGCGGCGTAAAATAGATCAGTTCGTTTTTGTACGGGCAGTGCGCGAGGGTATCGCCGGAAACAGGTTCGGTGAGGACGTCGATCACGGCATTCGGAAACGCGCGGCGCAGGTTGCGCAGAAAAGGTATCGCCAGAACCGTGTCGCCGATAAATCGATACCGGATGACAAGGATGCGGACGGGGCGTGAGTCCGGGTAGTCCATGACTCAGTAGACTTCCGGGAGGCCGGGACCGCGGGCTTTGAAACGTTTGTGGACCCAAAGGTACTGCTCGGGCGCGAGGCGGATGTATTTCTCGATGAGCTGATTGATCCGCACGGCATCAGCCGCGGCGTCGGCAGTGGGAAAATTATCGAGCGCGGGAAGAACCGTGAGTGTGTAGGAATGATCGGGCTCGCGTCGCGCGAAGTAGGGGACGACGGGAGCGCCCGTCAGCTCGGCGAGCTTGCTGGTGGCTGTATTCGTAATCGCCGGTACGCCGAAGAACGGGAGGATTTCGGTTTGTTTCGTGCGCTTCCCCTGGTCTGGTGCGTACCAGATGGCCTCGCCTGAACGGAGCGCGCGGATGAGGCCTTTGAGATCGTTGAAATGCACGGCGACCGTCATGTGACGCTCGCGCTGAATCCGCATTTCGGCGGCGAGTACAGGGTTATTGGGATCCCGATAGAGGCCGCCGAATTTAAAATGCGCGGTCATCATGCGGGCGCATAATTCGAGTGTGGTGAAATGAGCGGTGAGCATCACCGCGCCTTTTCCCTGAGCCAGTGCCGCTGCAAGATTTTCGCCGCCCTCGAGGCGATGCGGCGGCAGATCAGCGGCGGCGGACCACCAGCCGTTGCACGTTTCGAACAAGCCGAGAGCGAGTGAATCGTAATGGGCACGCGCGATCGCGCGGATTTCCTTCTCGGGTTTCTCGGGGAAGCAAAGTCGCAGATTAACGAATACGACGTGCCGCCGGATGGGAATGCAGTGATAAACCAGCCAGGCGAGCGCGCGGGCGAGGGCGCGTTGGATGAACCAAGGCAGCTTCGTCAGCAGTCGAAAGGCCCCAAGACCGACCCACATCGGCCAGTGCTGGGGGAGCCAAAGGCGCGGTTGTTCGCTGGCGCGGCTCATGCGCGAATCAAGCCCTGGGCGCGTTGCGGTAGAGCTGGGGATTCAGCGCGGGATCGTTGTACATCTTGAACTGGAAATAGACGGAGAACGTGCGGCGTTTCGCGACCACGTCCGCGAGAAGTTCATCGAGGCAGGCGGCGAGATCAGCGCGCTGCGTGCGAATTCGCGCGAGCTTTTCGCCACATTTTTGCCGGTGCTCCGGCGATGCGTCGGCGCGCACAGTTTCCTCGTGCATGTGAAATTCCTTGAGCGCGAGAATGGACAAGCGGTCGATCATCATACCGGGCGTTTCCGAATTGCGCGGACAGCCGGAAGTGGGCGGCGACAATTCGGCGACGATGACCTTGTCCATTTCTTCGGCGAAGTTGTTTCGCTCCTGATTGAAGCGATCAATGTTTCGCTTCGCGTGATAGACGCGCTCGAAGCCGAGATCGTCGCGGCGGGCGACGTCCTCTTCGTGCCAGAGTTGAAAATTGCGCAGGTGGTTTTGCTGCACGAGCAGCAGGAAGCCGTTTCCCTCGGCCTGCGGCGGAACGGAGTGCCAGCGGGCGGTGAGGGCGGTTTGGAGTGCGGTGATTTCGGAGGCGGAGAAATTCATGACAACCGTTGAAGGGAAATTGAGTTGAACGAAAGCAGGGCGGACACAAGCCTGCGCATTTTGCGGATGAAGAGCCTTCTTGTGATCAAGCCGTCGTCGCTCGGCGATATCGTGCACGGCTTGCAAGTGATGCAAATCGTAGCGCGTGCGCGACCCGATTTGCGAATCAGCTGGGTGGTTCGCGAACGATTTGCCGGGTTGGTGAAAGCGGCGCCGTTCGTGGCGGAAACGATTATCTTTCGGCGACGCGACGGCTGGCCGGCGTTTTGGAAATTATTGCGCGATCTACGAGGTCGGCAGTTCGATGCCGTGTGGGACATGCAGGGCCTGCTTCGATCGGCACTCATGACGGCGGCGGCGCGCGCGCCGGAAAAACGGGGCCGGCGGGATGCTCGTGAAGGCGCGGGACTTTTTTACACCGCGTGGGTGAAGCGTCCGGCGGGAAAAGGACCGCATCACGCGCTTGAGATTCTGCTGCCGTTTGCGCAGACGCTGGGAGTTGAACCCAAACTGGAGTTCCCACTTCAGTTAAACGCGGATGAGACGTTTGCCTGGCGCACATTCTTCAATGGTGATCCGCGGCGAACATTTGTGATTTTCACGGATAGTCGCGGCGCGGGAAAAGAGTGGCCGCATTTTCCGGGACTGATGCAGGCGATTTTGGAAAAGATTCCGGACAGTCGCATCGCGTGGTGTGCGGCGAAACCGGATACTCCGACGTTTACGCCGCCTGCGGATCGTTGGCTTAACCTCACGGGCTGCCCGCTCGAGCAGATGATCGCGTTGGTCAGACAGCCATCTATCTTCGTGGGAAATGACAGCGGGCCGATGCATCTTTCAGCGGCGTCGGGGAATCGGGTTCTCGCAATTTTTGGTCCGACATCCGCGCGTCGCTTCGGTCCGTTTCCACTGGAGTCGCCGCGCAATCACACCGTGACAGCGCCGGGTGGCCGACTCGACCAGCTGGAGCCGGCGGCAGTTTTGGCCGCGTTGGAAGAATTACGCAGCCGGCCGTGAATTATCAGCGCTCAGACAAAATCGTGAAAAAGCCTCAGCGGCCGAGATTCTCGTTTGCATTTGAAGGGCGGGCCTGAAGTTTAGGAATCCCTTTTCCGATCGACACGACCCTTGCATGAAACAGGTGCTCATCATCAAACCCTCTTCGCTCGCTGATATCGTGCACGGGTTGCAAGTGGCGACGTCGATCAAGGCGCAAGTGGACGACGTTCGAATTTCGTGGATCGTTCGGGACATCTATGCGCCGATCGTGCGCGCATGTTCGGCGGTGGATCATGTGTATGTGTTCGAGCGGAAGGGCGGCGCGAAAGGATTTCTCAAACTCATCCGCGACGTTCGTAAGACGAATTTCGATTACGCTTTTGATCTTCAAGGGCTGTTGCGCACGGGGCTGATGACCTCGCGGGTGAAGGCGAAAACCAAAGTGGGGCGCTCGGATGCGCGGGAAATGTCCGGCATGTTTTACGACGAGAAAGTACCGATGCCGCCGGACGGACGGAAAAGTCATGCGCTGGATATCCTCCTGCAATTTTGTCCGATCCTGGGCGCGAAAGCCGAATTGCGGGGCGCGTTGAAATTCCGGGAAGTCGATGCGCTGAATTTGAAATTTGCGGAAGGACGCGGAGGATCGCATCCGATCGTGATGTTTCCCGACAGCCGGCGCGCCGAGAAACGGTGGACGGGATTCAAGCAGCTGACGGAGCTGATTCTGCGCAGCGACCGTTCGAGAAAAGTGATTTGGGCCGGCACGGGATTTGTGCCGGACCGCGGTTCGTTTATGCCGGCGCAGTTTTTAAATCTCACGGGAAATACCAGTTTGGTTTCGTTGCCTGCGCTGCTCAAACGAGCCGATTGGGTGATCTCAAATGACAGCGGACCGATGCATCTGGCGGCAGCGTTGGGCGTGCGGACGCTTGGGATTTTCGGGCCGACGGATCCGCGGGTGAGCGGACCGTATCCGTTGAACGCGCCGAACAACGTGGTCGTGCAAGCCCCGGTGGGCGACATGAAGCTGCTGACGGCTCGTGAAGTGTTTTCACGGTTACAGCAGGCGCGGGCGCGGTTGGAGAAAAGCCGATAGCCCCGACGGGAGCGGCGAGGCGTCAGTGCCCGCTTGAGGAATTTTGTTTGTTCTGCCGAAGGCCCTCGTCATACGTAAACCGCCCATGCTAGACGCAAAACTTCTCCGTGAGTCTCCGGACTTGGTGCGAGCCGCCATCGCCAAAAAACACCTCGACGTGAACGTCGACGAGGT
>CBRAFL010000381.1:0-5163 GCA_967755055.1 uncultured bacterium
CTGTTGCAGCTACGCAATCTGGGTTATCAGGCGGATGTGGTTTGTAACGGTCGAGAGGTGTTATCAGCCGTGCAGCGGAAATCGTATGCGCTCGTGCTGATGGACGCTCAGATGCCGGATATCGATGGCGTCGAAGCCACCCGCCGGATTCGCAAAGCGCAGGCCGACGGCGATCCGAAATTTCCATCAACTCTCACGATCATCGCGATGACGGCAAACGCGATGACAGGTGATCGCGAAATCTGCATTAGCGCAGGGATGGATGACTACCTCGCCAAGCCAGTAAAAACCGACGATCTGCGCAAAATGCTTAATCGGTATTTGAATCCCGAGTTTACGCCCGGAGAAAGTGTGTCCGCAAAATGAGTACAGACGGAGAGACCCCACTCAGCCTGAATCACGGAAATCCTTTTTCGGTGGATCGCGCCCTGGTCGCTGCCTTCCTCCAAAACGTGCCCGATCACGTTTACTTCAAGGACCGCGAATCACGTTTTATCACCGCGAGTGCCTCGCAATCCCGCGTACTCGGCTGTGCCTCGCCGGCGGACCTGATCGGGCGGACGGATTTCGATTTCTTCAATTCAGATCACGCCACCCGCGCGTTCGAGGACGAGCAACGGATCATTCGCACCGGCGACCCAATGATCGGCAAACTGGAAAACGAAATTTGGCCGGATGGCCGGGTTACCTGGGTTCTCACGAGCAAGTTGCCGCTGCGGAACGAACAGGGCGAAATCATCGGTACCTTCGGCGTCAGTAAAGATGTCACAAAGGAGAAAGAAACTGAGTTTGCGCTCGAACGCGCCCAGCGTGAGCTGATCGACGCGTCGCGCCTCGCGGGAATGGCCGAAGTCGCCACAGGCGTGCTGCACAACGTCGGCAATGTGCTCAACAGCTTGAACGTCTCCGCCTCCGTGCTCTCCGAGGGATTCAAACAATCGAGAATCGAAAATCTCGCCCGGATTTCGGCGTTGTTGCGCGAACATGCTTCGGACCTCGGCGATTTCATGACGAATGATCCGAAAGGTCGACGGGTGCCGGAATTTTTAGAGTCGCTCGCACAGCACTCAATTTCCGAGCGCAATCGACTACTGATTGAAGCGGAATCGCTGCAGCGAAACGTCGATCACATCAAAGAGATCGTCGCGATGCAGCAGTCGTACGCCACGATGGTCAGCATCGTCGAACCTTTGGATCCGGTGATGTTGATGGAAGACTCGTTGCGGATGAACGTCGGTGCTCTCGCACGTCACTCGGTGGCCGTGGCGCGAGATTTTCAACCCACGCCGCTCATCCTCGCGGAAAAAGCGAAGGTCTTGCAGATTTTAGTGAACTTGATTCGTAACGCAAAATACGCGGCGGACGAAGGCGGACGCGCTGATAAGACGGTCACGTTACGCATCGAGCTCACTGCCGCGGGACGCGTGCGCCTCATCGTCTCGGATAATGGAGTGGGAATTCCCGCCGATAATCTGACGCGGATTTTTGCGCACGGCTTCACGACTCGGGTCGGCGGCCATGGCTTCGGCCTGCATTCCAGTGCTAACGCCGCCAAAGAGATGAAAGGTTCTCTCACGGTCCACAGCGACGGCTTGGGCATGGGTGCGGCCTTCACGCTCGAATTACCGGCCGCGCTTCCCACCTCGCCTGCCGCGTCCTGAGGGCGTCCACCGCGCCGCGCCTGCGAATCATCCCGCTCGCGGAGTGTTCTCGCGCGCGGCGGCCAGCGCGAGTTCGCGACATCCTTTAAGGTCCAGCTTTCCGCTTCCGAGCATCGGGATTTTTTCCACGCGCTGCACCAGTTTTGGCACCCACAAGTTCGGCAGGCCTGAGTCGAGCAAACGCGTTCGCACGTCTTCTCGGGTGACTAACTCGGTTGTGAGCAGCACGAGCGCCTCACCTTTCGCCGAATCCGGAACACTCGTCACGGCGATCGTCGGCTTCTCCGTCTGATCCCAGCCAAAGAGCTCCACGATTTTTTGCTCGATCGAAATATGCGGCACCATCTCACCGCCGATCTTTGAAAAACGAGAGAGCCGGCCTTCGATAAACAGAAATCCTCCTTCGTCAAAACGACCGAGATCGCCGGTAATAAACCAGCCATCGCGAAACGCCGCCCGCGTTCGATCCTCGTCGTTGAGATAACCCGAGAAAACATTGGCGCCGCGGAAAAGCACCATGCCCGTTTCAGTGACGGCGAGTTCGCGGCCCGTCTCCGGATCAACGATACGAGCCGTCATGCCCGGAAGCAGCCGGCCCGTGGAGCCGGATCGTTTTGCAATTTGAACATCCGTGGCGGCCGTGGTGATTGGCGGGTTCGGTTGATTGATGTTCGTTACCGGAGTTGTTTCGGTCAGACCGTAGCCTTGCAGGATTTCGATGTGAAACGTTTCCAGAAACGTGCGAAACAGATCGTCGGGCAATTTTTCCGCGCCTGTTACAACCAGATCTAGCGAACGCAATTCCGCCGGCTGGGCTTTTTTCAAAATCGGCCGCACAAACGTCGGCGCACCAATCAGCACCGTGACCTGTTCATCGCGAATCGCGTCCACGATTCGACGCGTATCCAGAGGACTTGGTACAGTGACGATCTGGCAGCCGCGCAGCATCGGATAGCAAAGCGTAACGGTGAATCCCATGCTGTGGAAAAGCGGCAGGCAGCCCATCAACGAGGCTTCTTTCGGCAGAATGGACAGCGCTGAAATTTGCGCACAATTGGCGAGGATGTTGCGATGCGTGAGCACGACTCCTTTCGGCTCACCCGAGCTACCGCTCGTGAACAACAACCCAGCTTCCTGTCGATCCCCGAAGCGCGGCAAACCGATCAGGTTCGCGACCCACTGATTTGGTAGAAGCCGGACTGCGATCAGCCATGGAAGAATCGCGCGTTTCCCGCCGCACGCGGCGATCTCCTGCCGCAGATCCAGCGTCCGTTCCGGCCAGGGAAATGCCGGAAGCTTTGTTCGCATCACCTCGGCGGAAAGCACCGTTTGGATCCCAGCGAGCCGCCGACTGGCTTCGACCGAAGTGCGACCGAGCGTGAAGTTGAGATTCACAGGCACCTTGCCGGCGCACATCACTGCAAGATTGGCGATGAACGCTCCCGCGCCCGGCGGAAGGACGATGCCCACCCTTCCCTCCGGAACATCCCGTCGCAGGCGTCTCGACAGCGTGGCGGCGACCGCGACGAGTTGCGCCGCCGTAATCACCCGGCGCTCGGCTGTCCGATCGATCACGAGGACTCGCGAGGGATTTTTTGCCAGCGAACGCACGCACTCGCGACCGAGATGTCGCCGTAACGCGGGACGTTGCTCAAACGCCTCCGCGCCTAGATCGAGCAATGCCTTCCTCGCGTCGGCCACCGTTGAGGCGTTCAAAGGTAACGGTGCGCCAAAGGCCACGAATACCGGCGTGCTCATGAGTCGGGGTGATTTCCAGAGGTACCTGTTGCCCGCAAAAGAAAAAATGGATCCCCAAAGTCCATCGATCGCCGCTGGGATTACTGGAACCCCCGCACGACGCGCAATGAGCTCAAAGCCGCGTTTAAGCTCCATCAGTTGCCCCGTGCGCGAAATATGTCCCTCCGGAAACACGCAGAGCAAATCACCGGCGCGGAGAGCCGTCACAGCCGCCTTGATCCCCGCGACGGGGCACTTCGCGGAAATCAAAATCGCCCCGCTCCATCGCAAACACAGATCCAAAAACCAATGTTCGCGCAAACCGCGAAAGCCGGCGAAGCGAATCCGCCGGGGACACGCCAGTTGGAGCACGACGGCATCGATATAGGAAAGATGATTGGAAATGACCAGCGCACCACCCGTCGCTGGAACATGTTCCGCGCCGCTGGAGCGCACGCGATAGAGCAGCCGCGCGACGAGTGCGGCCACCAGCTCGATGGCGTACGGAAAATAGGAGCGGCGTCGAAACGGGGTAGACATGAACGCGCTCTGCTATGCGGCGGGATGCGGTGAATAGTTCAAAGCTTTTTTGGCGAGATCGGAGAAGCTCCGAGGCAATG
Source organism: uncultured bacterium (assembly GCA_967755055.1). Lineage (GTDB taxonomy): Bacteria > Verrucomicrobiota > Verrucomicrobiia > Opitutales > Opitutaceae > Opitutus. Next base: position 4,019 of record CBRAFL010000381.1, read on the forward strand.
GGAAGCTGCCACTCCGGCGTACGCCCTCTTCAGAATCGAGCCCCTGATTTTTCAAGGGCTTGAATTGCTCCATCGGCGGAGGTCTTGGACCAGCAGGCCGAAACCCGCGGGGAAATCGAATTCCAAACGCCGCAAGTCACCTCGATGGCGTCGGACTTCCTCCAACGCGCGTTCGGTTTCGAGAGGAAGACTGGGTCGATCCGTGCCATAAACCCGCCACTTGAGTTCACGACGTGTGTAGGGCGCGAGGCCGCTCTTTTGACCGGCAATCCACGCCGCTTCGCTAACCGTTTCGTCCCGGCCGCAGAGATACCAGGCCTCGACGGCTGGCACGGCCACTCCCATGCAGCGCAGCACGTGTGCGCGGCCATGTGCAGGCGGGAGGTGTTTAATCGTCCGACGAAAAATCCCTCGAAGCTGACACATTCGACACAGGGGATGGTAGTAATTCGGCGTCTCGTGCTCCGTGGTGTGAACAACCGTGTCATCCGAATCCACCACAACCACCAGTCCGTCTGCGGCGGTATTGAAATGCAGATGGCGAATAATCGCAGGGAGGATTTGCGCGACATTGGGCCAGCCGCGGGCCCGGAGGCCGGCCTGCACTCGTTCGACCGGCGCGCCCAAAGCCATTTCAACCAATACACGGATCGCAGCCTCGTCCGCCGGTGATTCACTCAGGATCGCCACCTTCATCGCGGTACAATCACGAATGAAGTTGGAAGTGGGAGCACCGACAGTTTCGAAAATTGGTGCACTTTTTGGGTTCGTCCGTGTGCAACTGTCTATTCTTCGGGCACTCCGCCGAGGATGCCGCTAAACCAAAGATCGCCCAACGATCCTTCGAGGAGAAGTTGAGGGAGATCAGCTCGATCACTCAGCCGCTCAAACTGCGCCGCGGTTCCGTGCTTCCGAGTGAGAATGATTTCCTCGGGATGTTCACGAAATAGATCGAGCAGATACGGTGAATGCGTTGTCGCGATCACTTGCACCGGCGGCCGCGTCAAACCCGAGCTAGCTGGATAGCTCAACCGGTAAAGCGCATCACGAATCTCACGGAGCATTCGAGGATGAACGCCGCGGTCGATTTCTTCGACGCACACGACGCTCGGCAACGAGGGCAAAAATGAAAGTGTCAGTACACC
>CBRAFL010000382.1:0-5114 GCA_967755055.1 uncultured bacterium
CATCAGTGCAGCACCCGCCGTGAGTCGATCAACGTGCTCGGTGCGACGTCGGGCGACACGGGGGCTGCGGCGATTTACGGACTGCTCGGCAAGCCGGGCACTGCGATTTTCATTCTTTATCCCGATGGTCGTGTGTCACCGCTGCAGGAGCGGCAGATGACCTGCACCGGGGCGGCGAACGTCTTCGCACTCGCGGTTGACGGGACGTTTGACGACGCGCAGGCGGCGCTGAAAGAAATTTTTGGTGATCAGACCTTTCGGTTGAAACACCGGTTGTCCGCGGTGAATTCGATCAACCTCGCGCGCGTGTTGGCGCAGTGCGTTTATTATCTGTACGCGTGGCTGCGCGTGCCCGAAGCAGATCGCGGCAACGTGGAATTCGTCGTGCCGACCGGGAATTTTGGAAACGTGCTGGCGGGCTGGTTGCTCCAGCAAATGGGCGTGCCGATTCGTGGTTTCAAGGTGGCGACGAATCAAAACGACATCATTTATCGGCTCTTCACGAGCGGTGATTATCGCGTGAGCGACGTGCAGCCCAGCCTCGCTCCGTCGATGGACATTCAGGTGGCGTCGAATTTTGAGCGCTTCCTTTATTACAGTGTGGGACGCGACGCCGCGCGCGTGCGCGAGGTAATGCAGACGTTCAAGGCGACCGGGCAATACCACTTTGAAGATTTCGACCGCGCGACATTTTCAGCGTCGCGCTGCACGGACGCGGAGATCGCGGGTATCATCGCGCGGGTGCATCGGGATTACGGTTACGTCGTCGATCCGCACACCGCGTGTGCGTTCAAGGAACATAATCCCGATCGGATGAATGTTGTCCTAGCGACGGCGAGTCCTGCGAAATTTCCGGACACGATCAAGGCGGCGATCGGCATCGAGCCTACAGATGCGAGTCTCGAGCAACTGAAAGTCCGACGGATCGTGAAGCACTTGATTAAGGCGAGTCCGGCGGCGATCCGGGAATTTATCGACCGGCATGCGGTGCGGGCGTGAGCGGTTCGTCTGACCGACGACGCGGATGGGTGGCGGATTTATTTAGCGTTTGCAGCGATGCCTGTCTCCGGACTGGGCTGCGCCGCGAGCACGCGAAGTTCGAGCCGTTTGTTTAAGCGATCAGGCGGCACGATCGTCAGGCCGAGGATGCCGGCGCAAGCGAGGAGCGGCGGACGGGCGGCGGTTACTGTCCAGACGCCGTCCGCGACGTGCGTGCCGAATAACAAAAGCTGGAAAGGGAGCTGATAAACCTGATCGGTGACGCCGAAAGCGGCGCCGTCCAGCCGGGTGACTCTCGCCCAGTCATAGTTGAAGAAGCAGCCAAAGTTCCGCTTGCGTACGGCCGTCCAGATCGAGGGTTTTTTGATCGTGGCTTCAAAGATCTCCTTGAAACCAGGCGTATGGAGCGCGAGTTGAAGGAACTCGTAGGTGGCGAAGGCTTGTTTCGCGCAGACGAGTTCATCCTCCCGGGTGAAGCCGACGCGGCGGGCCCAGTCCTTGCCCCAAGCGAGTTGATCGGCGGCAAAAGCGCCAGTCATGAATCCGACGCGGATCTCGTCATTGACTGCACGCAGGCGCAGGACGACGTCGCCCATGCGGTCGAAGCCGAAGCTCAGGAAATTCTCCCGCAGGGTGAAGCGCGCATGTTTCTCGGGCCAGCCGCTCGTTGGGGGAGGCGCGGCGGTGACGGGTCCGAACATTCGCAGGGCGAAGGCGGCGGGAGGCGAATCGAGGTGAAACTCGCCGCCAGCGCCGCTGTAGATTACTGTCTCGGGCGGCTTGGCACGGCGCTCCTCGTCGGTGAGCGGGACGATCTCGACGTCGGCGAGCCATTGTTGAACGCGTCCGGCGTCCGTGAGTGTGAACAACGCGCTTAGCCGGTCGCCCGGACGCAGCCGAGAGACGGCGCGCGGGGAGGCGATGCCGTCCAGCGAAATTTTTTGCGCTGCGGCGAGCGCGGTGACTGTGGGCAGCGGGGTGGTTGCGGGAGGAAACGCCGAAGCAGCTCCCGGCAGCGGCAGGAGGGCGAGCAAGACGAGGACGAGCACCGATAGGGGATCGGGACGGCGGAGCATCGGAACGATTACCCGCAGTGGGGGATTCTTGTTTCAAGTTATTTCCCTGCGGGGACAGCGGGGTGTCGTTGCTGAAAAGCTCCCTTGCCAGTCGCGCTGCGCCCCACAAACCTGATTCTTCCGCATGAGCAACGTCGTCAAAATCTACGATACCACCCTTCGCGATGGCACCCAGGGTGAAGGCATCAGCTTTTCCGTAACCGACAAGTTGCTCATTGCGCAGAAGCTCGACCAGTTCGGCGTCGACTACATCGAAGGCGGGTTTCCCGGCTCCAATCCCCGTGACATTTCTTTTTTTGCTGAGGCAAAGAAATTGAAACTCACGCACGCGAAACTGGCGGCGTTCGGCTCAACTCGCCGCGCCGGCGTAAAGCCTGAGGATGATCTTCAGCTTCGCACGCTGCTCGAGAGTGAGATGCCAGTGCTCACGATCGTCGGCAAAACCTGGTTGCTGCACGTCACGGAAATCCTGCGCACCACGGCCGAGGAAAATCTCGCCATGATCGAGGACAGCGTGCGCTACCTCGTTTCACAAGGTCGTGAGGTGATCTACGACGCCGAGCATTTTTTCGACGGTTATCTCGACAACCCGGACTACGCTTTGCGCACGCTCGAGGCTGCGGCGCGCGGGGGTGCGAGCAATCTGTCGTTGTGCGAGACGAACGGCGGCAAGCTCGTTCCGGAGGTGACGCGGATCGTCGCGGCGGTCGTCGCGCGTTTTGGCGCGGATAAAGTCGGCGTGCATTGTCACAACGACAGTGGACTCGGCGTGGCCGTGTCGCTGGCCGGCATCGATGCCGGTGCGACGTTGGTCCAAGGGACGATGAATGGGTATGGCGAGCGGGTGGGGAACGCTAATCTCGTTACGATTCTGCCGAACCTGTTGTTGAAAATGGGCCGGACCGCGCACTGCGCTCCGCAGCTATCGCAGGTGAGGGATCTTTCTTTGTTCTTCGACGAGCTCGCGAACTTGCGGCCCGATCCGAAAGCGCCGTTCGTGGGTCATTCCGCCTTCGCGCACAAAGGCGGCTTGCATGCGAACGCGGCGCAGAAAGTGGCGCGCAGCTACGAACACATCGATCCGGCGCTGGTGGGAAATCGGACGCGCGTGCTGGTCTCAGACATGGCTGGACGCAGCAGTCTCGCGTTAAAAGCCAAGGAGATGGGCTTGGATCTCGACGAGAAGCGACCCGAGATGAAAGGGCTGATCGACGAGTTGAAAGAGCGTGAGTTTCGCGGTTATGAATACGAAGCGGCGGACGCCTCGTTCAAGCTGCTCGTCGCGCAATCGTTGGGGCAGAAACAAACGTTTTTCGAAGTCGAGAATTACCGCGTCATCATCGAACGGCACAACAACGAGCTCTGGTCGGAGGCCACCGTGAAATTGAAAGTAAACGGAGTGTCGGTGCATACCGTCGCTGAGGAATCGGGACCGATCGGCGCACTCGACAAGGCATTGCGGCTGGCGCTTGAGCAGGCGTATCCAAAATTGCGTGAGATGTCGTTGCGCGACTACAAAGTTCGGATTCTTGAGAGCAACCAGGGTGCCGGTTCACGCACGCGAGTTTTGATCGAGAGCGGAGATGGGAAACGGATTTGGGGAACGGTCGGTGTGAGTGATAACATCGTCGATGCGAGCTGGGAAGCGTTGCGCGAATCCGTTGAGTTTAAGTTAATGCAAGGCTGAGGCTTCTTTTTCCCCTCACGAGCGAGTTGCAGCAGAAATTTACGGAATTTCGGCTGGCGCGTCGGGAATCTACTGACACGTTACTAGTACTTATATGGCGTTTCGCATTCCGTCGTCCCGGATCAATTGGACCAATAGTTCGTTCCTGATTGGGACGTTTGTCATCACCTGCACCGCAGTTCCGCTGTACCTCTGGCACTACGGAGTGGACGCGTTTCAACTTTCGATGTTCTTCGCCTTCGTCATTGCGACGGGCCTGAGCATCACCTTGGGCTACCACCGACTGTTCGCCCACATGTCGTTTCAAGCGCTGTGGCCGGTTCGCTTGGTCGCACTTATCTTTGGTGCCGCTGCGTTCGAAAACACCGCGCTCGCCTGGGTTTCAGATCACCGCCGCCATCACAAGCATGTCGATCACGACGATGATCCCTATGATATTTCGAAAGGTTTTTGGCACGCGCACATCGGCTGGATCTTGTTCAAACTCGATCCTGAGCCGCCACTCGACAACGTCGCGGATCTCCGAAAAGACGCGCTGGTAATGTGGCAGGATCGTTTTTATCTGCCGCTTGCGATCGGCGTTGGTTTTCTGGTGCCGGCGGCGTTGGGCTATTTGCACTCGGGCTGGCTGGGTGCACTAGGCGGTTTCTTGCTCGGTGGCGTGGCGCGGATCACGGCCGTGCAGCACATGACGTTTTTCATTAACTCGCTCTGCCACACGATTGGCCGTCAGCCGTACTCGGATCGTTGCAGCGCGCGCGATAGCTGGATCATGGCGCTCTTCACGTTTGGTGAAGGCTACCACAATTATCACCACGAGTTTCAGCACGACTATCGCAACGGTGTGAAGTGGTGGCAGTGGGATCCGACGAAATGGACCATCTGGACGCTGGAGAAACTCCGTTTGGTGCGCGGTCTTCGCCGGGTTCCGGAAGAGAAGATCCTTTTGTCCCAACTTGCGGATACACGCCGCCGTTTGAATCTCCATTTGACCAGCCGGCATACTCAACTGAACGCCAAATTGCGTGACCTCTTGCAGGCCTCCGATGCCAAGCTTCACCACCTCGGTGAACGTTGGGCGACGTTGAAGGCGCAGTATTCCGAAAAAGCCGGTGCTCTCAAAGCGGAGTACACCGAGAAGGCTGGAGCGTTGAAGGCGGAATACACCGAGCGCGCCAGTCATCAGATCGAAGAAGCCCGCGCGGCCTTGGCGGAGATTCGTCGTGAGGTCGAGCAGGCGCTCGCTCTTCTCGAACGCGTCGGCGCGGCGGCTTGAGCTAACCCAGTTGATTTGGGCCGCGGAAAATTCTCGCGGTAATTTCTCAGAACGAAGGCGGCGATCATCTCGCCGC
>CBRAFL010000383.1:0-5109 GCA_967755055.1 uncultured bacterium
AAACTCGCAATGAATTGTACGATCTCGCAACCTCTCAAAAACAGGGGTTGACACTCTTCTGAGAAACCCTAGCTCTTGGCCCCTTTTCCCATGAAAACCTTCCTCGCCAAAAAGGAGACAGTGCAGCCCAAGTGGTATCTGATCGATGCCACCGGCGTTCCACTTGGCCGTCTCGCAGTTAAAGCCGCCAACATGATTCGTGGCCGGCACAAGGCCTCCTACACCCCGACGATTGATACCGGCGACTACGTCATCATCATCAATGCGGAGAAGGTCGCTCTCACCGGTAAGAAGGAAGTACAGAACGAGTACATGTTCTTCTCCGGCTTCGTTGGCGGCGAGAGCTACAAGAATGTTGCTCAGATGCGCGCGAAGAATCCGGAATTTATCATTTCCCACGCGGTCAAGGGCATGCTCCCAAAGAATCGCATCGCCGCCAAGATGCTGACGAAGCTCCGCGTTTTCGCTGGCCCGACCCACACGCACGAGGCCGGCAACCCGGTCACAATTTCAGTTTGATTAGTCCATGAGCACTGTCGCCTCCAACGTATTTCTCGGCACCGGCCGCCGCAAGACCTCCACCGCCCGCGTTCGGATCACCGAAGGCACCGGCAAACTCACCTGCAACAAGCGGGATTTTGAGGATTATTTCTCCCACGAGAATTTTGCCAAGCAGGCCTACGCGCCGCTCCTGACAGTCGACCTTCGCGAGAAGATCGACGTCTCGGTTAACGTTTCTGGTGGTGGCGTCGCTGGCCAGGCTGGCGCAGTTGCCCACGGCATCGCTCGTGCACTCCAGAAGATGAATGGCGAACTCCGCCCCGCTCTGAAGAAGGCCGGCCACATCAAGCGCGATCCCCGCGCCAAGGAACGTAAAAAGCCCGGTCAGCCCGGCGCGCGCAAGCGGTTCCAGTTCTCGAAGCGTTAATTTTCAGACGCCTTCGTCTCTTTTCAACCGCCCGCGCTTTACCGCCGGGCGGTTTTTTATTGTTTGGATTCTCAACTGCCAGTCCTTGAACTCACATTTATGAAAGTAGGCATCGTTGGTGCGTCCGGTTACTCGGGCGAAGTCTTGGTCAAACTCCTGCTCGGTCATCCGCACGTCACGTTGGCGGTGGTTACCTCGCGCTCGAACGCTGGCAAACCGCTGGCGTCGGTCATCCCGGCAGTGCGCGGAGCTGATCAAGGGCTGAAGTTCACCGACTCCGATCCGGCCGCTCTGGCAGCGAGCGACATCGATCTCTTTTTCCTCGCGCTGCCGCACGGTGCGGCGGCGACGTACGCGAAAGCGCTCGTTGCTTCAGCCAAGCGCGTGATCGATCTTAGCGCGGATTTCCGGATCGCGGATCTCGCGACTTACCGGAAATATTACGGCGAGCACCACGCGCCCGAATTGTTGCCGAGCGCCCGTTTCGTTTTACCTGAGATCACGCCTCCGAGCTGGAAAAAGGAGGCGAAGCTCATCGCGGCGCCTGGTTGTTATCCCACGAGCATTTTGGTTCCGCTCGTCCCGTTGTTGAAAGCGGGCGTGATCGGCCGGGAGCATATCGTGGTGAATTCTTACAGCGGCGTGAGCGGCGCCGGTAAAAAGGTGGAGGAGAACTATCTCTACGTGGAGCGCGCCGAGAGCGTGAAGGCTTACGGATTAGTGAAGCACCGGCACATCGCAGAGGTGGAAGAGCAACTCGCCGTTCACACCGGCGCGCCAACGATCATCCAGTTCAATCCTCACCTCGCTCCGATGCGGCGCGGGATTGCGACTACGATCACCGTTCCAGCGGCGAGCGGTGCGACGATCGAAAAACTTTATGAGGCGTGGCGCGGCACTTACGCGAACGCGCCCTTCGTGCAGCTGCTCCCCAGCGGCGAAACGCCTGACACAGCTCACACAATCGGCACGAATCGCGTAGATATCTCCGCGGTGCATGATCCGCGCACGGGAAATTTCGTGATCACCGCGGCCGAGGATAATTTGATGAAGGGCGCGAGCGGCCAGGCCGTGCAGATCATGAATCTCTGGTGCGGGTTTCCGGAGACGGCGGGGTTGATATAGTAGCGGCAGGCCTCCGTGCCTGCCGTGTTCGGAGATCGAAGTTCAAAGTTCGGAACGGACGACACGGAGGCTTGTGCGCCTTCGGAGCATCGTCCCTCCGCGAACCCAGCAGGCACGGAGGCCTGCCGCTACTCAGCTCCGATAATCGGCGTTCTCGCTCACGTACTCGTGCGTGAGGTCGCCGCCGAAAATCGTGGCGGCGTGTTCTCCGCTGCCGAGATCGACCTCGATTTCTACGCAACGCTCGTGCGGCGGAAAATCCACCGCCGCAGTGAACACGCCGTCTTTCGGCGGTGCACTCGCGTAGAGTTCGGCTCCGCGCAAGTGCGCAACCAGCGCGTTTTCCTTTTCGGGATTCAGTTGAAATACGCCACGCGCAAAAATCTCGATTCCGCCCATGCTCAGCCGCGCACGAGAAAGGTCTGTGTCCGGCGCATGCGCGCCGACATATTTGCCGATCGCCTGCACGAGCCGGCCGACGTTGGGGTCGTTACCGGCGACCGCGCATTTAAAGAGCGGTGCATTCACGATCACCTTGCCCAACGCGCGCGCCAATTCCGGCGTTGCAGCATTTTTCACTGCCACGCGAATCACGTGGCGGACGCCTTCGCCGTTGCGTACGACGTCCTCTGCGAGGTCGAGACACACCTGCGTCAGCGCACGTTCGAACGCGCTGAAATCTGCGCACGGCACGCGACCCGACGATAAGACCACGACGGTGTCAGACGTGCTGGTGTCACTGTCGATGCTAATGGAATTGAAACTCGGCGCGACGGCTCGCGAAAGCATTTCGCGCAAGGTGTCACGCGGCACCGCGAGGTCGGTCAAAATGTAGACCAGCATCGTCGCGAGGTTCGGCTCGATCATTCCTGCGCCTTTCGCGATTCCGACAATGCTGCCGCCACCGACGTCGGCGCGACGCACTTTGGGGTAAAGATCGGTGGTTACGATTCCTTCCGCCGCTGGCATGACCGAATGATGTGCGAGAGCGGACACCGCTTGGGGCAACGCGGCGACGATCGCATCCGCCGGCAAGGTCCAGCCGATGACGCCGGTCGAGGAGGGCAACACTTGCGTTCCCGAGATACCGAGCAGTTTCGCTGTTGCTTCGCAGATCTGTTCAGACGTTTCCACGCCGCCGGGCGCGCACACGTTTGAGATTTTGTTGTTCACGATGATCGCGCCCAACGTTTCCCCGGCGAGTCGCTTGCGACCAATGATCACGGGAGCGCCGGGAAACGCATTGCGCGTGAACACCGCGGCGAAATCGGCGGTGGGTTTTTCCGTCGCGATGAGCGTGAGCGTCATCTTCGCCGGCTTCGGTGCTTCACGCGGTGTGAAGTGAAATTGCGTTGTGCCCACGCGAAAACCAGCGGGCAACGCCGCTTGAGAGTTGAGCCATTCGCGATGCGCTGACCGCGAAGAAAACGATAGATTTGTGCTGGGCACGCTCAAGAACTGGGCAGGCGTAGGCGAGGTGTGAAGCCGATTTTGCAGTCGGGGTTTTCCCGCGGCCGCAAAGTTTAGAAAATTATTGTGGAAATGCGCGCCGCGAGTGCGTTATGCATCTCTCCACTTCGCACCAGTGAACGCATCCTCCTTCCTCTCTCCTCGCTTCGCGATTTTTGCCGGGCACGTTGATCTCTGATGAACGTTGCTGAAGTTACCGCCAAGGCGAAGGTGCTTCTCGAGGCGCTTCCCTACATTCAAGATTTCCGCGGCTCGACGTTCGTCGTCAAATACGGCGGCAGTTTCATGGACGATCCCGATCCGGTCGCTCGCATGCGTGTTGCGCACGACATCGCGTTCTTCGCCGCCGTAGGCATCAACATCGTCGTCGTGCATGGCGGTGGGAAAGCAATTACTCGAGCGATGGAGACGTCCGGGTTGAAAGCGAATTTCATCAATGGTCTTCGCGTTACCGACGAAGACACGATCGCCGTCGTGAAGAAAACTCTCGATGAAATCGTGAACAAGGATGTCTGTGACGCGATTTCCAGCGCGAAAGGAAAACCGAAAGGTTTGCCCGGCGACACGGTTTTGGTCTGTCAGAAACTGATCGTCGACGACGAGGGAAATCCCATCGATCTCGGCTACGTAGGCGACGTGACCGAAGTGAAAGTGAAGTTGATTAAAAAAGAAATTGCCGAGGGATTCGTGCCAGTGATTTCGCCCGTGGCCGAAGGCTACGATGGCAAGCCGTACAACGTGAACGCCGATTTGGTGGCGGGTCGCGTAGCAAGTGCACTGCGCGCGCGCCGTCTCGTTTACATGAGTGACGTGCCGGGGTTGCTCGCAAATCCGGCCGATCCTGAGTCGCTCATCTCCACCTTGAAAATCAACCAGGTGGATGATCTCAAGAAGCGCGGCGTGATCGATAAAGGTATGCGTCCGAAAGTGCAGAGCGCGATTCGAGCGCTGCAGGAAGGCGTACAGCGCGTCCATTTCATCGATGGACGGTTGCCGCACTCGCTGTTGCTGGAAATTTTCACGGATCAAGGGATCGGCACTGAAATTGTGCAGTAATCATTCTGCGCTCGCTGCGATCTTTGGGTTTCTGGTTTAGCGTTTTCTTCCGTTACCGAGCTGAAACAGTAGCGGAGAGAAATCCTCACCGAAGAATATCTGTCCATGACTGCTCCTTCCATCGTTCGCACCAGCACCGCTGAGCTTTACGACGCGCATGTTTTAAAAAACTACGCTCGCGCCGCCCTCACGCTCGTACGCGGACGCGGCACGCAGGTGTGGGACGACGCCGGTAATAGTTATCTCGATTTCACCTCTGGAATCGCGGTGAGCGCGCTCGGGCATTGTCATCCGTACTGGGTTGGGGCGGTGCAACGGCAGGCGGGCGAGTTGATTCACACGAGCAATCTTTTCCGTCATCCGAACCAAGGCGAACTCGCGCGGCGGCTGGTTAAATTCGCCGGACCGGGTCGCGTCTTTTTTTGCAACAGCGGCGCTGAAGCGAACGAAGCACTGATCAAGCTCGCGCGGTTGCACGGCATGCAGAAATCCGGCGAGGAGGGAAAGTGCTACAAAATCATTTGCGCGAA
>CBRAFL010000384.1:0-5099 GCA_967755055.1 uncultured bacterium
AAGCCTATTTTCGTCGACGGCGGCGATTGCCCGATGGCAGATCTCCATGCTCGAAAGGACATCCCCAGGCGTCGGCTTCAAAGCGAGCCCGTGACGGACTGAATCTAGAAATGCTTTCGTCTCGGCGAAGGTCCCGTTGGCCACAAAGGGCGGGGTGGCACGATCGCTGATTTCTTCGCGCACCAGTCGCCCCGCCGACCACCCGCGCCAGAGGCCGTCATCGAACTCCGCGCTGCGAGCCTCGGCCACGAATTCCTCCCCGAAGAATTGCAGACACTCCTTGTTCGCGTCCGCCGTCGGTTGAATTTCAATCAGTGCCTGGGCTCCGCTGGCGAACGACAGGCGTACCGTCCACCAGAGCGCACCGTTGATCTGCTGGGCGTTGCTCTCGGAGCCGGTGACCTCGCCCGCAATCGAGCGCACGACATCGATGAGATGCAGTCCGGTTTCTGAAATAAAGTTTTCCTCAACCCGCTTGGTGCGCGCCATACAGCCACGAATGAATTTGATTGGCCGAGGGCCCACCCAGTCGAGCGCGGCCCGGAAGATCGGGTCAAAACGGCGATTCATGCTGACCATCGCTGCACCGCGGGCGGCGCGGCTGTGGCTGACAAAAGCGCGGGCCTGCTCGATGTTGGCGCCAAGCGGCTTCTCGACCAAGACGGGGCATCCTTCGCGAAGAAGCTTTAGCGAAAGCTCAGTCGTGGTGGCCACCGGAATGATTGCCATGCAGGCATCGGGCTTCATCTGGTCGAGCATCTGATCGAGGCTGTTGAAGCTGTACCGAAATCCGAAATCGCGCGCCGCCGCCGAAGCTCTCGCGGCGTCTGCGTCGCAGATGGCCGAAAGCGCAAAATCGCCCCCGAGGGCTTTGTAGTGAGCCAGGGCCGGCAGATGGTAAGTCCGACTGTGCAGGCCGGCTCCGATCACACAGAGATTGAGCATGAATGAGGAGTGGCTCTTTCGACCTTGAACGCAGGAGGTTCAAGCCAGCTCCAGATCACACGGGTGAACACGTTAATTGTTCACCCGTGTGAACAGCGACTGCCTTGTGGGCCGCGGATTTTGGCCGTCATCGTTGCGACGCTTTCTCTCGCTGACACCTCAACCCTAGAAGTATGTCCCTGTTTTCATCCCGCCTTCCTCACGCTTCGATTATTTCCGCATTGTTGCTCACCACGCTCAGTGCTCAGACCGCTCCGGGTCCAGACAGCGGCACCGCCGACAGTACTGTCGTGCTGCCGGAATTCGCGGTCAAAGTTGACAAGGACAATGGTTATCTCGCTTCGGATACGATTTCCGGCAGCCGTCTCAGTACTAATTTGCTGAGGACCCCCAGCGACGTGTCGGTGCTCACTCGCGAATTCCTCGCCGATCTGGGGATTATCGACACGCGCGACGCGCTGCGCTGGCTGACTTCCTCGTATCCAACAGATCCCAACACTGATCCGCGCGATTTCGGCGGTAACGTGACGTTTCGCGGACTGCCGGCGGGCGCCAACACGCGCAATTACTTTCCCTATATCATCACCGTAAAAGATTATCTGGTCGATCGCATTGAAGGTTGGCGCGGCCCGAACAGCATTCTCTACGGCGTCGGCCCGGCGGGCGGCAGCGTGAATATTCTCACGAAACAAGCCTTGTTCAAATCCTCGGGCGCACTGGACGTTCGCGGCGACACGGCCGGCAGTACGCGGATGGCGGTGGACGTCAATGAACCGTTGGGTTCAAAAGTCGCGGTCCGGGTGAACGCGCTTTCACAAAGACGCCGGAACTGGATCGACGGCTATTTTAATGACACCGACGCGGTGGACATCGCGGTCAGCGCGCGACCATGGAAGGGCGCGACGTTCCGTTTTGATGGAGAGTATGGCTTGGACAAGAACTCGATGTCGTATGTCCCGCTCACCGATCGAAGCTCGGCCTGGGACCAGCAGACGGTCGCTACCGGGCCGCTCGCCGCGAGTCCCGCGGCCTCGACGGGGCTCGTGCGGCTGACGACGAGCTATCTGGTCGCCAGCAATGCGTTCGATGGGGTGTTGAGCTTCCTAAACTATCCACGCACGGACGGTACGAGTCTCAGCCTGGCCAACGGCAAGAGTTTTACGGGATTCCCAGTTCTCCCGCGCAAGCAGTTTTGGGCGCAGCCCGCGCAGGCTAAGCTCAAAAGCGATTACTATACAGCGCAGGCGTTTTATGAACAGACGTTCGACAGCGGTCTGGTCACCGAACTGGCTTTCTCGACGGAGCAAGTTATCCGAAAGGGCCCAACGTTCAATTGGACGAGCACCTACCTCGACGTCGTGAAGGTGCTCCCCAATGGCGCGGCAAATCCGCACTTCGGAGAGTATTACAGCGAAACGCCCCTGAATAATTTTTATCGGACGCTCAATTATGAGACGACAGCGCGCGCCGCGGCTGCTTACCCGATTCAATTTGGCCGGAACACTCAAACCTTCAGCGTCGTGGCCCAGCGGGATTTCAATAACTTCGATCCGCAAATCACGCTGCTCGCCCGGGATAATAACCCGGCGGATGCCAATCTTCGCAGCGCGGCTAATGCGTATGTCTACCGTCAATACTGGAGTGCGCCGCAAGCCGATCTCAAGATTCCCACTGACAGTAACGGCTATCATTTTTCTGAGACGAGAACCCGCAGTACCCATCAGGCGGCGCAGATGAGTTCGATTCAGCTGAATACCGTTGGTGCCTATTTCGCCAACAAAGTGACGCTGATCGCGGGCGTTCGCTACGACGACTACAAGGCTCACGTCCGCGATATCGCCACGTTCGACTCCCGCGGCTACGCCGCGACGTATTCCGATCAGAGATTTGGCGCGAAGGTGACGACCACCACGGCGGGGCTGACGTATTTCCCGGTGAATACGGTCGGTCTGTATGTGAACTATGCTGATGGTTTTCGTCCGCTGAATCGTAATGTCCCTGCTCTGCCGGGTGAGCCCGGCGCGAATGCGACCTCAAGCAACTCGAGGACAGCTGGCTTGCGCCTGAATCTCTGGGATGGCCGGGTGGTCGGCTCCATCGGGTATTACGAGGCAGAGGAAACCGGCCAGACGCAGCAATTGTCGCTCGGTGTGGTGAACCAAATCTGGGTCGATATCGGGCAGCCGGACAAACAAATCACTCCCACTGCGTATTTGGATACTTATGACTACCGCGCCCACGGATTCGAAGCCGATCTCACGGCGAACGTGACGAAGAGCCTGCGGGTTAAATTCAACCTCGCCCTCCCGGAGACTGAGCAATCGAACTCTTATCCCGGATCGAATGCCTATATCGCGCAGAACCTCGCAGCGTGGCAGGCTGGCGCGGCCGACGTCACGAACCCGAATCGCGCACGCGTCGCATCCAACACGGCGACTTACCTGAACACGATCCAGTCCGCCATCGACGGGCGGACGCTGAACGGGACCGTCAAGTGGACGGCTAATGTTTTTGGAACCTATACGTTCACGAGTGGAAAATTGAACGGCTTTCAAATTGGCGGCGGCGCCAATATTTATGGAAAGCGCCTGATCGGCAATCAGCTCAATCAACCGACCAACTTCGTCTATGCCGAAGCCTACACGGTCGCGAATGCGATGGCGGCGTATAAATTCAAGGTTCGTCGCTTTCCGTGCGAGGTGCGATTGAATGTGACGAATCTCTTTGATTATAGTGACGAGGTCTACACGAGCGTGGCGATCTATCAGGGCCGGGCGTATCGCAATAACTATTACTACATCCCAGCGCGCGAAACGATGCTCACGCTTTCGCTCAAGTGGTAGATCGATGCCTTTCCTGCGCGTATGCCATTGCAATGTTTCGCCGCTGAGCCGGACAGCGTTTTTGTTATTCACGATCGACTCACCCTCCAGCGCGCCGACGGGCACGGCGGCGGTCGATGGACTACCCGTGGGGTAGAACTCCGGGTGGTTCGGAGGGATGAGGGGCAAGATGTATTCGTGTGCTGTCCCTCTCAGCCCATCTCGTGGATCCTGATTCGCTGGCGGACCGTGTTCTCAGCGGAGACACTCTTTCTCGGCGACGCTTGGGAACGAGGTTACGGTGATTTGCAGTGGCGTCACCGGCAACCCGACCGGCTGATGCCATGGTACTTTCTCGCGCACGACGCGCGGCGATCCCGGACATGGGGCGTCGGGGTCGACGTGCAGCCGAATTCATTTTGCTCGTGGATGGTCGACGACGAGGGGATCTCCTGCTGGGTCGATCTGCGCAATGGCGGCGGCAGCGTAATGTTGGGGGCGCGGGAGCTGCATGCCGCTACGCTGCGTGCTCGCACCTTCGAAGGGCCGAGCGCGTTTCAAGCAGCCCGACAGTTCTGCGGCGAGTTGTGCCCGAGCCCACGACGAGGTCCGGCGCAGCCGATCTGCGGAAACAATAACTGGTACTACGCCTATGGAGAGGGCTTCGATGCCGACGCGATCCGGAGGGACGCGGGCTTTCTCGCCGAAATTTCTTCCAGTCATGCCAACCGACCGTACTGCGTCATCGACGCGGGTTGGACACCCGGCGGCGTCAATCCTGGAGGACCGTGGCACGAAGGCGATCCGGTGAAATTTCCGGACATGCCTGCACTCGCCAAGGCTATCAGCGAAATGGGCGTGCATCCCGGGCTCTGGGTGCGACTGACGGCAATGCGCGCGGACCAGACGGATTGCGGTCGATTGCACACGGGGCCGCATCCCGCGCCGGAACATCCGCTCGATCTCACGCGGGAGGATAACCTTGCCACCATCGCCGCGGACGTCGCCCGTATCCGCCATTGGGGATACAAATTGCTCAAGCACGACTTCTCGACTTACGATTGTTTTGGGCGCTGGGGATTCGAAATGGGGATCGAGTTGACGAATGCCGGCTGGAGTTTCGCGGATCGTTCCCTGACCAACGCAGAGATCCTTCTACGCTTCTATCGCCTGATCCGCCAACATGCCGGCGATATGGTCGTGCTCGGCTGTAATACAGTGGGACATCTCGCGGCGGGCCTCGTCGACTCACACCGGGTCGGCGACGACACTTCCGGGAAAAACTGGGAACGCACGCGACGCATGGGCATAAATTCGCTCGCCTTTCGACTG
>CBRAFL010000385.1:0-5076 GCA_967755055.1 uncultured bacterium
CGACGGCGCTCGACGTCACCATCCAGGCGCAGATCCTGCGCCTCATCAAGGACCTGCAGGCCGAGCTCGGCATGGCGCTCTTGATGATTACCCACGATCTCGGCGTGGTCGCCAACGTCGCCGACGATGTCGTAGTGATGTATCGCGGCAAGGCCGAGCTTCCGCATCAGCGAAAAAGCCGCCGGCCAGCAATGGTCGCCGGCGCTGATCGGTTTGATCGATACGATGGATGGGGCGACGCGAACTGTACCCGCTTATGCTCCGACCTCGGTGCGGCCTTACCTGCATCTCTCGATCGAACTCGCCCGATTGTACTACGGAGTGCCGGTCGAGGGAGTGAAGATCGGTGACACCCGCATTGATTTAGTCCGCGAAGACGGAACGCGTGCCGCGCACATCCCCTTGCGTGATGGACAGCTACTGGACGTGAATTGGTTTTCCGCGTGGCAGTCGTCGCGCAACCCGAGAATTAGTCTGTCCAGCGTTTTCAACTACGCGGCAATGCTTGAGTCCGAAAATCCCGAAGAGAAGAAAACGGCGGAGGCTTTCTTTGCGCAGACTGATTTTCGCGATGCGATTGTATTGATCGGTCCCGTTGACCCGCTTTTGCAGGACGTCAGTTCGACGCCGTTTGACGAAGTTCCGGTTCCGAAAGTGGGAGTTCATGGGAATCTGCTGAAGATGATTGTTTCCGGAAACTACCTCGACCGGCTTCCGGTTTTGCGAGGGGTGGCCTGGATGGATTTCGCGGTTGCGCTCGGACTCACAGGATTGGTCAGTGGCTTGGCGACCGCGGGTGGCGCACGCAGTCGTTCGACAAAATTTGGCGCGATGGCGGTGCTGGTTGGTTATGTAGGATTTGGTTTTTGGATATTCGCCGCGCATCATTTCATTATTCCGCTCGCGTTGCCGATCGGGGCGGCGCTGACAACGAGTTTTGCGGCGATTACGTGGCAGCTCCTTCACGAGGAAAAACAAAAAGGGCGCATCAAAGGAATGTTCGGCACTTATGTTTCGCCCGCTCTGGTTCATCGCATGATCGAATCGGGCGAGGAACCGCGACTCGGCGGTGTTGAAGAAAACATTACGGCGTACTTCAGCGACATTCAGTCGTTTTCCGCGTTTTCCGAAAAACTCACGCCACCGCGGCTCGTCGAGCTGATGAATGAATATCTCACTGCTTGCACAGACATCGTGCAGGCAGAAGGCGGCACGCTCGACAAATACATCGGCGATGCTGTCGTCGCGATGTACGGTGCGCCGCTCGTGCTGCCCGACCACGCGTATCGCGCCTGCGTCGCGGCAATCAGAGTGCATCGTCGGTGTGCGGAGTTACGTGAGAAGTGGCGTAATGAAGGCGAAAAATGGCCGGTGGTCGTGCATGCTCTTCAGACTCGCATTGGCCTCAACACGGGGGCGGTCGTCGTCGGCAATATGGGCAGCCACACGCGTTTCAACTACACGATGATGGGCGACAATGTGAACCTCGCTGCTCGCATGGAGAGCGGCGCGAAGGCTTATGGCGTCTACACGATGGTGACGGAGAGCACGAAACTCGCCTGCGAAAGCGGTGGTGACCGAGTGGTTTTTAGGTTTCTCGATCGGATCGTCGTCAAAGGGCGGTCGCAGCCTGTGGCGGTGTACGAGATCGTCGGACTGAAGGAGGATATCGCGCCTCGCGTCGCTAACTGTCTCCGTTTATTCGATTCAGGGATGCAGCGTTATTTTTTGAGAGATTGGGAAGGAGCGCTGGCGGGTTTTCGGGAGAGCGCTGTCTTGGAGTTGAACCAACCTCACGAGACACCTGGTGTGGAAATCAATCCATCGCTCTTGATGCTGTCGCGCTGCGACCAAATGAAACGCCAGCCGCCAGGCGCGGACTGGAATGGCGTTTATACGATGAAGGAGAAGTGAACAATTTTCTGCATATCGGTGCGTGGTTTGCTGGCTGGGAAGGCTTTGACACGGCGTTCGCTCAATACTGTTTTTTTGCGCTTTGAATTTATTTTCTGACATCCAACCCTTGTCTCGGTCCGAAGCCGGTCCGGAGACGACGCCAGCACGTTCAATTCGAAAGTCCAGCTGGCTGATCTTCGCTCTGTTGTTCGCGATTGGAGTGACGTGGGCGTCCTATACCCAGCACACGTGGGAAGATTTTTATATTACATATCGGGCCTCGAAGAATCTGGCGACCGGGCACGGGTTCACGTTTACGGAAGGCGAACGGGTTCATTCCTACACCTCGCCGCTCGGAGGACTTCTGCCGGCGGTCGCCAGTCTCCTGACGGGAAATTCCTCGGATCGAGCGGCGTTGTGGATTTTTCGGTTGATGAGCACGGCAGCCTACGCGGGAGCGGGCGTGATCCTCTGGCAATTGGCGCGCAAATTATATGCCCGATTATTACCGGCTGTTTTGCTGGTGGGCCTGTTTGCGACGGACGCAAAGATCATCGACTTCACCACGAACGGCATGGAGACGGCGTTTGTTTTGCTGTTTCTCTCGTGGACTCTCTATGCGTTGTTCACTTCTCCGCCTCGCAAGCCGATTCATTTGGGCCTGGCTTGGGCGGGGTTGATGTGGAGTCGTCCTGATTCGTTTATTTATATCGGGTTTCTCGCGGTTGGCGTCCTGTTATTTAGTAAAGCGCGTCCCGTGCTGCAGAGTCGCTGGAGTATTTTGAAGGAGTTCACGCTGGCGGGAGTAATTACGGCGCTCCTCTATTCGCCGTGGTTGATTTGGGCGTGGTCTTACTATGGATCGCCGATTCCGCACACGATCATTGCGAAGGGCTTGTTCAAACCGGTTTCGTCGTTCGGTGGTTTGGTGAAAGCGTTCGAAGACTTCCCGCGGAAAATTTTGCACGACGGAGCAAACCTCGCGACGACTTTCATGCCGCCGTACGGCGTGACCACGGGGTGGCATCCGTGGGTTGTGAGCACCTCATTTTGGCTGGCGGTCGGCGTTCTGATATTGTGGATACTGCCGAAAGTGAGATGGGAAGTTCGCGTTGCCTCCCTCACTTTTACGGCCGGCCATTTTTATCTAAACTATTTGGCGGGGTTTCATTCTCCTTGGTACGTGCCAACGCTCACGCTGCTGGCCTTCGTCGGCCTCAGCACGATCGTCAGCCAATTGGTGGAATGGGCTCAGGCGTGGCGTGAGCGGCACGCGTCGGTGCTTGTTTTTAGCCGCGCCCTGGTGGGGATCTCGATCTTGCTTCCGGCGGGGGCGCTGATCTTGACGGGCTTTGCCGCCTACGAAATGAAGTTGTCGCAAAGTATCAGTGAGGACGGCAATCGGAGGGTTTTGGGTGAATGGTTGAAAAAAAATGCGGCCTCACCGCACGACACCGTGTTTCTCGAGCCGCTCGGCTACATCGGGTTTTATTCCGGTTTGAAGATGTATGATCATCCAGGGCTTTGCTCGCCCGAGATGGTGGCGGCGAGGCGTAAACTTCCGCACCTCGGCAATTACACCGAACACTGGCCGGAATTGATAGCGTATCTTGTTCCCGACTGGCTCGTGATGCGGGAATCCGAAGTCAAAACGATGAACCAGATCGCACCCGATCTGCTCACCAAGTATTATATCCTGCAGCGAGTGTTCGATGTTCGGGATAAAATCGCGGCGGTGCGATTTTTGCCAGGTCGTGGTTACCTCGAGTTCGATGCACACTTCGAAGTTTACCGGCGCAATCCTGAGATTCACCCGGAAAATTTTCCGATTACTGTTACTGTCAGAGTGGAAACACTCGTCGCGAACTCGAGCTGGACCGGGCCGGCTTATTTCAGCGAAGGCCACATCGCCGCCCATGCACCTTCGCTGATCAGTACTGAATTCCCAACGGCAGCTCGGCGACTGAGCGGGAAGCTCGGCTTTTTTTCCGGCGCTTACGAAAAGCCGCAGGACAGTACGGAGGGCGCGGACTTCACGATTACCTTGGTATCGCCTGAGGGCGCAAGACGCCGGCTCTTTTTCCTTCGCGTCAATCCGCGTGATCAAGTCGATCAACGCGGCGATCAATCGTTTAGCGTGGATGTCCCTGCAGGCGAGCGAGGGACGGTTGAGTTTTCCACGAGCCCCATCCCGGGTAAAACGAATGCGTATGGCTGGACTTACTGGAAAGATCTCAAATTCGAACTCGCGCGACCGTAGTCGATCGACGGATATGGGGGCGGAGTGATCTGCTCGAAAAAAGAAAAAGCCCGGCCGTATAGGCCGGGCTGGAGAGCAGAGGAGTGATCGAGAATGCGGCGACTTACTTCAGCAGCATTTCCTTTACGGACTTGCCGGCTGGAATCATCGGGAGCACGTGTTCCGTGTACGGGACGATGATGTCGAGGACGAACGGGCCGTCGTGATCGAGCATTTCTTGAATAGCGGCTTTCAACTCGCTGCGGAGGTGAACGCGGCGGCCTTTGACACCGAAGCCTTCCGCGATCTTCACGAAATTCGGATAGAGTCCGCCGAGGTTGTCGGGGCTGCCGACGTTGGTTTCGTCACCGAGAATCGTATTGCCGCGCACGCTGCCATAGAAGCGGTCTTCCCACTGCACGACCATGCCGAGGTGCTGATTGTTTAAGATCATCGCCTTCGCCGCGATCTTTTCGATGTGCGCGGTGGCCAGCTCCTGGATGTTCATCATGAACGAGCCGTCGCCGTCGATATCGATGACTTCACGATCGGGACAGGCGACTTTGGCGCCCATGGCCGCCGGATAGCCGAAGCCCATCGCGCCAAGGCCGAGCGAGCTGATGTAGCGGCGCGGCTCGTTGAAACGATAGAATTGAGCGGCCCACATCTGATGCTGGCCGACGCCCGTCGTGATGATCGCCTCGCCCTTGGTCAGTTCGTAGAGCGTCTTGATCGCCTCTTGAGGGACGATGTGCTTACTCTCTTCGAAGCTGAATGGGTGCTCTTTTTTCCACGTCGCGATTTGTGTGTGCCACGCAGCGGTATCGGGAGCGGTGAACTTGTTGGCGATCGCGAGAGCGTTGAGGCGCGTCAACGCGAACTTGATATCGCTGACGATCGGGAGGACAACGCGCTTGTTTTTGTTGTGCTCGGAAGCGTCG
>CBRAFL010000386.1:0-5025 GCA_967755055.1 uncultured bacterium
AAGGTTTGGTCCCCGCCGTAAGAGTGGCCCGATAGTTCTCGAGGCGCTTCCGACCCTCGGCGAGTTGGGCGTCGGTGATTGTGCCGAGCAGCGTATTGAGCGCCTTGCCCGTCATTCCGTTTTCCGATGCGAGAGTGAGCCAGGCGAAAGCTTCGGAGGGATCGGAGGGGAGCTGCTGACCCTCAACGTAAGCGAGGCCGAGGTTGTACTGCGCGATGGCGTTGCCTTTGGTCGCCTTGGCGCGGAGCGAAACAATTTCAGCGGGTTCGGCGGCGACGAGAGAATGGGAGCCCACAGCTAAAAATAGCAGCAGAACAGCACGAGCGAGCGGAAGCATGGTGAACGACGGCTATGTGCTTTTGTCGCCTACTCAATACGCGAATCACTTCGATGCGCGGCATACGTCGCACGGCGCAAGCGGAACGACCTCAATCATCGGATTTTTACAAATATGCAGACTGTCGCGACGTGCTCCGTCGCACCTCTGTCTCGACCTCGATGTCGCTCCCACGAGCGATTCCGCTCACGTCAACCGCATGCGACGGCTGGGTAATTTCAGCGCCCAAGCCGGCATCGTCAGCCAGTCGTCTTTCGCGCCAGTGGGGGGTGCGTAGCAAACGCGCATCAGGGTGCAATTGCACATGTCCTCAAACTGCGGATTGGGCAGGCGCGCCAGACAGGGAATCTTTCGCAGCACAGTCCAAACGTGCAAGGCCAGTTCCTTCCCCGTCATTTTCTCCCGTTGCAACGCGATCACGAGCGATTGCATCGCATTCAACGCATCCGGCGGCACGGGGCAAAAGGTGGGCACCAAACCATTGGCATCCCGAAAATTCCAGCCATCGGTGAGAATGTATCCACAGGCGTATGCCATCGCCACCCACGGAGCTCCGAGTTCCTGCGCCTTCTCCCTCGCCAGTACGCGCGACTCGAACAAGGCGATCAGCGGATGCTGGGGATTTTCGGTGATGCGAATCCAGCGCACAGCTGGCGACGCGGCTGCTGGACGGGATTTGGTGAACTTGCCAAGCCAGGACATGGAAGAAGGTCAGGAGTTGTTGAAGCCAATCTCGAACAATTTGCGTTGCGTCGAAACTGGGCTGAAGGGGAAGGAAGTTCGCCGGAAGATGTCAATGAGGCGGAACTCCCATGGGACTAGAAAACAGGGATTTGAGCGATTTTGAGAAGAGATTAGCTAAATTCCGAAGTTCCCTACCCCTACTCTCCGGGCCACGACCAAGCGTTACGGGCCATTTGTCCCGCGGGAAAACAACAAGGAGCCTCCGGTGTGTCGCGGCGTCGTTCAATGATCCTTCCCGGGGCGGTCTCGGGTAAATGCGTTCTTTCGAGCCGTCTCCATGCGTTCGATGTCGACCGGCATTTCACGGAGCCCAAATTCGGCGATCATCGCACCGATACTCACGTGCGGGTCGTTCGACCAGAATATGCCGGTGTCTTCGCGTGAGGAATAGTCGTAGCCGACGCGCGACCCAAAACGTTCCTGCAGCGCACGTCCTTCATGCAGCGTCTCGCTCCAATGCAGAATCGCGTACGCCAAATCGACTTCGCGCACCACCATGGCCGGCGCTGAGGTGACTTGTGCAATCGTTCGCCCAATCGGGTCGAACACCGACGCGTTGTCCCGAGGCGCACTGGTCACGACATAATAGTGGTGTCGCAACGCCTGTGTCGCCGGACGCAACGTCTGCGGCGAGGCACTCGGCAGCGCCACGACTTCCGCTCCGCCGGCAGCGAGCGCGTCCCACGCTTCCTCGTAGCTCATGTCCCAACAAATCAGAATCCCCAGCCGGCCGAAGTCGCAGGTAAAAACTGGATACGCGTCACCCGGGGTGACGCCGCCTTCGAACTTTCCATCGTCGTCGACCATCGGGTGCACTTTCCGGAAAATACCCGCAACGCCTCCGTCGCGATTTAGCAGAACGGCCGCGTTGCTGATCGTCCCGTTTGCGGCCGATTCGCGCAGGGTCATCGGCGCAACGATCCACGTGTGGTGCTCACGTGCCTTGGCCCCCAGCGCATCGAGCACAGGTCCTTCGAGCATCACCGCGCGTTCCGCCGCTGTCGCGCCCGCTTCGCGACAGATCGCGAATTCGGGAATCACGACCAAGTCCAGCCCGCGGCCGCTGCCCGTTTTCTCTGCGATCGCCCCCGCCTCATCGATCAACCGAGCTGCAAGGACCAGCCGCTGCTCAACTGAACCGGAAAAATCCGCGACGGCCGACGCGATCACGACCTTGCGCGGCGGCGAGTCAGCTCGACTCGTGAACCGCGGAGTGGTTGTAGCGGCAGCACTGGATTCGGCGCCCATACTGACGTGGATAAAGGTCACGGCCGCGATTACGATGATACTCGCGCGCGCCGGTTTCCGTAACAACTCGCGAAAGCCCATTGCGCAAGCATGTCATCGCTTCACGTCCGGGAAAGTTAAAACACCGTCTCAGGTTATCGACGCCCGCCAGCGCGATCCGTTTCAATCCGCCCGCAATGCGTCCAACGGGTCGAGTCGCGCTGCTCGACGCGCCGGCAGCCAGCACGCAACGATGGCCGCGATTCCCACCGCCGCAGTCGCGAGTAACAACGGCGGCGCGGTGAGTCCTTCCATTCGGTAAACGAGTGATTTCAGCATCGCACTCAGCGCGACGCTGCCGGCAAGCCCGAGCACGAGTCCCACCGCGATCCAGCGACTGCCTTGGGCGAAAACGAGGCGCATGATGTCCTGTTTCATGGCGCCAATCGCAATCCGCACCCCAATCTCACGCGTGCGTTGTTGTACGTGATAAGAAAGCGTTCCGTACAATCCAACCGCCACCAATCCAAGTCCCGTCGCCATGAAAAAATTCACCAGCCCGGCGACCGCGCGCTGACCTTGCGTGGCGCTGCCGACAACCTCGCGCATCGTGCGCACGTCTTTCAACGCCAGCTCGCTGTCGATCGCCGCGAGCTCGCGTCGCAACAGCGGCACCAGCTGTGCGGTGGGGAGGGGCGAACGCAGGACCAGATACACGCTGTTCCCCCAATGTCCCTCGGGCGTCGTGTACATTTCGGGCTGCGTCTCCGCGTCGGCGCCCCACTGCTTCACGTTTTCAACCACCCCGACCACACGCGACGTGTACCAGGGCTTGCCCGGATTATTTCCGCGGATGATTTCGCCGAGCGGATCTTTGTTCGGCCACGCACGGGAAACCATTTCCTGATTAACCACCACGCCGCGCACATCGCCCTCACGATCCTCGGCTTTCAAGCCCCGCCCTTTCAGCAAACGAAGTCCCATCGCCGCAAAATAATCCTCCGTCACCGACGAGCGCTCCACCTGCATTCGCTTCTGCGTCGGGTCATACGTTTCGCCGTTCACGAGCGCATTGGTGTTGCTTCCGCCTTCGAGCGGCAGCTTCGACGTGA
Source organism: uncultured bacterium (assembly GCA_967755055.1). Classification (GTDB taxonomy): domain Bacteria; phylum Verrucomicrobiota; class Verrucomicrobiia; order Opitutales; family Opitutaceae; genus Opitutus. The sequence goes on from CBRAFL010000386.1 coordinate 3,421, forward strand.
TCGCAACACGCGAGACTCCAGGTAACGCCTGCACGCGTTGGACGAGTTCATACCAGAAGCGCACGCGAGCGGGATTGTCCTTGTAACGCGGTCCGCGCAACGAGACCTGCGCCGACACGACGGCATCGGTCGCGAGCAGTTGGTTTTCCTCCATGATCTTCAAATAACTCGTCGAGAAAAGCACCGCGCCATTCGCGAGCACGAACGCCACCGCCACCTGCGCGATGATCAAACTTCGCAACATCCGATGACGCGACCGCGAGCCGACCGATCCGCGTGCGTCGCTGCGCATCACTGTCGCGAGCGACGTGCGCATCGCCGTCAGCGCCGGCGGCAAACCGGCCAGCAATGCGGTCAATACCGTCGCTCCGAGTGCAAATCCGACCGCGGCTCCATCCAGTGAAATCGCGGCCTTCCGTGCCGCACTCACCGGAGCGATCACGCGCAATATCTCGACACCACCGAGTGCAAATCCCACGCCCAAAACCGCTCCAATCGCCGCGAGCACGAAGCTCTCCGCCAATGCGAGCTTCACCAGATCCCGACGCGATGCACCGAGTGCCACGCGTACGCCGAACTCGCCCTGCCGCCGGGCACTGCGTGCCAGCAGCATACTCGCGACATTTCCGCACGCGACCAGCAGCACAAGCGCAACGGCGCCGAAAAGCAGCCAGACCTGTTTGCGGACGTCCTTCGTCATCTCTTCGTGCAGCGAACGCACCAGAAATGTTTTTCCCGTATTCGAGTCGGGATACAGTTCGGTCAATCGTCGGCCGATCGTTTTGATTTCTGCATCCGCTGCCGTGATCGTGACGCCATCGCGCAGTCGCGCGATCCCGAGCAGATAGTGATTGTCGCGTTTCTTCTTCTCGCTCTCCAACGAGAGCGGTGTCCACAACTGGCAATCCGCGGTGCGCAGCCACGGACTCACGAATTCAAAACCTTCCGGCATCACGCCGACGACCGTGGCATCGAGGCCATTGAGCCGCAGTGTGCGACCGATCGCGTGTGGATCTCCCGCGAAGAGTTGCTGCCACAATGCCTGACCAAGAATAACGACGGGCGTTGCGCCCGCCGCATCATCGGCCGGCTCGAAAAACCGCCCGAGCACCGGCTTCACGCCGAACGCTTTCAACACATCCGACGTCCCCGCAACCCCTCTCACCGACTGCGCATTTTCCAGACCGACGTTGACGGATTGAGGCTGATAAACTCCAAACGCGCTGAAGCTCGACGACTGCTCATGGAGGTCGAGGTAATCCGCGGGCGAGAGGGACCAGCTGCTGCCGGACCACACGTGCACGAGGTGATCCGCCGCAGGATAGTGAAACGGCGAAATGACCAGCGCCCGCAGCACACTGAAGATCGCCGTGGTGGCGCCAATGCCGACGGCGAGCGTGAGCACCGCGATGAGAGTAAACCCGCGAGCTTTGGCGAGCGCGCGCAGCGAAAGTCGTAAGTCAGAAAGCATGGTGGCACCGAAAGAACCGAGCCCACGGCGAAACGTTACGAAAAAAATTTAGCCACGGATCGGCTCCGGCGTAGCGGGCGGGCGCCGGGGCAGTGAGGATGTGGAGGGGGGGGGGCGGGGGGGCGCAAGGGCCC
>CBRAFL010000387.1:0-5000 GCA_967755055.1 uncultured bacterium
TCCAACGTGGATTTTTGGATTCTTTTTTCGGAGTCGTGCGCAGACCGGAATCGGGCGGGCGTTTTTTTGGATCTTCGCGACGGAAAAGGACGGAGCCGGGAAACAAGCTCACGCGGCGATCGTGCGTGGCTTTGTAATTACCGTTCTCTTCGTCGTATTGCGCGATGTTGCCCAGCAAGCCCGCGAGAATGCTGCGGTGAATGGCGCGGAATGGAGGAGTGCCGAAGGCGGTTGATTTGTCATCGACGGTCTTCAGGCCGTGGAAGGCCGAGGTGAGTTTGAAATCGTCGCGCTCCTTCAACACGTCGAGCAACTGAGTGTGGACATCGCGCCACTCGCGGAGCCGGGTGTAGCTTAGGAAGTGGTCATGACAAAAGCGCCGGAGTTTCGCCTGGCTGAGGCGTTCGACCTCATCGTGGTAGGTGTCCCAGATGTTGAGGATCGTGAGAAAATCCGAATCGGGATGCGCGAAGCGGCGGTGAGCGGCGTCGGCTTGTTGCTGTTTTTCCATCGGCCGCTCGCGCGGATCTTGAATGCTCAACCCGGCGGCGATGACGAGGACCTCGCGCAACGCTTTCTCCGCGCGAGCCTCGAGAATCATGCGACCGACGGTGGGGTCGACAGGCAGCCGCGCGAGTTCGCGGCCGATCGAGGTGAGTTGACGCAGGTAGAGGGAGTCTTCGGGGGGAGACGGAGAATCTGGTGAGGGCGGCGCACCCAGCGGTCGCGCCCTACCTTCGGATTCGAGAGCGCCGAGTTCTTCGAGCAGAGTGTAGCCGGCGCGGATGGATTTTCCGGCGGGCATGTTGATGAACGGGAAGCGCTCGATGTCGCCGAGGCCGAACGCCTTCATGCGCAGAATAACGTCGGCGAGATTCGCACGTTGAATCTCCGGCTGCGTGAAGCGCGGGCGCTCGAGATAGTCTTTTTCCGAATACAGACGGATGCAGACGCCATCGGCGACGCGGCCGCTCCGGCCTTTGCGTTGATCGGCGCTGGATTGCGAGACAGGCTCGATCGGCAGGCGACGCGTTCGCGCTTGCGGCGAGTAGCGGCTGATGCGGGCGAGGCCGGTATCAACGACGAAACGAATGCCCGGAATCGTGAGTGACGTTTCGGCGATGTTGGTGGCGAGAATGATTTTGCGCCGCTGCGTGGGCGCGAAAACTCGCTGCTGTTCGGCGTTCGAAAGCCGGCCGAAGAGCGGGACGAGTTCAACGTTGCGCAACCGACGGCCGTCGAGGAGATCGCGGACTTCGCGGATGTCGCGTTCGCTCGGTAGGAAAACGAGTGTGTCGCCGCTCGTGCTTTCGCGGAGGATACGCTCGATCGCTTCGACCGCGCCGTCGATGTAGTGGAGCGCCTCGGCGCGAGCTTCGCGTTCGTCGCCTTCCGCGGCGTCGGAACCGAGTTCGTCCAGTGGTGCATAGATCACCTCGACGGGATACGTGCGGCCTTCAACCTGGATGATGGGAGCGTCGTCGAAGGCCTTGCTGAACGCTTCGGTGTCGATCGTCGCGGACGTGATGACGATTTTTAGCTCGGGGCGTTTGTAGCGCAGCGTCCGAAGATGTCCGAGGAGGAAGTCGATGTTGAGCGAACGCTCGTGCGCCTCGTCGATGATAACGGTGTCGTATTCGCGCAGGAGCGGATCGCCTTGGACTTCGGCGAGGAGCATGCCGTCGGTGAGGAATTTAACGACGGTGTCGCGAGTGGTTTCGTCGTTGAAACGAATTTTGCTGCCGACCTCGCGGCCCCATTGCACGCCAAGTTCCTCGGCGACGCGGCGGGAAACGGAGAGGGCGGCGACGCGACGCGGTTGCGTGCAGGCGATCCGACCGGACGTGCCGCGACCGGCGGCGAGGCACATTTTCGGAATTTGAGTGGTTTTACCCGAACCGGTTTCGCCGGCGAGAATGATGACGGAATGCGCCTGAATCGCGGCGGTGATTTCCTCGGCCCGCGCGCTGATGGGGAGTTCGGGCGGGAACTCCAAACGAAAAGGGAAGGCGTTGGGCGGTCGGGCGGACACGAAATTTAGTTTGTCATTCGAGCGGAAGGGCGGAATCCAGAACAGCTCCGTGGGTGACATCCATCAGAATCGTTCCGCCGTGCCGTCCGCTTTCGAGATCGCGAACGACGCCTTCTTGCGCTTTGCGCCATGAAAACACCGCCGCTTTTACCGGAGGAAACGCTGCATCGAGTGCTGCGCGTGGCAAACTTCAACGGGTTGAGCGTGATGGCGATTTCGGGCATGCTGGCGTTGGCGGCGGCCGCGACGGGAGATTATCGCGGAGCGGCGATTGGGCTGCTCGTTGCAGCAGCGGGAGCGATCGAATTGCACGGTGCGGGTTTGCTGCGCGCGGGGGAAGCTCGTGGGACTCAGTGGTTGATCGCGAGCCAGCCGTATCTGCTGGTGGTGGTGCTGGCATACTGCGGATTGTGCCTGTCGAGCTATGACCCGACGGTGCTGCGGCAAGCGATGACGAGCGAAATGCGCGCGCGGCTCGCGGAGGTGGGTTATGGCGAGGATCAGTTCTTCCGAATGTTTTACGTGACTACATATGGCCTGCTCGGACTCGGGACCTTTGTTTATCAGGGCGCGATGACGGTGTACTATTTTCGACGGCGCCGGGCGGTGACTGCGGCGTTGGAAACGGAAGATGAAACGCCACGTTTCAACTGATTCGCCGTTGGTGTCCGCGTGGGTTTGAAATCGGGTGATGAACACGGTAAAAATTTATACGTACGCACAATGCGACTCCTGCCGTCGCGCGGTGAAATGGCTTCACGAACACAAGGTGGCGTTTGAGGAAAAGCCGATTCGGGAAACACCGCCATCGCGCCCCGAACTTCGCCGCATGCTGGCCGCGAATGGAGGCGAGTTGAGGAAACTGTTCAACACAGCGGGTCGCGATTATCGAGAGCAGAAACTAGGCGAAAAAATGGCTGCGCTGAGTGAATCGGCCGCCTTCGATTTGCTCGCGACGAACGGGAATCTGGTGAAGCGGCCTTTTCTGATCGGCGAGGACGTGGGCTTGGTCGGCTTCGATCCCGACGCGTGGGGAGAAAAACTTCACGTCTCCCAATAACTTCGCGGTGAACGTCGGCGCACGTTGTTTGCTCGCCTCCGGGGCGGCCTGTGTGAAGGTGGTGGTGATATGAGTCCGACGACATCGAATCCTTTGCAGAGCACCGTGAGCTGGTTGGCCGCGAATACCCGGTTTCCGGCGAGTCGGTTGCAGCGGCCTGCGGAAGCATTACTCTGCGTCGCGGCACTGGCCGAAGTGGCGGAAGCAGCGGAGAATGCGCGGTTTCTGGTCCAGCGGCGCGATGGCGCGAAGGATTCGGCGCTTCGGGCGCATGCGATGCGGCGTTCGCAAGTGCATTTTAAATGCGACAATAGCGCGAAGGTCTGAGGTTTTGAGGTTGGGCGGGCCGAGCTGGAGCACGCTGCTGCTCATTTATGATTTACGATTTATGATGGATGATTGGAAACCCGGATCGGCTCTCGCTCCGGCCAAATCATCGCTCATCGATCATAAATCATAAATTTCTACCGAGTTTTGCTGTAACTTTCCGCGGCTCGGCGGGTTGTTTCCACGCCTATGAAATTCACGCCCCTGTTCCTCGCGGCCAGCTTGCTGGCGCTTGTTCCTCTTTCCGCGCACGCCAAAATCGAGCGCGTTGTCGAAAAAACATTCACGGTTCAACCCGGCGGATTGCTCACCGTCGAGACGCAGGGCGGAAACGTACGCGTCGAGACGTCCAACGAGTCGACGGTGAAGGTGGTGGCCAAAGAGACTTTCAAAACAGATTCCGAGACCGAGGCGGATGAGATCTTAAAAAAACTCACGCTCGTCATCGAGCAGCAGGGCGAGGGCGTCATGGCCACGTCGAAGTACGAGAAAAAACTGCCCGGATTCAAGTGGGGCTCGTGGCCACCCGTGCAGGTGAGCTTTGTCGTCACGGTGCCATCCCACTATAACGTCACGCTCAAGACGTCGGGCGGAGACATCGCGGTTGCGGATCTAGCGGGCAAGGTGCACGCGCGCACGTCCGGCGGTAATATTACACTAGGCAAAATTACGGGTGACGTCGATGCGGGTACTTCCGGAGGCGATGTGCGGCTGGTCGAAGGCCTGGCGGCGGTAAAACTCAACACCTCGGGCGGTAACATTAAAGTTGATCGTGCGATCGGTCAGACGAACTTGGATACGTCCGGCGGTGATATTTCGATCGGGTCAGTGGAAAACACGGTGCATGCCTCAACGAGTGGCGGCAACGTGTCCGCTGGGATCATCGGTGCGCTGAAGGGTGATTGTGTCCTAGATACTTCTGGCGGCAACGTGCGGGCGAAGGTTGCTCAAAGCGCAGCGTTTAATCTGGATGCATCGACGAGCGGCGGCGATGTGAAGGCGGAGGGGCTGACGATCACCATTGAGAAAGGCGGCGTCGGTCGCAGTCGGCTCGCCGGAAAAGTGAACGGCGGTGGTCCGCTGCTTCGGCTTCGCTCGAGCGGTGGCGATATCATCGTCGAGACGAGGTAAGTCTGCGTGACAACGCGCTGGCGTTGATGGGCCAGCGCGTTTCAGTGAGGGAATGACATCGGACGCTGCGTACTCGGAACTCATTGCTCATTTGAAACGCGTGCAGTCGCTCGGCAGCATCGGCGAACTGCTCGGGTGGGATGAGCAGGTAAATTTGCCGCCGGACAGCGCTGATCAACGCGCAGAGCAGCACGCGGTATTGGCGGAAGTGATTCACGCGGCCGGGAGTGATCGGCGGATCGGTGACTTGTTGGAGGTGCTGGAGAAAGCGGAGGACGGTTCGGCGCGCGCGGATGTCGAAGCTAACGTGGATCGTCGCGCGGTGGTGAGGCAGGCGCGGAGGGATTTCGATCGGGCGACGAGATTGCCGGCGGAGTTCGTCCGCGAGAAAGCCACGCAAGGCAGCCATGGCTATCACGCGTGGGCGAAGGCGAAAAAGGAATCGGACTT
>CBRAFL010000388.1:0-4982 GCA_967755055.1 uncultured bacterium
GTGACGGCTTGGTAGAGCGCGAGGTAGATCTCGTACGATTTGTCGACTTTGCGATTGGTGATCTTCGTCATCGCACCGCCGAACGGTTTGAAGTCGTTCGTTCGCGCCTGATTCACCAGAATGTTTCGGTCGGCGAGGAAAAGGATGCGGTTTTTAACACCGGCTTTCCACAGGCGCCAGATAGTTTGGAAGGCAACGTAAGTCTTACCGGTGCCCGTCGCCATAACGAGAAGCAGGCGATTTTGTCCACGTGCGACGGCTTCGACTGCGCGATTGATGGCGATGGTCTGGTAGTAGCGCGGAAGTTTGCCCGAGCCGTCGTCATGATACGGCTGGGCAACGACTGGCAGGCGGGCCGTCGGAATGTTGTTAGCGTCGGTGTAGCGCGCCCAGAGATCTGCGGGCGAGGGGAACGCCTTTAACGAGATCTCTGTTTCGATCGTCCCATCGGAGACGGTTCGATCGTGAAAAAGGAACGCGTCTCCGTTGGACGAAAAGACAAACGGGATCTGGAGCGTCTCGGCATAGCCGAGCGCCTGTTGCATTCCTGCACCGACCGCGTGCGTGTTATCTTTGGCTTCAATCAACGCGAGTGGGACTCCGGAAGGATGGTAAAGAATGTAGTCCGCGCGCTTGGAATCCCCGCGGGTCGTCATCTTTCCGCGAACAATGACACGGCCTTTGGTGAACGTGACTTCCTCGCGGATATGGAGCTGAACATCCCAACCGGCCCGCACGAGAGCCGGAGTGATAAACTTGGTGCAAATATCCCGCTCGCTGAGTTGCTGCTTATTCACAGAGCCAATGGCTGTGATGCAGCCTGAACGCCCGTGTCGCTACAAGATCCGATGATCTCGTTGTGGTCGGGGCGGGAGACATTTGCGCAGATTAGGATCAGAGACCGGTCCGAGGGTCCGGAGGAAAACGATCAGTTCTTCTCCAGCAGCTTTTTCTTTTGCGCCTGAAATTCTTCCTCGGAGAGGAGTTGGTCGCGGCGGAGTTCGTCGAGTTTCTTGAGCTCGGCGTACAGGTCACTACTGGGCTTGGTGGCTGCGACGGCACTCGCGGAGTTCGCCGATGCTAGATCCCACTCGGCGCTGAAGTTTTCCAGGTATTCGTCAAACGCGGGCTCGAACGCTTCCTGCCAGTTTCCATCCTTCACCACCTGGCCGTGATTCAGTCCGTGACCTTTGATCACGAGCTTGGTGCTGCCGCGGGCGTTATTGACGGTGAGGGATGTCGTGACCTTGGCTTCAAACGAGAGCCGCAGAAATCCCGGAGCCATCCACGCCCAGAATTCGTCCACCGATACTGCCAGCGATGTCGGGGCCGCCGGGTCGTTGCTGATTTCGTAGCCTTTGCGGCGCAGACCTTCGGCGACGAGCAGTTGAACGCGGTTGGTCACCGTATCGTTGTCGGCGAGTGCGATATCGCCGAAGGCTTTGCCCCAACCACTGCGCTGGCGTCCGATCATATGGTTCTTCTGCGCGGCTGGCATCGTGGTGACGTCACCATCGATTGATGGGACAGACGGATCGGATGGCTTGTTCTCAAACACGCGATTGTCGGTGACGGCGCTGATGTAGATCGCGCCTTTCGTCACGGCGGCGGCGGGCGCAGTCGGCACCGGGACCGTAAAGGTGCGCCGGCCGGTGACACAGCCGGTCTGAGTAAACAGCGCCGCGATTAAGAACAAAACGAGATAAGGTTTCATGAAGCTGGGTGAGGTCTGAATAAGCTCAGGCCGAAGGAATGCAGGGCGCCCGCGAGGGCAGACGTCGCGGTAGATCCGCCTGCGAGCAGTAGTGAGTAGCGAGTAGCGGGTAGTGAGTAGGTCGGAAGAATGATCGTGGCTGCGAGCGTGCTTGTCTCGCCGTAGGCTTGGCGAAGGTGGAAGCGAGTGGACGATCGATCGCTGATCGGTTCGGGATCTCAGCACTGTTGCACGTTGGAGTGCGGCGGCGTCAGGAAGCATTCAGCGGAGCGGGACGCGTCCGTTATGTGTAGGGGTTTTCCTGATGCAAATGATTTTGGTGGATGAAAAGCTTTAGGCTGTAAGCTCTAGGCTTTAAGCGAGAGGGGCCGATGGAAGAAGTCGGATGTAAGAAGGATGATGTCGCGGATTGCTTATCGCCTAACGCTTATCGGTTCGCCCCTACAGCTTGGCGCGCGGTTTGTGACCGTTCCAGATGACTTGGTTTTCGCCGGTCGTTCGGACGAACTGGCCGTCATAGAAGAGCGCCACTCCATACCCACTCATGAGGTAAGGGTGACCATTTTTGTCGGTGGGGGACAATTCGTACATGACCGCACAGTATTCACGCGGATCATTGTTCCATCGGGGGTTCAGTTTAACCTTACCGGACCCGCGGAGTGTAATGTAGATTTTTCCGTAAGCGCCTTTGCCCTGACCGCAAGCGTTCGCGATCACTTCCGCAGCATCCGACGGCAGGTCGCATCCCTGTTCCCACTCCAATGGAATCCCTCGCACGTTCCGCTCGGTAAAGATGAAATCGGCGCGCATACCTTGGGCCTGTTCGGGTGAGAGATGCCCGCGCATTTTCTCCAGCGCTTCCTCCAGCACCGGTGTCAATCCGGATGAGTTAAGAGGTATGTTCTTATTTCGACGCGGATAATTCTCGGAACTGTTAAGCCAGTGAAGAACCGACGCCAGATGCAGGTACTGCTCGACACTCAAGGGGTGCCCATCCTCCTCGAAAGATTTGCCATAGCCGTACGAGATTCGGCTGATTTCGAACCGATGCTCCAGCATCTCTTGTACGGTTGCGAATACGGCAGGACCCACCAGCACTTTGATTTCGTTCTCGGGGTCGGCCGCGGCTTGGGCCAGCTCCGCGTCTTTCTCACGTTCTGAAAATCCTTTTGGCTCGGGATTGAAGGAGAGCGGATCAGCAATTTCTGCCGCGTTTTCTCGGTTATGAAAATCGTCGCGGCGATCGGCGATGGCCAACTCCCGTTTGATCAAGAGCCGGAGCAGTTCAGCTTTTTGCGCAGGGGACAAAGTCAAACCGGCGATGATCGGCCCAAACATTTCCTCCACATATTTCGGCAGTCCGAATCGATTGTCGGCCTGGCGACGCTTTTGGTCTTCCATCATTTTTAGAAAACGAACCCGGCGTTCGACCGGATCGAACGACGGCTTCGGCGCGTCAGTGGTCTTCGTCTTCTCCGCAGGGGGCTCAGCCTTGATCACCGGAGAAAGCAGGAGCGATAGCGCGAAAAGCGAGGCTGGAGAAAATCTCATCATGATAGGGGAGCGGGGGCGGGGCCGATTGCTTATTGGGTATTGGTTATCGCTTATTGCCGATTGTGAAGATTGTCACAGAGATCGGAGGAGGTCGATCCGAGGTCACGGAGAATTACTCGGGTGCTCTGTGAACTCTCCCGTGAACTCTGTGCCGGATGGTCGAAATCCGGATTAGTGTGCATGAGTGTTCATTAGTGGTTAACTTTCGGTTTGTGGTTCTGGCTCGTAATTGAATTTTAATTACACCCAGATTCATCCGCGATATCTGCGGTTAAGTCGGCTTCCTATCACACACCCCGTCGCTGCGCGCCACCCCTCTTGGTGGAGGGGATCGGCGGATTAAGGATAACCCGCCCCACCTCTGATTTCGCGTGGTTCGTGTATTGAGGACTTGTCGCTCCGCTCGGTAACGTGGTCAAACCATGAATCAAACCGGCCGGCACGGAGGCCCGCCGCTACGTATGAAAACAACGGGAGACGATCCGTTTTAACCGCTCGTTTTCGTGTTTTCGAACCGTTCGAAGCGTTGCTGCCAGATGTGGCCAGCGGCAGCCAGTCCAATGCGTCGCCAGCGCGTAGTGCAGCGAAGTAGATGGGTTCATCGGCGGCCGTTGTCGGAACCAGGTCCACCGGCGGCAACTCGAGGCGACGGAGAAGTTCGCGGAGAAAGAGGCGCGTCACACGGCCATTGAAATCGCGGAAGGGGTGAATCGATAAGAGCCGGCCTTCGGCGAAGGCCAATGTTTCGAGCAAAAGATCATCTGCGAGATGCATGAGCCGGGCGGCGAGATCGTCCACGTAATTTCGAATGAGCAGTGAAATCTCGTGTGGATGAGGCGGTTCGTGAGCACCGACTTGCACATCGATCGAGCGCCATTTTCCGGCCCAATCCGGGACGAGATCACCGGCAATGGCACCGTGAAGCTGAAGGAGAAAATCGCCGTCGAGCAGGTTCGGAATAAAAACGCCGGTGGCGATCTGTTGCTCAACCACGAGAACGCGCTCGGCAAGGAGCGGCGCGAGTTGAGCGTAGGTCAGGAGCCCGCGCGTCGTGTCGATTGTGCGGGTGGCGTGACCTGGAGATGTCGAGCCGTCAGCCATGCTTCATCCACTGGCTCTTTTTCGAAGGCCATCGACAACGCGACCTGTCGGGGCACGCGCTGCCATCGTGCGTCGCGACGCATGGATTCCGGCAATCGACGCCAGCGGTTGATGGTTTCGCTCCAATTCACAAGCGGGACGATGGCCATTGAATGGGTTTCGCGCAAGCGAACTAACGGTAACTTCGGGCACAGCTTGAGTTCACACGACGTGAGCTCAGGCCGCCAGAGTTTAGTGAACGGAAGTGAGACGAAGATTCACCGGTAGACGACGGGAATCGATCGATTAACCGCAAAGAAATCAAAGCGCGTGGAGAGCGGGAAGGAATGTCTGATCTGAAATGGACGATGTTCGATGGACCGGGCTGGTCGATCGCTTATTGCTTATAGCTGATGATTCATCTGCGTTCATCCGCGAAATCTGCGGTTAATTCCGACTGAGTTAATCCGGCGATCGGTCATGAGCCTCTTGTGCTTTTTGTGGCCAAACGGATTGAGGATCGTCGATCGGACCGGAGTTTTACCACGGAGACACGGAGCAGGCATCCACTCGCTCACGCTCGCAGCCACGAAAGCCGCTGAATGCGCGCGGTCCCGGCTCGATCGCTTATAGC
>CBRAFL010000389.1:0-4974 GCA_967755055.1 uncultured bacterium
GGAAGCCACTTGCTCATGGCATCGGCATCGAGGAACGCGCGATAAATTTTCTCGGGGGTCGAACGAATGACGCGGTGAAGACGAATGGTATTTGTGGACATGATTTTCTTTTCCTTTCGATGAGGAGGGTAGTGGGTTTTGTTTTCGTGGACTCAGTACCTCAACGAACGAACCCGGGCCGGCCGGACATCGCAAATCGCTTTTTGAGAAAAGGCGGATGACATCCGCCGATGAAGAACAAGCGTGTGCGTGTCACGAGGAATTTTTCAGGCGAAAGTTCTGCGCGAGAAATTCAAAAAACAATTTTACCGCAAAGATCGCAAAGATCACAGAGACCAAGGCATCCGAGTCTTTGTGCTCCTTGCGTTCTTTGCGGTTAACAATTCCGAGCTTTTTCACCGATCCTGGGCGACCGATTTTTGTTTTTCGCCCGCGACGCTTTTCCATCCGCACGCACCGCACGTGTGACAGGCGAGTGCGGCTGACCGTCGGCAGGGGCGGACTTGAGGTTGCCATCTTGGTGACAATTTCGATGGCGTGGCTTCGGTCGCGCGCATTGGCAGGACGGCAGAGGTTACTGAAGCATGCAGATTCATGACGCGGCCCTCGTCTACTTAGTGCCCGCGAGTGAATGGACGTAGGCAACAACGGCTTCAGCGTCGGTCTGATTCAGCCGGTAGGGCGGCATCGGCGGTCGGGGTGGCGGCAGGTTATTGGGCCGTTCACCGGTCATCAGAAAATTAACCATCGCGGCCTCGTTCCATCCCTCGGGCAGGCCTGCGATGTTAGGCGCGGCGGTCGCCCACGGCATGGGTACGGACGGAGCGAAAGGAATCGGCGCGCCCGTAAGGTGTCGAGCGGCGATGAATTCGCCGGTGCTCCCGCGAGGGGAATGACAATCGGTGCACAAACCGACGTGGTGCACCAGGTACTCTCCGCGTTTCACGAGCGAAGGATTATCGACGAGTGAATTCTTGCTCGTCGATTTTGCATCGGAGCGTTGGGCAATCATCACAAGGCCGATCGCCGTGAGGGCGACCGCCGTGGCAGTGGTAATAATATATCGTTTACTGTTCATGGGGAAATGGAGGCGGAGTAGGGAAGGCGGGTGGAATTTTCAGGTGCACGACGCGGCCTTGACGGACGCGCAAGGCGAAGCCTTGAGGCGCGAACGCTCAGGATTTGGAAGTCTCCCGTTGGCGGGAGTCTGGTGATGGTCCCGAAAAGATTTTCTCGGGAATGGAAGCAGACGACTCAGCGCTTGCGCGGAGCGGTCGTCGCTTTGATGGGCGGCTTTGCGTCGGACGATTCCAAAGCCGCTCGAACCAGCGCGCGCACAGCCCAGCTCTTGATTTTGCGCGCATCAGGTTCGTCGATGCCGAGGACGTCGCGAAAAACGATCATCGACTCAGTCCCGAAGATAAGGGCCAACGACGCGCAGAGCTTTTGATAATCTTCATCGCGGAAACGGTGGCGGGCTGTCGCCAGCGCGCTTTCGATGAGAGGCAGCCGTCGGTTTTGTCTGCGAGGGAGCGTGGCGTCGTCCATCTTGCGATCGATGGAATGGGCCAGCATCACGCGGAGCTGAGCCTCGTTTTGAAAAACGACTTTGTGCATCAAGGCTTCGGCTTCGTCCACGCGCGCTTCGGCATCTTCCGAAGTGTTGTTGACGAAAATGGCGGTCAACGATTCGTCCACCGCCGCATCGACCGGCGCTTCCACCAACAAACTATCGATACTTTTGAAATAGCGATAGGCGGTTGGCCGGGACACGAGTGCCTCCTGGGCGACCTCATCCATGGTGGGTTTTCGCCCCAGCTTCATGAGACGGCTGGCGGCGTGGAGGAGATCTTTGCGCGTACGCAACTCCTGATTGCTGACTTTTCGGACGCCCTTCATCGGCCTTGGGGGAGTTGTTGCAGGACCGCGGCGAGATCCAGCCAGACTTGTTCTTTTTGAATCTGGCCGGCTTCTGTGAAGTCGACCACGTGGAGGAGGCGAAACGTCAGGGGTCGGCCTTTGCCCTCGAGGCCAAACGGAGCACCTGGGGCCGTTCCTTTCCAGAGGGATTCATCGACGAGGAAGTTTTCCCCGTACAGACGCCGAATCGGAGTCACGCTGCTCTCGGCCAGATCCACGAAGAGTCGCTCGTAAAAACCGCGAGCGGATTCGCGGCCATAAGTAGGTCCAGTCGGGTATCCGACAATATCGTGCGTCGCATCAGGGGCGAGCGTCGCGAGCACACCGGCAACATCATCCTTCGCTTCGAAGGTGAAGTGCTCGTCGATTTTCTGATCCATTTGTTGAGGAGTGAGAGACATGGGAGTGAGGGTTGATGGATTCATCGTCGTGAGACACGTGTCTCATGTCAATACTTATGTATCGAAAAAGTTTGGAGCGCCATAATTTCGTTCCACCGCAACGGCAGCGAAGGCGGAGCCAGCGGAAGAGGAGGGTGATGGGTATCGAACGTGTCGATACGGGACCGCGGCCTTGGTTGCCCATGAACCCTTCCAAAATATTTCGGCTGGTTTCGAACTCCTCGTGTCTCGCGTTGCATTACATTAAAATGGGGTAAACCGCCGCGAACTTCGCGTGCAATCGAACTTGGGCACGTTGCCCGCCCGCAGATTTTTCATCGAAGCATTGTCGCTGGTGAAGTTGACCGCGGATGTGGCACGCCTACCGTGGCCGCGTGCGGATCGGAACGGTCTCTCAATTATGGCGGTATCCCGTGAAGAGCATGGGTGGCGAGCGTTTGACCGCGGCGGCGTTGACCTCGCGCGGAATCCCCGGTGATCGCGGCTGGGCCGTATATGACGAATTGCGTAAAGGGATTACGAACGCGAAGCGGCTCGCGCCGCTGCGCACGTGCCGGGCGCGTTATCCGAGTGAACCTATTTCGGACGCAGGCTCGCCTCCGGTCGAGATCACGTTTCCGGATGGATCGTCGGTGTTGACCGATAGCGTCGACGCGGCGCGCCGATTGGGTGAGCTCATCGGGCGATCGGTTAGTTTTCGCGCGCTGGGTCCTGCTGGGAGCGAAGCGGCCCCGCGTGTGACCTCCGAGGGAGAATCGCCGGAGAGCATTCGCGGTCTGAACGGACTTCTGCCCGGCGAGCCCATGGCGGACATGACCGCGTTTCCGCCGGAACGCCTGCGGTCGTTGCGACAGGGAAATTTCTTCGACGCGCTGCCGCTTCATCTGTTGACGCGGACGACCTTAAAAACTCTCGCGCGTCTTGCTCCGGAATCGAATTGGGACGAGCGTCGCTTCCGCCCGAATCTTTTTGTCGAGGCGGACGAACCAGAGGGTTACCCGGAACTCGGATGGATCGGCCGCCGACTGCGCGTGGGCACCGCCGTGATTGATATCGTCACGGGTTGTCCGCGTTGCGTGATGGTCACACAACCCTTCGATGATCTTCCCCAAGATCATCGTGTGATGCGAACGCTCGTGCGGGAAACGAAACACGTCGCAGGCGTCTATGCGCGCGTGATCGCGGCGGGAGAAGTGCGGGTGGGAGACGGGGTCGAGATGTTGGAGTAGTGGAGTCGTATCATCGCGCGGGCGTCGCCTGGATGGCGATCAAGCGACCTGGGATGCTAACCACTGATGGACGCTCATGGGCACTGATTCGGGCTCATGTAATTGACAGAAAATTCCTCGTGGAAATGCAGCGATCAGGTGGGTCATGTAGGCAGTCCGCTCGCGGACGCGTCTGCGCTCGCAAGCGAGCTGCCTACATTGAATTTCAACTGCTAGGAAACAGGGTTTGAAAGTAGCGCAGGCATCCTTGCCTGCCTTCCTCACGGATGCAGGCTGGAAGCCCGCGCTACAACGAGCCCTGTTTCTTCCCGTCACGAGCAAAACGCGTTTGCGGCCGAGGCTGCGTCGTTCCGGCGCCACGGCGTTCTCCCAACTTCGGGCGTCGACTTGATTTTTCTAATGACCACCCGCGTCGTTCACCACTGCGGTCCCGGGCAGCTCGCCCGCGACGAAGTAGCTGAGGGGCGCGCCATGATCGTTTTTCGCACGCCAGATGTGACCCGCGTACGTCGCGGCCTCAGTCTTTTCTCCCGGTTTTAGCGTGTAATAGGTTTTCGGCCGGCCTTCGTAGTCCATCCAATCGATTTGTACCGTCGAGGCGGTTGCGTTTTGGAAAATAATTTTCGTCGCCTTGCTTCCTCCCGCTGAGCGCCAGGCCGGGCGACTGTTGGGCGCTAGTGCCGGGAGAGGCCCGCCACCGGCGGGAATCTCGGGCGGCGCGAGTTCACCCGAGCGATCCTGCCCTTTGACGAGACGGGCGGGCCACGCGAACCGCGGTGCTTTGGCTACATCGAAGGCCGCGAGATGCGGTGACGCTGGCGAGCGCTTCGCCGGCAATACATAGCGCCACTCACCTTCGCCGTACACTTCGGAGAGCAGTGCCGCCAGACGTTGATCATACTTCTTCACCTCGGCCCGCGTGTTGACCCAGTTGTGGTCCGAATCGTTTTCGCGTCCGGCGTCGAACCACGCCTGCGTGCCGACCGCCCAATACTCCTTGTAGTTAGTTCCTGCATACGTGCCTTTCCACAAGCCTTCGCGTTTCGCGGCGTCGTACGCGGCGAGCAGTCGTCGATCGAACGTGGCATCGACGGAGTTCATCCCGCGTTCATGGATCACGTGGCCGAATTCGTGGATGAGAATGTTTTCGGCGGGATATGGATCGCCGGGATAGCCGAGTAGATTTTCCTCCGCACCGCTCACAGCCGGGCGAGCCTCTGTCGCACCGAGACCACGCGCACGTTTGTCCCAATGATCTTTCGGCGTGAGATCACTGTGCTCCGGAATATCCGTGGTCATTTCGGTCGGGGCCACGATCGCGAGCCGCACATGATTTTTTGCGATCGCCGCGAGTACATCCGCGCGATGACCGATCATCTGTTCGACGAGGTAGCGCGCTTCGAGCAGCGCATAGTCCGAGACCT
>CBRAFL010000390.1:0-4969 GCA_967755055.1 uncultured bacterium
GCTCGCCCCGGCCGACAAACCGCGTGTGAAAAACGAGCAAATACTTTCCGGTATCAGGATCGTAGTACGCCGAATTATGGCCTGGCGAAAGATAACCGCGGCTCGTCGTCTCCGCTTCGCCCGTCGTGTGCAGGAACTGGTAACCGCCCATCAACTTTACGCCATGCGGTGCGATGGAGGCGTCATCGAAGAAGGTTCCGGGCGCACCGGCGACATTCGTAAGATCGGTGCCGGATGAGTCGAGGAAGGGCCCGTCGGGATTCCGCGAGCGGCCCATGCGGATGTTGTAGCCATCCGCCGCATTGAGTCCGCCGTAGGAAACGAAAAGATAATAGTATTCGGACTCGGGACTGTAGAGAATGTACGGGCCCTCGATTCGCGCATGGTTTCCGCCGATCAGTTTTTTGCCGTAGCCCTGTCCGGCCAGCGGCAATCCCGTCGCTGGATTCAGTTCGAGGATAAAAATACCTCCGGAGTAGGAGCCGTAAACCATCCAGAGCTTGCCCGTGCGATCGTAAAACACCGCGGGATCGACGACATTCGGATGGATCGTCGCATTGTAGTTAACGCCGGCGGGGCTCAGGCCCGTCATGCCGGATTTGAGCATGATGCCGACATTGGTGTAGGGGCCGGTGATCGAGTTGGAGACAGCCAGACCGAGTGCACTGAGCGGCGAGTCGCCTTTGCACGCACAATAATAGAAATAGTAGCGGTTGTCGGCGAGTTTGATGACGTCCGGCGCCCAGAACGTGGTGGTTTGCGCCCACGTCAGTGCCTCCTGAAACTCGACCTGCGGGTTCGGCACGAGCGCGTTGCCAGCCGCGGCACTCGTTGAAATCTGCGTCCAGTTCATCAGATCCGTTGTGCTCGCCGAAGCGAGGTGCGAACCGAAAACGTAATAGGTCGAACCCGCGCGAACCACGGACGGATCGTGCACCGACGCGTTACTGGTAAACGTGGGCGTCGCGATCTCTTCCGCCCGCAAGGTGGGAAGCGCGAACGCGGCGACCAGAACGAAACCGCCCATCACGCGGAGGACTGCCGCGAGGGGAGTTGATGCGATCAATGAAACGATCCTCACGTTGTTGAGCGATTTCGAATGCATTCCTGGAAAGGTTCTGCGTCGGTCTTCGCCGACCCCGCGGTTGCCGCCGACCCCGCGATGCGATCCGACCGCTGCCTTGTCGGTCGTCGATAAGGGCAACCCGTACGAGGGTTGCCCGTGGTCGAAGGCAGTTCCTGTATTAACTAGAAGGAATACCGAACACCCAGCGCGACGGTCCGGCTGATGATCAAATTGCCGAAGTTGTTCGTGGTCGAATTGCCCGGCTTGTTGCCGTAGTAGCTTTGATAAACCTCGTTGGTCAGATTGGTGGCATCCAAGGTGACGGTGAGATCTTTGTTTAACTTATAGGAAAACGCCACGTCCATACTCCGCTCTGGTTTGTCGTAAACGCCGAGCGGGTTCGCAAACAAAGCGGCTTCGTAATGGTGCAGGAAACTCGCGCGCCATTCATACGAAAGGCGGGCGCTGAATTTGCTCCGTTCATAGGCTAAAACCGCGCTGTAGGAAGAATCGGACACCGCGAAGAACGGCGTTCTCTGCGTCCCCGTCACCTTGCCGGTCGCATCAGTAATCGGAATATCCTGGGAAGAATTCAGGTGCGTGAAACTGGCGGAAATACCGAGACCATTGAGCAAGCCCGGGAGATTTTTCGGGAAATACGACCCGCCAATTTCATAGCCGGTCAAGGTGCCGTTGGACGCGTTGTCCGGCTGGGAAAGGATGTAATCGTACGGCCCGATCGCGTCGGTGTAGGTCACCCGCTTGCGGAAGCCGACGACGAGCCCTTCGATGTCACGTTTGAAAACAGTGGCGAATACGGCGGTCGCCTCGTCAAAGTAATATTCCAGGGCCGCGTCGTAATTCTTCGACTCGGTGGGCTTCAAGTTGGAATTGCCGCCACTCGCGGTGCCGTAACCGATATTCGTCACGTCGCGCGTGTAGGTAATCGTTGGATTCAAATCCACGAAGTTGGGCCGACGCAGGGTTTCACCATAGGCCGCGCGGAACCTGAGATCATTGGTGATGTTGAAGCGAACCGATGCGCTGGGCAGGAGTTTGGCGACGCTGGCCGAGCCGGTCTTGCCGCTAAACGCCATGTCGGTTTTGACGGACACGTAGCGCGCGCCTACCTGACCATCCAATTTATGCCCGGCGATGTCCCTATCGAAATCCCCTCGCAGGTAACCTGCCGAAGTGACCTCATCCACATTGAAGTTCTCGACGATTTTCAGCTGGCTGCCGGTCTGAAAGTTCGGCGCGACCGTGCTCTTGTAGAGATTCCGGATCTCGTCAGCGTGATCGCGAATATAGTAACCGTCAGCCACGACCCAGGAAGTAGGAACGTCCGCACGGCCGTCGAAGAACCCCGAATTGTAATGTTGGAGCTGCGGATATTTGGAGAGCAACTGATTCAAACCCGGGGCGTCCTGTAGTCTTTGGCCTTCGGAGGCTTTCCGATCATCGACGCGCGCGCCAAAGCTCAGCTTCTTCAGGAAATTCCAACCGAGATAGTAGGTCCCGTCGATCGTGCCCGTGGCGGCCTCACCCTTGTTGCGGTGGGCCTGATCGTAGAGCTGCGCGATATTCCAGATGCTGGGATCGTTGAGATTCTGGCCAGGGAAACTGAACGCCGGCAAACCATCGTTCGCGTTGAAATCCACCTTGATGCCTTGCGCCGCGACCCGATCAGTCCGCATCGCAAAGAAGGTCGAGTTGAACTCACTCGTCTGATACGAAACATCCGCCTTTAGTTTGAAGTCGGGCGAGATGTCCCACTTTCCGGTCAACGCATAGACGAAGCTATCGGTCTTGCCGGTCGAAAGGTCACCGCTGTTGAAGGCGTAGACAAAAGGAGTGCTCGCGCGTGACTTGATGATGTTGGTTCCCGGATACAGCGTGACGGCACCGTGTGGGCCGCCCCACCAGTCGACGAAGGAAAACAGTAGATTGTTGAAGTTCTCGTTCCGGTAACCGTCGTAGAAGGCTTCAAACGTGTACTCGGAAGTTTTGTCCGGCGCCCATTGCAGCGAGAGATTCGCCGCGGGCCGCTTCGTCGTTCCGGTCCCATCCACCTGAAAAATCGCATCGCGTCCCAGCAGGTACGGAGTCGCCACGCCGTTGATCAGCATCGTGGAACCGGGCGCCGTCGGCAGACCATCGGTCAGGCCCGCCCGCCAGGGATTAGCCCCGTCGGTGAAGATGCGTTGGTAAGGTACCCAGCCGGCGGGCGGAGTGTCGGTCACAAAGGGGACCTGCGCGCCAGGCGTCACACTGTTATTGCGGTACGGTGTCTCAGAGTAAGAGACGTTGATCAAAGCACCAAATTTGCCGCCACCGGCGAGATCCCAACGCTTGCTGTACAGCGCGCTGACATTCGGCCCATATTTATCGGCCAGCTCGGCGTAGATATAGCGGGCACCCACTGAAATCTTGTCTCCGGAAAAGTCGAAGGGCCGGTGCGTGTGAATGTCGATCTGACCTGCGATTCCCGTTTCAATCAAATCAGCTGAACGAGTCTTATAGACTTCAACACTGCCAAGCAGGCTGGCCGGGATGTCGGGCAGCGAAAGCGCCTGGCCAGAGGCGGTGAAGACATTGCGCCCGTTGATCGTCGTGCTGACGTCATTCAGGCCACGAATCGTCACGGTTGAAATCTGTCCACTGGCGCGGTCAGTCACCTGTACGCCGGGCAGCCGTTGCAACGCCTCGACAACATTATTATCCGGAAATTTGCCGATGTCTTCTGCGACGATGGCATCAACCATGTTCACCGAGGCGCGTTTGATTTCCAACGCCTTGGTCATGCTGGCTCGAATACCAGTGACAACGAACGTATCGAGTTCAACGGCCTTCTCGTCGGTCGCGGGCTGGGCTTTCTCCGTTATCTTGGGATCAGTCTTCTTGGTTTCTTCGGCTTTGTCCTGCGCACGAAGACCGCTGCTGCCGAGCAGAAGAGCCAGCGTCATCACGGAGCCAAGCGCCAGCGTTTTGTTCTTCACGGTCGTCGCCGGCCGCGGATGTTCGCAGAGGCGCGTATCAGTCATTTGGGGGGAGGTCATGAGGTGTTTTTTCAGTGAGGTTGCCTGAGAGTCTCTGGCTCTCTCTCTTACATGCGCCGTCTTAGTCACAAACCCGACACGACGATCATATAAAATTATTATCCCTCGATCCGAAGCGCGGATCGCTTGCATTGAAAGCGGTTATACCGCTCTGAAGTGATCGCCTCTCGGTGTGCCGTTTATTCCGGCACACCGACGCGTTTCATTTCACGATCCCGACTCGTAGAATCGTAAACGAATTCGCTGCGAGCGTGACGGAAAATTTCGAGGCTGTCGGAGCAAACACCGTCTCGCGCGGCGCCACCTGGTCCGGAACGTCGAGCGTGTTCACCGCTTCGAGATTTGCTGCCTGCAGCGTAGTCACCGTTCCTCGTTTCACCAGATTTGCCCCGGAAAAATCCACCGTGCTTACGGATTGGTTCGCCGTCGCGTTCACTAATTTCACGATCACTTCGCCGGAAGACTCATCGAATGTCGCTGACGCAAAAAATCGTTTTTCTTCGTCTCCCGTCGCGGACTTCACACTCACCGGCAGCACGCGATCGCCCCGGTGGCCAAACAGCAGGTGCTCGACGTACTCCAGCTTCGCCGGGGCGCACAACGCCAGCTCGCGCTGCCGCCGGTACGCCTGCATGGCGCGGCGTCCTTCGGTGCTGCGGCTCGACTGGACGATGAACTCGGTCCAGCCGCCGGGCGTCGCCATGCGGATGCCGTGGCGCTCCACGAAGCCCCGATAGATCGCCCGTTCCGAATCGTATTCCTGCCGCTCGGCGGCGGACAGCTCGACCACGATGCGCTCGGTGTCATAGTCGGCGAGGAAGTCGCCGGCGAGCTCGACGATCTC
>CBRAFL010000391.1:0-4966 GCA_967755055.1 uncultured bacterium
GTTCGAAACCGATTTAAAAAACAGGCATCTTCACCTGGACTCCTGCGACCTGTCGGCCGCTGTTGCCGAGGCGGTACGTTTGTCTGAGCTACACACCTTGAATGGGGGCCATCGCTCGTTCGACATTCTGCACGTCACGACGGCGCGACTGCTGAAAGCGACGCTCTTTCTCACGTTCAATGCCAACCAACGAAAACTTGCAGCAGCAGCGCGGCTGAACGTCGGCCCATAAAATCATTCGGCTGAACTCATTCCATGCGGGCTAAGCATTTATTCTTCATCGCTCTGTTGGTTTCCGGCGCCGTGGCTTCGCCGCCGGACATCAAGGTCTATCTACTCGGCACCGGTGGACCGGAGCTCACCGCGCACCGTCAGGGCGCGGCCACACTCGTTGACGCGGGCGGGCAACTCCTCCTGTTCGATACGGGACGCGGTGTCATGCAGCGGCTCTACGAATCGCGCGTGAAAATCACGCAGGTGACTCAAATCTTTTTCACCCATCTTCATTCTGATCATATCGAAGGACTGCCCAATCTCTGGATGAGCAGCTGGTTTCTCCTCGGCCGAACCGCCTCGATGGATTTCCACGGACCTCCCGGAACGGCGACGATGGTGAAGGGCATGGAAGCTTTCTTTAGTCACGACCGGGTGAATCGGGTACACGGCGCGGACACACCCGAAGGGCTTCGGTATCGGATTCATGAATTCACCGCCGATGGGGTGGTTTACGATCGGGAAGGCGTGCGCGTCACGGCGTTCGCGGTCGATCACAAGGATGGAAACCCGGCGTTTGGCTACCGCATCGACTATCACGGACGCGCCGTCGTGCTCTCCGGCGATTGCACCTACTCGCCGAATCTCGTCAAACACGCGCGGGGTGCAGACGTGATCGTGCACAATGTATTCGCGGTGAGTGCACCCGTGATGGCGAGCGATCCGGTTAAGAAAACCGTGGCGTTGAAACTCGCCAGTCCGGAGCAGGTGGCGAAAGTTTTCCTGGAGACGAAGCCGCGTCTGGCTGCGCTCTCGCATATCATTCGAGTCGATTTGAAAGACGATGATGTGATCGCCCGGATTCGAGCGACGGGTTACACGGGGCCGCTCGAGTTGGGGCAGGATCGAATGGTGATCGAGATCGGCGACAAGGTTATCGTGAGATCCCCGGCGTCGCTGGATGATCTGCCGGACGCCGGCAAACGCGGCGACTCGTAGCGCGCAGGCTTCCGCGCCGGCTGATGTCGATCACGGAACAGCCGGCAGGGACGCCTGCTGCTACACGGAGAGGCAAATCGGCCTGTAGGTGGCGCGCTCGCCGCGCAACGATGGAGGGTCCACCTCCGTGTGGACCGGGGCACGGACGACACGGAGGTCGTCCCTCCACTCAATCCCGGCCGATCACTCACGCTATCCGCTCTGCCCCACTCCCGACTTCGCCGACGCAGCGCGCCCCGCACTCGCGGACTTCATCCCGCGCAGAGCACTGAAAACAAGCGGCGCCCAACGGACGAGCGAACTCAAAATTTTTGCCCGCGGAAACACGGTTTTCTGAAAAAGAAGACCCAACGGCAACGCCGCCATCTGAGCGAGCGGAGAGACGCGTCTCCAAAATCCTATGACACGGTCCAGCCATTCCAAAGGCTGCACCAACCGGGCCGCATCTTCGACCGCTTCCGCGCGGCGGAGCGCGAGCTTTCGGTGGAGCACCGCCTTGTGGGCGGCGAGCCGGATCAGCTCTTGGTCCGGATACATTCGCGGTCCTCGCCGAGTTCCTGCAACGTACCCGCGAACGGTTTCGGTTGGCGCGCCAGGTAGCGACGAAGGGCCACGATGATGGCCACAAACGCGGCGGTGTAGAGCACGGTCAATCCGCCGAGCACCGCGAGCCGCGCGCTTTCCCAAAAAAGATAAACCAGTGTGAGGCTCGCGAACGCGATCACCATCATGCCGGTGAAGATGGCCGCACTGATCCAGATAAAGAGCTGGATCAGGCGGAATTTCTCTTCCTGCAGCTCCACCGTGAACAACTCGAAACGATCCTGCACACTGGCCAGGAGACCGTCACCGAGCGAGCGGAGAGAGCTGAGATAACCCGCCGGACGAGGGGTTGTAGGCTCCATAAGCGGAACCGTGATTACTTGGTACGACGGCCGATCAGCACACCCAAAAGCACACCAACGCCGAGCACGACGGCCAGCGATTGGTAAGGATTCTCGCGGATGCTCTCATCCGTGTACTTCGCCCCGGCGACGACTTTTTTCTTCGCACCATCATAGACATCAGAGAAACGTTCCTGAACGGCAGAAAAGCGTTCGCGCAAATTGGAGAGGGCTTCAGCCGAGTGTTCAGAGAGGGAATCGACCACCATCGTCTCCGCTTCGGCGACGAGTGTCTTCAACTCGTCAACGAGTTCCCTGGGAGTGTGAGCAGCAGCTTTATTATTTTTCATGATTTAGAGAGTTTGAAGGTTTCTGTCGGGTGAGTCAGAGCTGTGGCGAAAGATACGCCATCTTCACGGTAATTGCCATGGGGCGTTGCCCTACGTGTTGCATCACCCGTCCACTCAGCCGCCAAATAACGCCTAGGCTCTTCGGCCGCGAAGCAAGGAGATCACAAATAGCACAAGGAAGATTACGAAAAGCACCTTGGCAATGGTGGCTGCGGTGCCGGCGATCACACCGAAACCAAGGACGCCTGCGAGCAGGGCGACTAGAAAAAAAATGACAGCGTAGCCGAGCATGGGAAAAGTTGTTGAAAGTGGGAACTGGTCTTGAGCTGAATGATCACTTCGCCCCGCGAAGCAGACCGCCCGCGCCACAGGCCGCGACGACGATGCCGACGATCAACAACCAGACGGATTTATCCGTGGGTGAACCGGTGAACAGCCGTGAGAAGTCGGAGCCGATGGAATTCGAGGCGTTGATGCCGTAAACAATAAGAATGATGCCTCCAACAAGGAGCGCGATGGAAAGGAGTTTATTCATGGGAGAGTGAGTTGGCTGCAGGAGGAATTGGGGCGGAGGAACAGATTGTGACTTATTTTGGGAGGGGCTTTACGCCCCGACTGAGAGTCCGAGGAACAGACGAAACGGAGGTCGTCCCTCCGACGAGACGGACTGCGCGATCTCGGCGCGAGTCGGGGCTTAAGGCCCCTTCCTATTTCAAAACACCGGCGGATTCCGCCGTGGAAGAGAGTCTACCCTTATTCGGCTACTTTCGTTGTTGTCATGTCGTTGGTCACGGACTTCGTGCCGCGGATGCTCGATGCGAGCTTGGTGACGAGGGATTTCTCAGCGTCGGAATGCGCTTCACCGGTGACGTGGACGACACCGTCCTTGGTGGACACTTTCGTCTTCAGCGCGCTCGTTGATTTGTGATTGAGGAGGGCGAATTTCACCTGGGTGGTGATGGAGGCGTCATCAATCTTCTCTCCGACCGTCGTCGTGGCGGCGGGCGTGCTGGCAACCTTCTCCTTCACCACGATCTCATTCTTCACCGACTTCACGCCCTCGATGTCCTTGGCGTAAGCTTCAGTCAGTTCTTTTTGCGCGGTGTTGTCCGCGGTGCCGGTCAAGGTTACGACGCCATCGTTAACGACAACGTCGGTGCTGGTGGCGCTCACATCGCCTTTCACCAGAAGGCGGCTCCGAATCTTCAAAGCCATCCACTTGTCGGAGTGCTCGGGAACGGTGGACTTGACCACGATTTCGTTTTTGACGCCGGTGACTCCGGGAAGATTTTCCACGGTGTCGGCCGCGAGCGCTTTGTCGTCTTTATCCTGCACCGTACCGGTGAGGGTGACAACGCCGTCGGTGGATTTCACCTTCACGTTGTTGTCGAGGACGGTGCGGTAGTTGTAGGAATCCTTCGCCGCGTCTTCGATTTTGCGATCGGTGGCGGACGAGGCGAGCAGGGCGATGGGGCTGGCGATGAGGACAAGCAGGACGGACAGTTTTTGGTTTTTCATAAGCTAAGGGTGAGAGAGTACGCTCCTCATAGTGGGGTCGCTATGGGGCGTTGCCCTACCCCTCCCACGATCTAATTTCTCCCGACTCCACATAAAGGATACAGTCTGACTGTGTGTGATCATGGCTCACGCGGAAAGTAGCCCGCCGCGCGGGAAAATATCCAAACTTCGTCTATGCGTTCTCTGCGAAATCTGCGGTTCAATTTCGAACCGCCCGATCCCAATCTTTTTAACCGCAGATGGCGCGGATTAACGCAGATGCCAAACCACGAAAATATCTACGTAAACGCAAACAGATTGATCGCACCTACCAGATTGTGAAGATCCAATCGGTTCGTGGGCCTTTTTTCCTCACTGCCTTTATCTGCGCTCTCTGCGAGAGCTGCGGTTCAATTTAGAACCGCTCGATCCCAATCTTTTTAACCGCAGATGGCGCGGATTAACGCAGATAGCAAACCACTGAAAATCCCAATGAACACAGACAATGTTGAAATCAGCGAGATCGTGATCGGTGCAGCGATGAAGGTGCTCAACACCCTCCGGCCGGGCTTGGACGAAAAACTCTACGAACGGGCGCTCGTCATCGAGCTTCGGAAGCGCGGCGTGCAATGCGAGCAGCAAAAGGCCCACGAGATTTTCTACGAAGGCGAACTCATCGGCACGCTCGTGCCTGACCTAATCATCGCGGAGCGTTTGATCGTCGATCCCAAGGTGGTCACCGATTTCAACGAAACCCACGTCGCCCAAATGATCGGCTACTTGAACATTACCGGTCTGAAAACCGCCCTGCTGCTCAATTTCAAGCATGCCAAACTTGGCATCAAACGTGTCTCTCAGTCCCAGAATGCTTGACCGCAGATTACGCAGATGAGCGCAGACACCAAACCACCAATCAGCCCGATGCCATTGTCCTCTTCCTGCTTGATCTGCGCTCTCTGCGAAATCTGCGGTTAAACTGGTTTGGTGATCGTCGCCCTACAACGCAGCCGCCGGCGCGATCAG
>CBRAFL010000392.1:0-4947 GCA_967755055.1 uncultured bacterium
ATAGCCGGCAGGATTGGTTTGCAGTTTCGCCCGAGAAAGCCTGATTCCTAACGTTTCATGCGTTCACGTATCGCTCCGCTTTTTCTTACGGCGCTGGTCCTTTTACCGGCGTGCCGGGACCCGAAAGTCACCAGTTACCGCGTTCCGAAAGAAGCCCCCGAGCCACTGCCACCCATTCTCACGGGCGCATTGCCCACCGGCGCCGCTCCTTCGGCCCCAGGCGGTCCGGCCGGCGACATGGCGTCTACCGCAGTAACGACAGCGAGCGGCGACGCGCTGATCTGGACCGCTCCCGCACATTGGAAAGCGAAACCCGCGTCGGCGATGCGCAAAGGCAGCTATACCGTGCCCGGCCCCGACGGCGCGGACGCAGATCTGTCGATCACGGCGTTTCCCGGAGACGTCGGCGGCAACCTGGCGAACATCAATCGCTGGCGTGGACAACTCGAACTCGGCCCGCTCGCTGAAGCCGATCTCGGTTCGGCCATCACGCACGTCGATCTCGCTGGACTGCACGCCGACGTTGTCGAGTTTGCGAATCCTCAAGCCGCAAAACCGCAACGGATGATCGGCGCGATCATACCCTTTTCGGGAGCAACGTGGTTTTTTAAACTCACGGGCCCTGACGCGCTCGTGGCTCAGGAAAAGACGGCATTTTTCGCCTTCTTGAAAACGATCAAGGCCCCCGTGCCCGCCACTCGATGAACGACACCGTCCGCCAGTTCCGCAATTTCTTCGTGTCGCTTAAGCTCACGGTCGTCCTGCTCGTGCTGTCGATGGTGCTGATCTTTTTCGCGACCTTGGATCAAGTGAACCTCGGCATCTGGGCCGTGCAGGAGAAATATTTTCGTTCACTCTTCGTGCTGTGGCGCGTACGCGACGTGCCGATTCCGGTGTTTCCCGGCGGCTATTTGATCGGCGGACTTCTGCTGCTGAACTTGATCTCGGCGCATGTTTACCGGTTCAAACTCACCTGGAAGAAAGCCGGTATTTTTCTTACGCATCTCGGATTGATTCTCCTTCTCTTCGGCGAACTCCTCACGGGTTTACTGCAGGAGGAATATCAAATGCGCCTGGCCGAGGGCGAAACGAAGAATTTTTCTGAAAGCTACCGCTACAACGAACTCGCGATCATCGAGACGACCGATCCCCAGTTCGACGATGTTGTAGCCATCCCCGAGGAGACGCTCGCACGCGAAAGCGAGTTGCAGCACCCAAAGCTTCCGTTCCGCGTCGTCACGAAAGCGTATTATCCCAACGCAGTTCTGCAGCTACGCGCCAACGTGAAAGATCAGCCGCCGCAATCCGCCACCGCGGGAGTTGGTCCCAAGCTCGTCGCCACGCCCGTGCCGCTGACGTACAAACAGGATGATCGCAACTGGCCCGCGGCGTTCATCGAGTTGATTGGACCGAACGGTTCACTGGGAACCTACCTCCTTTCCACCCAACTCGCCGCGTCACAGACACTCGAATACGCCGGTCGGACATGGCGGCTGGGCCTGCGATTCCAACGCGCCTACAAACCTTTCTCGCTCACGTTGCTCGCGACGCAACACGACGTTTATCTGGGTACGGATATCCCGAAAAACTTTTCGAGCCGCGTTCGTCTCACGACTCCGGATGGACACGACGATCGCGAAGTTCTCATCTACATGAACAACCCGCTGCGCTATGCCGGACTCACGTTCTACCAGTATCAAATGGACAGCGAGCATGCCACGAGCGTGCTCCAGATTGTGCGCAACCCCGGCTGGCTGCTGCCGTATATTTCCTGCGCGATGATGGCCCTCGGCCTCGTCGTACAATTCAGCATTCACCTCGCCAGTTTCTTCGGGAGACGCCGAAAATTAGCCGCCGCTTAATTTCGACCACAGAGCCAAACTGCCAACCGCTGGAATTTAACCGCAAAGAACGCAGAGAACACAAAGTCGGAAAATCCCGTGAACGCCCTCTCCGCTCCGATCTTTGCGCTCCTTGCGATCTTTGCGGTTAAATAATTCCTCCTGTTTTCTTACCGCACAGATCACATAGACCGCAAAAAGCGAAAGCCATGAATGACATCAAAGCCTTGAGTGATCAGGTCCGGCAGACTGCGTACGATATTCATGTTTACCATGCTCACGGACATCTGGAAAAAGTGTACGAGAACGCCTTGGCCAATCGCCTCCGCAAACTCGGACTCGATGTGAAGCAGCAGCACCCAATCAAAGTCTTCGACGAAGACGGCACTCTCCTCGGCGACTACTTGGCCGATCTGCTCGTCGACGATCAGCTCATCGTGGAGCTCAAAACCGCAAAAACGCTCGCCCCTGAACACGAAGCACAAGTCCTCGGCTACTTAAAATCGGCGCGGCTCGATCATGGTCTCCTGATTAATTTCGGCTCCTTTAAATTCCAGATCCGCAAATTCGCTTTCTCCACATCGTCCGGACGCAGACACCTCACCGGTTTCACCGCTCTACTCTCCGCGCTCTTTGCGTTCCTTGTGGTTAAATAGCTCATCCATCCATTTCATTTTAACCGCAAAGAACACAAAGCCGAAAAATCTGTGAACGCCTCCTCTATCCACCACCGCCTCGTCACCTCTCCCGCTCCGATCTCTGCGCTCTCTGCGTTCTTTGCGGTTAAATAGATTCCTTCCGTCCCCGTCGCGCTCGTCGTATCATCAATGAAACGCTTCCTCCCACTTTCCGTTCTCGTTCTCGCTCTCATCTGGGTCCTCGCGTCATTGCGGGCCCCAACCAACTCAACGGGGTTCGACATCGTTGGCTTTGGACAGCTTCCGGTCGTCACGAATGGGCGCGTCAAACCTTTGGATACTGTCGCCCGCACATCCCTGCTCCTCCTCCAGGGCCGCCAGCGCGTTAGCACTCCGCTCATCTCCAAGCCACTTGTCGCTTCTCCAACCGAATGGTTGCTCGATGTCTGCTTCCGTCCGGAAAAAGCCGACACCTATCCGACCTTCGCGATCGATAACATCGAGCTGCTTGCCCTGCTCGGAAAAACGGAGGACGACCTGCGTATCAATTATCCCGAGACGTCGAAACGAGTCCTCGCCGCCTTTGGTTTTGTTCCGAGTCGGCAACGCCGTTTTTCGTACAGCGACCTGCAATCTCATCTGAAAACCATCGACGACCAGGCGAAGCTCGCCCAGCCCGTCGAAGCGCAGGCACGGAGCCCATTCCAACGAGCCGTCGTCCAGCTGCAGGGAAATATCATTCTGTACCAGCGCTTGAAATACAGTCTCGCCGATCCGGACAGCAGCGACTTCCTCGCAGGACTCGGTAAATTCCAATCGTCGCTCGTGACTGGCGTCACCGCCGTCCGCGCCAAACAAGCCGGCCAGCCGCACGATGAGGCCGCCGCTCAACAGATGATCGAGTCGGGGCAAACTTTCATCCGCATGAGCCAGCTTGGTTCCATGCTCGCCGTTCCTCCCGCCGAGGGCGAAGCCGCGGCCAATGGTTGGAAAAATGTGGGCGACGTGCTGCTTGGAAGTTTCGAAACCGGCCAGGTCAGCGCCTACGCGATGACGTACGCGGGTCTGGGACGCACCTGGCGCTCGGGCCAGGTGAAAGATTTCAACCACATCGTTGAACTCTATCGCGATCAGTTGACGAAGAAGTTTCCCGTGACACTGCGGAAATGCCGCATCGAAACCCGCTTCAACTTCGCCGAACCGTTTTATTTGAGTATGGAACTCTATGCGTTCGCATTTTTCGTCGCGATTTTCTCCTGGCTCAAATGGCCGGATGTTCTGGGACGGTCCGCGTTCTGGCTCGTCGCCATCGCCTGGCTGCTCGCGACCGCCGGAATTTTAACGCGCATGTGGCTGGAAGGCCGGCCTCCGGTCACCAATCTTTATTCGTCGGCGTTGTTCGTCGGCTGGGGTGCGGTTGGACTTTGCCTTGGACTCGAGGCGATTTATAAAAATGCGGTCGGCAGCGTGGCCGCTGGAACAATCGGCTTCGGCACGTTGCTGATCGCCCACCACCTCTCACTCGGTGGCGACACGTTGGAAATGATGCGCGCCGTTCTCGACTCGAATTTCTGGCTGGCGACGCACGTGGTCGTCGTCACGAGCGGCTATGCAGCAACCTTCCTCGCCGGATTTCTCGCGATCATTTACGTCGTACGCGGCGTGTTCACACGCTCACTGGACAAAGCAACGGCCGATGCCCTCGCGCGCATGGTCTACGGTATCGTTTGTTTCGCTACACTGTTCAGCTTTACGGGCACGGTTCTCGGCGGCATCTGGGCCGATCAATCATGGGGCCGCTTCTGGGGCTGGGATCCGAAGGAAAATGGTGCGGTCATCATCGTGATCTGGAATGCCATTATCCTGCACGCCCGCTGGGGCGGCTTTGTGAAACAGCGCGGATTGATGGCGCTCGCGATCTTTGGAAATATCGTGACGAGCTGGAGCTGGTTCGGCACGAACATGCTCGGCGTCGGCCTGCATAGTTACGGTTTCACCGAAGCTGCCTTCGTCGCCCTTTCTGGCTTTATGATCAGTCAGGTTGCGCTCATCGCTCTTGCCAATCTACCACTCGAAAAGTGGCGGAGCTTCCGCAAGACCCCGGTGCCCACCGCGCCCGAACACGTCGAGGTGCTAGGCTAAGTCGCTGCTTTTAAATTTTGTGATCGGATGGTGACTGCGAGCGTGAGCGAGTGGTGAGTTCGCCCACTCGCTCACCAGATTGTCTGAAAACTCGCGGTGCGGTGTAGGTAGTGCGCTCGCCGCGCTACGTTCGCCATCGCGATCCGTTGCGCGGCGAACGCGCCACCTACTTCGATCATCCACTCGCTCACGCTCGCAGCCACGGAAGAACAGAAAAACAAACGTATCACCCGCGAGAAATCTCACTACTTCTTCTCGGCCGGCGGCGGCGGCAAAGGCTGCAACGTCGCGTGACCCGGAGCGACCTTGTCGAGATTCGGTGTGAT
>CBRAFL010000393.1:0-4919 GCA_967755055.1 uncultured bacterium
ACGAGTGTGGGTCTGCGCGAGACTGATGCCAGTCCGCTCGATCTTCGCGCGATTCCGCTACCCGCGGGCGTTTACGACATGATCTACAATCCGCCCCAAACCGCCCTGCTCCGCTCCGCCGCATCGCTTCACGTGCCGTGCGCGAATGGACTCTCCATGCTCGTGCATCAGGGTGCGAAGGCGCTCACGATTTGGAGCCACGCTGATGTGCCGGTGCCGGCAATGCGCGCGGCGGCTCAAGCAGCTTTACCGCGGTGAGCTGGCTTGCATGACGTTTGATCTCCAGAGACTTTCCCGGGCCTGACGGCAGGCCGCCCCTTCCATGAACGCCGTTGAACTTACCGAGCTTTCCGCCGCCTTCCCGTGGTTTTTCCCCGCGGTTGCATTCGTCGTCGGAGCATGCATCGGGAGTTTCCTCAACGTAGTGATTTATCGGCTACCGGCCGAGAAATCACTGATCCGGCCCGGCTCTCACTGCGCCTGCGGTACGGCAATCGCGTGGTACGACAATCTGCCCATCATCAGCTGGTTTGTTTTGCGCGGCCACGCACGGTGTTGCGGCCGTGCTTATTCATTTCGCTATCCTTTCGTTGAACTGCTGACCGCCGCCGTTTTTCTCGCCTGCTGGCTTTTGTTTCCGTCCGCGAAAGCGCTCTGCGGTATGTTGTTCATGAGCGTGCTGATCAGTGCGCTTTTCATCGATCTCGATCACTTCATCATCCCCGACGTCTTCACGATTGGCGCGGGCGTGTTCGGAGTTCTCCTTTCGTTTTTCGTGCCGGCGCTGCACGAACAATCCTCCGGATTCTTTCTCGTCGATAGCCTGCGCAGCGGCGTCATTTCACTCCAAGGCCTGTTAATCGGCTCAGCCGTCGTATTGTGGATCGCAGTACTGGCGGAGGCCATTCTGAAAAAAGAAGCGATGGGTTTCGGTGACGTGAAATTCGTCGGAGCCATCGGAGCTTTCTGCGGCTGGCAAGGGGCGGTTTTTTCCATTTTTGGCGGAGCAGTGATCGGGACCGTGTGGTTCGCCGTGGCGTTACTCTGGCAAAAAATCTCCGGTCGCCCCGCACCCGTGGCGCCGAAATCTGAAACTCCGGAAGGCGAAGCCGCCCCGCTCGGTTTTGGGATGCATGTTCCGTTTGGGCCGATGCTCGCCATCGCCGGCGCGCTGTATTTTTTGTTTTTCCACACTTGGATTGCCGCGTGGTTTGCCGAGATCGCGGCCGTGCTTTGATCGGCAGCTTGCACTGGCGGTAACTTGCGCCAGCCTCTGCGACGTGAACCCCTCACGGCCGGTATGTTGCGCGTTGCTCATAGTCTTTGTCGCCCTGCAAGGCGCGACGAGCGCAGTCGCCCAGTCCCTCCTGGTCACGGAACATAAAGGCCGAATGTATCCCGTGGTCAGCGCCCACGGCAGTCGCCCCTATGTCGAAATCGACGGCAAACGCGTGGCCGCCGATGGCAATAAATTCGGCCTCAAGAAAGTGCCGGAGTTTCTACCTCTATTTGTCAACGTGCGTGGATTGAAAGTGAACACCTCGAGCCTAAATCTCGTCGGAAGCGGCAGCCAGATTAACAACGAGTTTCACTTCCGCGCCGATTTCGAATCCGCCTATGCGCTCGAAGACGTGTTTGTAGCACTCGAACTGACGATGGAGGATCACAGCAAAAGTCTTTACCTCCATGAAATCGGCCGTCTTGAGCCTCATCGATCCCGCTCCATCGTTCTCGCGAACGCGACGAGTTACCCACTAGGGCAGGGTCATTTTCAATTTCATCTTTATTCGGGTGGCTTGGAAATTCTTCATTCTGAGCTGCCGTTTGCCACGCGTGAGGCAATGCTGGACGGCCTGATTGCGCGCCGGATCGCGAAGCGACCCGATGGCCCGCCCGTGCTATTCTTCGGCCCCGCGCCCGAATATCCGGCCAAATTCGCGAAGAACAACACGTCTGCTCAAGTTGTAGTGCGAATGCGGATTCGTCCGACCGGCGCGGTGCTCGAGCCGACCGTGGTCAAAGCCGGCGAACCGGCGCTCGATGAAGCCGCGCTGACCGCTGTCCGCCAGTGGCGGTTTCTCCCAAAAATAAAAAATGGGCATCCGGTCGAAAGCGTCGCGAACATGCCGATCGACTTCGGCCCTGCCGCTGAATCCGGCGGCCAACGCTAGCTCAGCTGTTGGTCTTTCGATCGACGCTACAGGCTACATTTAGCTCACGAGCGTGGCGCCGTCGCCCGTCTTCGTGTGGAGAATATCAGGCGCGGTGCCGAACTGCTTCTCGTACGCCGTCGCAACCCGCTTCGCCTGAAGAAAACCGAATTTGGGCGACGTGAGCGCCATCACCGCGCCGCCAAAACCGCCACCCGTGAGCCGCGCGCCGTACACATGCTGCGTCTTGACCAGCGTATCGACGAGGAAATCGAGCTCCGGCGTGCTGTTCTCAAACAGCATGCGTGAACTTTCGTGCGACGCAGTCAGCAAACGACCGACCGCCTCGAGATTGCGTGCTTTCAAAGCCTTCACCGTCGCCGCCACGCGCGCGATTTCTTCGATCACGTGACGCGCCCGCTGGTACGACTCGGGTTTCAACTTCACTTGCGCCGCATCGAGTTGCTCCATAGTGGCGTCCGCGAGTAACGCGACGCCGAGCGCCTTGGCCGCGGCCATGCAAGCCTTGTGGCGGGCAGCATAGAAACCATCGACGAGCGCGTGCTTCGTATGCGTATTGAAAATCCAAAACTGCGCGTCGCCCGGCATCGGTACCGTCGCAAACTTCGGCCCGCGACAATCGATCCACACCAACCGATTCTCTTCGCCGAAACCTGAAACGCCCTGATCGAGAATTCCGCATGGAACGCCGACGAAATTATTCTCAGCGTGGCGACCGATCTTCACCACCGTTTCGCGCGGCGCTTTTTGATTGCTCAACGCCAAAAATGCCAGAGCGGATGAGAGCTCCAGCGCCGCGCTGCTGCTGAGTCCTGCACCCGTCGGCAAATCCGACATCACCATGAAGTCGAATCCTGCCGGCGCCTTCAGTCCGAACTTCGGAAACGCCGCGATGACTCCGAGGGGATAATTGAGCCAACTCCGCGCACCCGTTTGCTTGCGTGGTTTTCCG
This sequence comes from uncultured bacterium, assembly GCA_967755055.1. Taxonomy (GTDB): domain Bacteria; phylum Verrucomicrobiota; class Verrucomicrobiia; order Opitutales; family Opitutaceae; genus Opitutus. The sequence continues at coordinate 3,124 of CBRAFL010000393.1, forward strand.
ACCGGCAAAGAAATGATACTGCCGTTCGGCGCACTGCAAAATCGCCATTTTCCGTCGTCGCGTGCAGCAACCGCGACCCACACCGCACGATCGAGCGCAGCACCGAGAACTGTGCCGCCGTTGTAGTCGGTATGATTTCCGATGAACTCAACCCGGCCCGGAGCACGCGTGATATTCTGAGGCGCGCGCCCGAATACTGCCGTGAATTTTTGCCCCAACTCTTTGTGCAGTCGGGTCAGAGGTTTCGCCTTCAAGCGAGACCCCGCAACGCTTGACCCGCTTTGAAGCGCACCGTCTTCATCGCGCGGATTTTCATCGGCTGTTTCGTGTGCGGATTAAATCCGCGTCGGGCTGCGCGCGTCGCGATTGCGAATGCGCCAAAACCGACCAACTGCACTTCCTTGTCCCGTCGAAGGCCGCGCCCGACAGCGGCGAGCACCGCGTCAACCGCGCGCTCAGCCGCCGCATTGGACGTGTCTTGTCCAAGCAGTTTGCGGACTTCATCGACGAGTTCAGCTTTGTTCATGGAGCGGCAGGAAAGAAATGAAACACCGAACCATTTCCGACCAAAAAGAACGGTCAATCCCATTCATACTCGTCGGCGTAGCACCTGAACTTATTTTGTCGGCGGCGGAGAACTCGCGGGGAATTCTGGCGGCGTTTCGCCGCTTCGCCCTTTCATTACGAGCTCCACGAGATACTTCAGCGCGGCCGTCCGTTCGATGCCGCGATCGCGCGCCAGCTGGTCCGCACGTTTGAGCAATTGCGCCGCCATCGTACTCGCCTGCGCCGGCTCGGCCCCGAGTTGCCGACACAATGCGGTGAGCTGTTCGAGTTCGCTCACGTTGGCTCCGATACTTTCAGGGTGGTGTCACCGCCCGCCGAAAAACTCAGCCCGTTTTCCGCACGCAGATACAGCAACGACAGCAACGCGAGCCCGATAAATCCGTCACCCGTTGTTGCAACTGTCCTCAGCTCTCCGAGACGGCGATCACCTTGATAAATCGCGGCGGGCAATGCCGGGACTGCGCCGATTCCTTCCACCCGCAGCAAACGCCGGCGAACTTGGCCCATGGTTTTAAGCCGCGCCATCACCTCCTGGCCTAAGTAGCACCCTTTCACATAGGAGATTGCCACCACCTCTAGTGCGCCTTCATTGGGCAATTCTCCCGGTCCGATATCCGCGGGCACCGCGGGAATTCCGTCGAGGATGCGAAGTTGCTCCAGCTCCGTCGCGCTAATTTCACGCATTCCGGCAATTCGTGAGGAAACAATTTCCTCCGAGCTGGCCGGGTAAACAAATTCTCGATGCGGCTGAACCGTCCTTCGACCAACGAACGACAGCCCTCCAGCGTCGATTCCGATCTTCATATCGGCCTCAACATCACCCAGTAAACTAACTCCTCGCCACTCCGCGGAGACATCTTCAACCACAACATCGTCGGCTATGATGAACGCTTCCAGCCGTTCGCGAATCAGTGTCCCACTGCAAAAGTAGCTCCCGATCCAGAACTCTCCCGTCGCTCCCCGAAGCACGAAACTGTCTGCCAGAACGCGACCTTTGTGATTTAACCAGAGCCCGTAAACGGCTCCGTCCTTCGCTAGTAGTCTTAGATCGTTCGTGAACTGCCCTTGAAGGAAATTAAAAGAATCTTCGCCGGTGACGCGCAGCCACGCCGCCGGTTGCCAACGGAATAAAGCAGGACTCTCCATGAATTTAACGAAATTGTTAACCATTACATTTGAGCGCGTTCAAAAATATTCTGGGAGATTTTGATAACTTTTGTTTGACGGTG
>CBRAFL010000394.1:0-4913 GCA_967755055.1 uncultured bacterium
CTATTCTCGAAACCATGCTGGCGTGTGGCTTCGATCCGCACGCGAAGGACAAGGATGGCGTGACCGCACTGCATCGCGCCGCCATGGCTGGTCGCACGGAAGCCGCACGTGTGCTAATCGCGTTCGGAGCGCCACTCGACGCGCTCGACGAGATGTTCTCCGCCACCCCGTTGATCTGGGCGGTCGAGGGTTGGTCATCTCACGGAACGCGCCAGCCCGAGTCCGAGTCTGTCGAAGGGAGCTCAGCGTCCAATTCGGCGCCCAACCATGTGGCGGTGGCACGGCTGCTGATCGCAGCGGGCTCGCCAGTGGATTGGAATCCGCCGGACGCCACGCCAGGTCCCGAGCGAATACTGGAAACACTGATCGAACTCCGCCGCGCGGTTGCACGCACCGAGACGAGTGAGCAATAGGCAGACGGGTTCTGGAACCTGAGCTTGCAATCGAACGCACCACAAAGGCACGAAGTCACAAAGGTCGAACGTGAAGACAAAAATCAGGTCCTCTTTGTGCCTCTGCGCCTTTGTGGTTTTCCGGCTGACGCGGCCTCGCATCGCAGGTGCCGGGCGACATTGAAGAATTGCGCGCGCCGGCACGTTACCCGCTAATGGGAACCGATGGAATCGACCTTCACCCTTACCCGGCGTGAACTTTTGCGCGGAACCCTCGCCGGCGGTCTCGCTCTCGTCGCGGCAAAATTATACCCCGCAGAAACCATCTCACCCTCCGCCACCGTGACACGGCGCGCTGGCGTTGAACGCATCATCCTCGATGTTGATCCGGGCAATGACGATGCGCTTGCCATGTTGATGGCGCTCGATGCCTCGACGCTCCACGTGGAGGCGATCACCGTATGTCCGGGAAACTTGGGCCCACATTATCAGCAGCAGGTTCGCAACGCGCTCTACATCGTGGATCTCGCCGGCAAGTCGGGCCAGGTGCCGGTGCACGCCGGCATGTCGCGACCCATCTTGAACAAACCGTATCCAATTGCGTCATTCATCCACGGAAAATTCGGTCTCGGGCGCGTGGAGGTGCCTGACGTCGTTCAAAAAGTTGAGCGCGAGCACGCCGTTGATGCCATCATTCGAATCGTCGACCAATCGCCGGGAGAAATCACCATCGCAGCGCTGGGTGGACTGACCAACGTGGCGATGGCAATTCTACGAGAACCAAAGGTTGTCCAAAATCTCAAAGGCATTCTCTTCGTCGGCGGCCGCTACGCCACACCGGGTTTGCCGCCTGGATACAATGTACTCGCTGATCCCGAAGCCGCGCACGTGGTGCTCACCTCGGGCGTCCCGATGACGCTCGTCGGCAGCGATGTTTTTCGCAACGACTCGATCCTGTTGGACGAAGATTTTGCTCACGTCGCGGATTTCAACACGCCACGCAGCCGATTCTTCATCGAGTCCAACGATCTCCGTCGCACCTTTGAGAAAGCCAATCGTGGCATGACCGGCTCTACCAATCCGGACCCGATCACGATCGCGACCTTGATCGATCCTGCGATCGCGCTTCGTTACGTGTCGCTCTATATGCATGTGGAACTCCAAGGCGAATCGACGCGCGGACTTCTCGTGTACGGCGACAATATCTACACCGGAGAACCCACACCGCCAGCCAACGTGAAGATGTGTGTCCAGGCTTCGGGCGAAGCGTTCAAGCGGCTGGTTTTTGAGACGCTGAGAAGAAGCTAGGGGAGGCATTTCGCATTTTAGACGGTGTAGGTTGCGCGCTCCCCGCGCAACTTGTCCGGCGTTCACGCACGTTGCGCGGCGAGTGCGCAACCTACATCGAACTTAGCGCAACGTCCTATTTCGGAACGCCGCTTCGTTATTGAAACGCCAGTTCTTTAATCACCTTGCGAGAGGCAGAATCCAAATGGAGTAAAACTGATTTCCCAACTCCGGGCTGCGACGCGGATGCATCACTCAACGCAATGACCGTCACGATCAACAGGCCGTGTTCACCCACAAACCATTCGAGGCAGTAGTCGCCACGAGACCATCCTTTCGTTGAAACAAGATAGTCAACGATTGTACCCTCAAAAGGACTACGGCGCACCGCGATCCTCGCGAGTTGATCGGTGTTGGTGTCAGTCCAGCCTATGCCGGCGTAAAAGCTCTGCTCATCGCGCCAGACGATTTCCAGCGTCGCGCCCGAAATTTTCCGCCACACGAGTCGATCATAGGCGTGCCGGCGCCAGCTCGGTGATTTGACGCCCATGAAACTGTAGCGAAACGGCGTCGTCGGCCACGCGAGCCGGCTCATCGATCGGTTGAACGAAATCACGTCCGCCGCTTCGGGAGAGAATTGATACTGTCGTCCGCTTGGTTCGGCCCAGATCTTTGAGACTGCTCCCAACGTGATTGCGTCGTCGCCCGATGAAACCGAAAACTGATTCTTTCCATCGACGTTCACTTTCAAACTGAACCGCCCGGATCGCGAAAGTGGCCAGCGACGCGAGCCAATGATGAATTCATCCGCACTCATCAAAAACGGACTGATCGGATGATCGGTTGCCGCCACCAAAAAGTGCCGATCCAACGACAACGCGATAGCCCGGCCGAGGAGCAGCCAGACGAGCCAGATCAAAACACCACCGCCCATCACGACGGCCAACCAGCTGAAGAGAATGCGCAAGGAACCGACGCTACCGGCACGCCGCCCCAAGAAAAGAACCATTCCGCGCGACTACAATCCGAGCCCTCAACCACAAAGACACAGAGGCACAAAGGACGGCCCGGACGAAATGCATTCCTCCGTGTCTTCGTGTCTCTGTGGTTTAACCGGCTCGTTGCACCACCGACCGATATGGTATCACGCGCGCGCCCGTTCCCCCCACCGACCCGCGGGTCGTTAATTCTCCCACGAAATCACCTGATCGCAGTAGCTCCACGAGAGGTTTCCTTTTCGACTGTATTGTTCCGGATTAGGTCAGACGCAGCTAGGAATTTTGACGATGCCGTGCTCAGCAGGAAGTCCCATGGCGGGAGGGTTGTTTAACTAGTAAGTTCGCCCATTCGCATGGCGCGACATGGATCGTCGCCCTCGGAACAACCCCAATAAAAATGAACAAATATCATATCTCACCCAGTCTGCTTCTCATAGCCGGTCTCGCCCTCCCTACCGGACTTTTAGGCGGAAGTTCGTCGGATTACGAAGCGGAGTTTAAGGCGATGGATCGTAACGGCGACGGAAAGATTTCTTCCAATGAGCATGCGGCCCAGGCAAAATCGAGGTTCGAAACGATGGATGCGAATAGGGACGGCATCGTCACTGCCGCGGAAATGGAGGCGGCCCATTCAAAGATTACGGGCAAGAAGGAAGCGAAGACCGAAATGACGGCCGCGGAAAAAATCAAAACCATCGACACCAATGCTGACGGAATGCTGAGTGCCGCCGAGCACGCGAGTGGCGCGAAGTCGATGTTCCAAAAGATGGATACGGACGGGGACGGATATCTCACCCAGGCCGAATACGAAGCCGGTCACAAAAAGATGATGCACAAAAAAGCAGTCGACTGAGTCGGCGGTTCAATGAATGAGGGTGGCGGCAGGCGCGCTCCTGCCGCCAGGCACTTCAGATAGGTGGATTTTTTCTTGCTGTAAAACCCGCTGGCAGAGCGGTGGCGCTCAGCGCGGGGTGCGCCTTGAGGTGACTGGAGCCCGTTGATCACGGCCGGTTACACCCCCGTTCCGCGCGAGAAAATCGCCCTACCGCTGACGCCGGTAGTCGCTGGGCGAAAGCCCCGTGTCTTTGCGGAAGAGCTGCGCAAAATGGCTGGGGTTCGAGTAGCCCACTTCGTTCGCAATCGTGATCACGCTCTTTTTCGTTTCGCGCAACAGACGCCGCGCCGTGTCCAGCCGGAGTTTGATTTGATACTGCGACGGCGGAATTCCCGTGGCGCGTTTGAACAGCCGATTGAAGTGAAACGCACTTATGCCGACCTGTTCCGCCAGTCGCACGAGACTGAACTCTTCGGCCAGGTGCTCCGCCATCCAGTCAGTGACACGACGCAACTTGAACGCGGGCAGCGACGACGTTTCGCTGCGGCCACCTTCGGTCAGCGTCGTATAGTTTCGCGCGAGATGGATCGCGATTGCTTGCGCGATTCCGCGGACGAACAAGGGACTTGCCGCAGGCCGTTCCGCCTCCTCTCGCAGTTGTTGGAGGAGCGGAATGAGGTGTGTATCTTGGAAACCGGATACATCGCGCAGTCGCGCATTTGCCGCCTTCGCGCCAAACACCTCCAGCAAGGCTTCGTTGAACAGCGATAAGCTGAGAAACACGAGCACGACTTCGTAGGGCTCGGAGGTCAGCGTTCGGTAGCGAAAATCGTAGGGCGCGCCCGCGGCGGTGAGGAACATCGAGCCCTTTTTCATCCGGCTGGTGAGCCACGGCCCGTTGTTTTCGCGCTCCTGGGTCTCGGCCTCGCCGGAAGTCGTCCAGACAATGAAAGGCTCGGTGACGGCCGGCATCGTGAAAATCCTGGCGACGGGCGGAAGAGAGAGAACCGAGAGCTGCACGTCCCGCCACGCCGGGCCCTTGCTCGCCACGATTTTCTTCCCCACCGCATAGCGGTCGAGCGCTTCAACAGAGGTTGTTTCGGGAACCGGCATTCGTGGAACGGTAAGAGAGCCGCTGCGAAAGTTACAACTTCTGCGGAGATACGAAACACGAAGAGAACCGCTAATAGGATTTTCCCAATGGGGAAATCTTGATGCAGTGGCTCCGGCTCATCGCCTGCGCCTTGGGGTGATTGGAGTCCGCTAATCGCGGTCTGCGATCAGCAGACCCCACCATTTATTCCGGAGCCGATCAGGCGGAGAGGTGCCATCAGGATCTGCCCATTGGCAGATCCCTGGAGTTTGGCCAATTGGAATGTCGGTGTATCTAAAATTAATTGA
>CBRAFL010000395.1:0-4911 GCA_967755055.1 uncultured bacterium
GCCTCGGTCATGCGCTTACCGCCGTGGCGCGCGACGACGTGTCCGATTTCGTGGCCCATTACGATCGCGAGTTCATCATCACTTTGCGCTACCTGAAGGAGTCCGCTGTACACGCCTACTTTTCCTCCCGGCAGCGCGAAGGCGTTTAATTCCTTCGAATCGAACACCACGAACTCCCATTGCGCGCCCGGCAGTTGATTACCTACGGCTGCTGCGATGCGCCGCCCCACCCGCGTCACTCGCGCATTCGCCGCAGGATCATTCGAAACCTTCTCCTTGCTCTTTACTTCGGTGAACGATTCCGCGCCCAGCTGACGCTCTTGGTCAGTGGACATGATGACTGCGTAAGAGCGTCCGGTCACGGGGTTCGTATAACAACCGGCCAGCGCGAACAGCGCCGATGCCAGGAGCACAAGCGTGATGCGTTTCATAGGGCAAAAAGATTATCGCTCATCGTATTTCGTGGGGCCGCTTTGTTCCCGAAACAGCGTCGCTGATCAGGGGCTCTCTCCTTTTGGGCCAATCAAAACACCGCCACAATGAAGCCGGTTTTTGCTTTCGTTTCTCAATGCAATGGGTTGGATTTCGGGCGATGGAGATAAATCTGGCGGACGGCGTCCTTTGGTATGCCGTCTTTTTGTTTTCCACCGTTTGTCACGAGGCGGCCCACGCGTGGACGGCCTTGAAACTTGGCGACGACACCGCCAGCCGCGGCGGACAAGTTTCACTCAATCCACTGCCGCACGTTCGCCGTGAGCCGATCGGAATGGTGGTGATGCCGATTGTCACGTGGTGCATCGGCGGTTGGATCATTGGCTGGGCCAGTGCGCCGTATGACCCCGCTTGGGCGCGCCTCTTTCCACGTCGCGCCGCGCTCATGGCTCTCGCCGGTCCGCTGGCGAACCTCGCTCTGGCATCGGCCGCCGCACTTTTGATGCGCGTGGGGATGGAGTGGCAACTGTTCGACGTTCCTTACGCGGTTGGAATGTCTCGCGTCGTTACGGGCGACACGGAGCTCGCCGTCGTGATCGCGAAAATTCTGAGCGTCGCTTTTTCCCTCAACCTCCTGCTGTGCATTTTCAATCTCCTGCCGGTTCCGCCGCTCGATGGGAGCAGTCTGCCCATGCTCGTGCTGCCCGAAGCGGCCGCACGCCGGTATTCTGATGCGCTGCACTCGCCGTTCCTCCGGCTCGCCGGTTTCGCGCTCGTATCACGGGGACTGGGACACCTGTTTCCGCCGATCCTCTCGGCTGCAGCGGCCCTCCTTTATCCCGCCGCGCACGCCGGCTAAAATTTCTCCAGCCCAACCATGAAAAATAACCCACTCCTCCGATTGCTCACGCTGTTGTTCATCACGACAGGCGCGATTGCGGCCGACACTCCTGCACCTGATCCTGCCGCCCGTCTTGCCGCGATCCGTCAACTCGCGAGTGAGCTCAAGCCCGTTCAAGGCGAGATTACACTGAAGGGGGGCGTCGCGAAAGCCGTGTTGCCGTCCAGTCTCCGTTATTTGGATGCACACGACACCGAAACCGTCCTGACCAAAATCTGGGGCAATCCCAAAGGCGCCGACACTTTGGGAATGCTGGTTCCCGCCGGCTTCGATCCGCTCAACGACGAGAGCTGGGCTGTCATCCTGACGTTCGAAGAAGATGGCTACGTGAAGGACAATGATGCCGCCAAGATCGATTACACGAAGCTGCTGACGGAGATGAAAGAAGGCGTCCACGAAGCCAACGCCGCCCGAAAAAAAGAAGGCTATGAGCCCATCGAACTCGTCGGCTGGGCGTCTCCACCCCGCTATGATTCCACCGCGAAAAAACTCTATTGGGCCAAAGAACTCAAATTTGGAGACTCACCTGAACACACCTTGAACTACAATCTTCGGTTGCTCGGTCGCCGTGGCGTATTGGTCCTCAATGCGGTCGCTGGAATGTCCCAACTCAAAGCAGTTGAGGCTGCCACGCCATCGATTCTCGCTGCAGTGAATTTTCAGGATGGTCATCGCTACGCCGATTTCAAAGAGGGAACCGACAAAACGGCCACCTACGGTCTCGCCGCGCTCGTGGCTGGCGGCATCGCCGCAAAAACCGGCCTGCTCAAAGGACTTTGGATCGCGATCATTGCGCTCAAGAAATTCGTGATCATCGGCGTCATTGCGTTGGCCGCATGGCTACGAAAACTTTGGGCGTCAGTGCGTGGTCGCAACACGGCGCAGACACCCGTCGCGTCAATCGACAGTTCTCCACCCGCCGTCTAAGCCGCAGCGATGTGGTTGAACTTCAATGTAGGCAGCTTGCTTGCGAGCGCACAAGCGTCCGCGAGCGGGCTGCCTGCAAAAACTACCTGATCGCTAACACGACGGTTTGCGGCCCTTCTCCGGCGCGCTCAGTGTTTGAAGTGCCGAATGCCCGTGAAGACCATCGCCATGCCGCGTTCATCCGCGGCGGCAATCACCTCGGCATCGCGAACCGATCCGCCGGGTTGAATCGCAGCCGTGGCTCCTGCATCCGCGGCGGCGATTAGACCGTCGGCAAACGGGAAGAGCGCTTCACTGGCGACCACGGATCCTTTGAGATCGAGCCCCGCCTCGCCTGCTTTCCACACCGCGATGCGAGAGCTATCCACGCGCGCCATCTGGCCCGCGCCCACGCCGAGCGTTCGCTCCCCGCGACAATAAACAATCGAGTTCGACTTCACGTGCTTCCCCACCTTCCAGCCGAACATCATGCCCGCCCATTCTTCGGCGGTCGGCTCGCGCTTCGTCACGACTTTAAAATCACGGACGTTGCCGAGCGTCTTGTCGCGATCCTGCACGAGGACCCCGCCGATTACCGAGCGAATTTCCTGCAGCGCATTCACGCCCTCGAGACCTGACCGTGCTGCCGCGACGCCGGACTGCGCGATCATCAATCGAAGATTTTTCTTTTTCCCGAAAATTGCCAATGCCTCTTCCGTGAAACGCGGAGCGATGATCACCTCAGTGAAAATTTCCGAGATCAGTTTCGCGAGCGCACCGTCGAGCGTTTGGTTCACGATGATAATTCCGCCAAAGGGCGCCTGACGGTCGGTTGCGTACGCCAGTTCCCACGCATCGACGAGCGTCTCTGCGCTGGCAACCCCGCATGGATTCGTGTGCTTCAAAATCGCCACCGTTGGCCGCTCGAATTCGCCGATCAAATACGTGGCGGACGTGATATCCAAAATATTATTGTAGCTCAGTTCCTTCCCCTGCAGCTGCTGAAAATGTTCGTGGAACGTGCCGTAGAGCGCCGCTTGCTGATGCGGGTTCTCTCCGTAGCGCAACGACTGCGCTTTTTTCCAGGCGAATGACAGCGTCGCCGGAAACCCACTCAACGCCTCCATGTCCGGTCCCGCTTCCTGAGCCTCGAGATACCGCGCAATTGCCGTATCGTAACTTCCCGTACGCTGAAAAACCTTCAGCGCCAGCTTGCGGCGAAGCTCGGCAAGTTTCTCCGGCTCGGTCGCTTCAGCACTCATCGCGGCCAGCACCCGATCGTAGTCGCCCGGATCGCACACGACCGTGACGCTCTCATGGTTTTTCGCCGCGCTGCGCAGCATCGACGGGCCGCCGATATCGATGTTCTCGATCGCTTCCTCAAGGGTGACGTGGGGTTTCGCCACAGTTTCCTCGAAGGGATAAAGGTTCACCACGACGAGATCGATCAACGCAATCTCATTGCGGGCGGCTTGAGCGAGATGCTCCGCTTTATCGCGCCGGCAGAGGAGCCCGCCATGGATTTTCGGATGCAGGGTTTTCACCCGGCCTTCCATGATTTCAGGGAAGCCGGTGTGCTGGCTCACCTCGGTCACCGGCAGTCCTTTGTCGGCGAGGAGTTTCGCGGTACCGCCGGTGGAAATCAGCGTATATCCGTGTTGAGCGACGAGCGCTGCGGCGAAGTCTGCAAGACCGCGTTTGTCACTGACCGAGAGAAGGGCGAGTTTGGCCATGGCTGCATGAGTTTGCGGCGCGGCCCAAACGCGCAGCAAGCCGATTGTCGCGACAGATCAAGCTCTCGCCCAAAATTTCGTCGCTTGCCGCAACTCGATTCCCGCGTCTCCTTGCCTCGTGTCTTGCAGTTCCTGCGAAGTTCCTGGTCTTACCGCCCGTCTCGACAAGCTCGCCTATCATCACGGCGGCGCGTCGTTGCCGGCGGATAAACCGCACGCCTTCGTTTATTTTATTACGATCGAAAATGGGTCCGATCGCACCGTGACTTTGCTCGGCCGCAAGTGGGTCGTCGCGCATGCTGATGGCAGTCGGCTGGTGATCGAAGGAGATAAAATTGTCGGCGAAACGCCGCGCCTTTCACCAGGCGAACAATTTTCCTACAACAGCTATCACGTGGCGGGATGCGATGCGATTGCGCACGGCTCCTTCCACGGAATCGACGAACACGGCCAAAAAATTCACGTGCTGCTTCCACCGTTTGCGATGGTGGTTCCTCATGATTGAGAAACAGCTCGTTCTTCGCTTAATTCTCGTTCTCTGTCGGCGCGGTACATGAAGCTTATTGATTTGAATCGCGATGGTGGCATTGGCGCCAACTCGCTCTTTGTCCAGTTCGGCGACCTCCGCATCCTCGTGGATTGCGGTCTCAACCCGAAGAAAGTAGGTCGGGCCGCGTCACCGGATTTGTCTCCGTTACGCAGCGCGCCACTGGATCTAATTATTATCACGCACTGCCACCTCGATCATATCGGGAGTTTGCCCGTCGTGATGCGTGAACATCCGGATACGCCCGTCATCATGACCGTGGGCAGTCGTATGCTGATCGAACGCATGCTACACAATTCCGCGAACGTGATGATGCGGCAGAAGGAAGAAGAAAACATCCCGGACTATCCGCTTTTCACTCACGACGACATCGATCGCTGCTCGCGTAAATT
>CBRAFL010000396.1:0-4891 GCA_967755055.1 uncultured bacterium
CTTTTCCCAAAACGTCTGAGTCAATACGAGCACCGCGTCCTTGCCCGGCACACTTTCCTCGATCGTGTAGAATCGGCCAAGTAAGGGCTGAACTCCGAGGAGCGTGAAATAATCCGCCGTGACTCGTGCGCCGACGCCGCGATCCGGGTCTGCGTCCTCGCCGATGTTATAGCTCCAGGCTGTCCACAAAGCAAAGCCCGCAAAAAGATCGGCGTTCGCCTTGTAATCCAAATACTGCGCGATGCTGGTCCGCAGCTTGGGCTGATTGGTTTTGGAACGGGAGGTATAAATCTCAACCAGCTGCCCGGAGTCAGGAAACGGCATTGGCTTCAGTATCAGCCCATACAACACCGACATGACTGTCGTGTTGGCCCCAATACAGAGCGCTAGCGTAATGACCACCGCTGCGCTGAAGCCAGCGGATCGGCGAAGCGACCGCAGCGAGAAACGAATATCCCGTCTCAGATTCTCCAGCCATATCCAACTGCGCTCGTCGCGTGCGCGTTCCTTGATCTGCTCAATACCACCGAACGACCGTCGCGCCGCATACCGCGCCTCTTCGGGCGACATTCCTGCCGCGACGTTACGCTCGGTCAACCCGTCGAGATGCGCTTGCATCTCCTCAGCCATGGTATGTTCGTGCCGACTTTTCCGCCAAAGCGATGCGAACGTATTCCAGAGTTTCATGGGGCCGGGAGTTCGTCGGGCATGTGTCGTTGTCGTCGTTGGAGGGCTCGCGCCGTGGGCAAACTACGCCTTCGAGAGGACGAGATTGACCGCGCGTGTGATGCGCGACCAGTGCTCGGTCTCCGCTTCCAGTTGCCGCCGCCCCGCGGCGGTCAGTCGGTAAAAACGCGCCTTGCGGTTGCTGTCCGAAATTCCCTCCTCCGCCTTTAGCCAACCCTGCGCCTCCAGTCGGTAAAGGGCGGGATAGAGTGAACCCTGCTCCACGCGGAGCACATCTGCCGACACTTGCTGGATGCGGTCAGCGATCGCCAGGCCATGCCGCGGTTCGAGTTGCACCGCCTTCAGGATCAACATGTCGAGAGTACCGTAAACGAGATCGGGTTTTTCTTTGGCCATGCTGGGTGCTGCCTAGTCCATCTAGGCGAGCACCACCAAACCCTGCTCGCCTAGACTGTCAAGGCATGAATCAGCTGCTACGGAGCGCAGCCCTCCAAATTTCGATTTTACGCGCCTGCCCAAAAATCGATTTCGCGTAAGGAGTCGCTGCCAGGCTTCAGGTAACCATTCTGCCATGTATCGGAATCCTGCAGGCCTTTCCAGCGCTTCGCCACCGGTTGCACATGGCGACGAAAACGCCACCGGTATTGGTTGTAGATCGCCATGATGTTGCTCGCATACGCGGCGGCGAGTCCGGGCGCGTCGCGGATGATGAGAAGATTTTCATCGTTCGTGCCGCTGGCCTTCGGACCGAGGTTGTGCGAGCCGGTGATCACCACCGGATGCGCGCCGAATGGATCGATCAGCACCACTTTGCTGTGAACCATCGCGAAGGTGCCGGGAAGTTTCTTCAACTCCTTTTGCCAAAACGTCGTGGTGTCATCGATCGCTGCCGGCAGCACGACGTCGAAGTCGGCTTTGTCCGAGTTGTGCTGATTGAACAACTCAACGGGATTCGCAGTCGTGCCCGGATCCTGGTTGATCACGCCACGAATATAAAGCCGTGGTCCGGCGCCCGCACGGGCGATGCCGATGATCTGGTTCAACAGCGTTTCTTTCGGACCGGGATTAAACATCAGGAAGAGAATCGCTTGCTGCGCGCCGAGGATTGCCTGTTTCGCGTCGTTGAGATCGACGAGCCCAACCGTGGGCGTGAACCACAAACGAAGCGGTGTCTTGCGGACGGGCTGATCGCGAGGCGCGGTGTTGCTCGCGATCAGTGTTTTCGGCGTAACGTCGGCCGCGGCGGCGAGTAAATCCCACTGCGCGCGATACTGCGCCGCGAGTGCCGGATCGTCGATGAGCACCGAATTGTTCGCCTGCGTGCAAAGTCCGGTCTTCGACCAGTTCTGACTCCCCGTCCACACCCAGCGCGGCTTTTTGTGCGTATCACAAATGACCAGGAATTTATTATGACCGAGTGCGGCGGGAGAAATCATCCGATGACGCAGATCGATTTTACCAGTGAGGCGAGTGCGCGCGGGTTCGTTCTGATCTTCTCCTTTTTTCTTCACGCTGCCGTTGGCCAGCACGACGTGAGCACGTGAACCGATTTTTTCGAGAGCAGCTTCCAATTGTTCGTCGTCGAGTTCGTAGAGTGCTGCGTAAATTTCGCATTTCTGCCGCGCGACTTTTGCGAGCAGTGAAAACAATTTCGCTCCGAGCGGGCCGGCGAGAAAGTTTCGAAACGGATTGTCCGGCGTCGTAATGATCTTGCGCAGCTCCGCTGTTTTCGAGTCCGTCGGCGTGATGCCCAGCCGGCGCGACACCCATTGGGCGGCGACGATTCCGCGGTTGAAGTAGACTTCGATCTTGGGTGTGACTTGCGCTGATAGCGTGATGGTCTTGGTCCATTTGCTGGCCCCGGCAGTATCGCTGTTGAGAGTCTGCTTGCTGGGTCCAATCATCGGCACGACCCGATAGCGAAGCCGGTCGCCGGGATTGGCCATGTAGTCCGTCCACTGATATTTTTGGATCGGCCAGTTGGTGGAGGCGCGGTGTTCGCCCTCGGTGTAGACATCGCCGTCGAATCCGACCCACGTGTTGACGATTTCTTCGACGCCGTTGCGCCACCGAAGCAGTGCGAAGCCGCGGCAGTTGGGAATGATCCCGGTGGGTTTCCAGGCGATGAACACGTCATCGCCGTTGTGATACACGTTAACTTTCATGCGGGGTGATTTCCTAGGTTCCTGATCACGATTGACGCTTACGGGGGCGCCGTGACGCACGATGGTCGGCTGGTGCGGGTGAGACGAGCAATGAATTTGCGATGATCGAAAATGGGCTGGCTGCGCGCCTGGCATTGCGCGCTTGACGATGACCGTGAAGCGACGACTCGTTGAGTGATGGCGACGCCAACCGATCAAAATTTTCAGGACTATAAACGAGCCGAGAAGAAGGCGCTGGAGATCGTGGCGGCGATGAAAGCCACGAGTGCGAAGAAAGTAGATATCGAGCTGGCGTTGATCGTCGCGATTTTCGAGCTGCACAAAGGAATGCTGCCCGCGGAAACGATCGCCACGATTGTGCAGGGACATCTTAAGCAGCTGCTGCCACACTACGCGCCGAAGCCGCGGATGGGCTGAGGAAAATCGGTGGCTCGTAGCTCTGTGCGGGAGCACAGGGACGTGGGCATGTAGGTGGCGCGCTCGCCGCGCCACAGGCCGTTGCGCGACGAGCGCGCAACCTACATCGTCAACCGCCCTTTCAGCGCGAGAAAAACAGCGCGGTTGCGACAACAGCGAGCAGCAGCACGAGGACAGCACGCGGTTTCGTGCGAAGGTTAGATTCCGACCGGCCACGACACGCGAGAGGATGTCCGCTCACGATGTAAGGACGCGGTCGGTCGATATGGGTATGAACGAGTGGAGGTAAAATCATGCGTCATGTTACCACTTTGCAGGGTCGCTGCCCATGGGCCGAACGCACGTGGGCCGAATGACCAGGAGTTGTCGGGCATTGGGCTGGTAGGCGTACGAGCGGCCGAAACCGGTCCGTCCATGTGACCGCTCGTTCTCAACAAACTCTGAGGGGACACGTCGTGCTCCGCAAACCAGTGAGGGCCGCGAGTCATCACTTGTCATGCGACGATTCTAACGTCTCATGGCGGCATGTCTCCTGGTGTGATTGGTCAACGTTGGATGAGCGAACGAGAACCCGAATTGGGTCTCGGCCTGGTTGTGAGCGTGGATCACGCGTCGCGCCGGATCGCTCTCGAATTTCCCGCCACTGGCGAGCGACGTCTCTATGCGCTCGGCACGCCGGTCCTCAAACGCGTGGAGTTTCGCGCCGGCGAATCGGTCACGACTCGCGATGGCGCAACGCTGATCGTCGAGTCAGTTGAGGATGAAGATGGCATATTGGTTTACGTCGGGCCCGGCGGTCGGCGCGCACGTGAAGACGCAATCTCAGACGTGACGAGCGTCAGTCTGCCGCAAGAACGGCTCATGGCGGGCCAGGTCGATCCGGGCGAAGTGTTCGATCTTCGGTATCGCGCGTTGCAGGCGCAGGCGCGGTTTCGGCAATCCGATGTGCGCGGATTTTTGGGCGGGCGACTCGAGTTGATCCCGCATCAATTTTTTATTCTGCAAGAAGTCTCTTCGCGACAAATTCCCCGCGTGTTGCTGGCGGATGAAGTCGGCTTGGGCAAAACAATCGAGGCGTGTCTGATCTTGCAGCGCTTGCTGGCGATCGGGCGGGCGCAACGTGTGTTGGTCCTCGTGCCGGAGTCGCTCACGCATCAGTGGTTCGTCGAACTGCTGCGGCGCTTTAATCTTTGGTTTAGCATCTACGACGAGGAACGTTGTCTCGCCGTCGAACAAAGTGATCCCGGACAGAATCCGTTTCTCGCGGCCCAACTCGTGTTGTGCAGCGTGTCGTTTCTAGCGGGCAACGCCACGCGTCGCGATCAGGCGGTCGCGGCGGGTTGGGACATCGTGGTGGTCGACGAAGCGCATCATCTCGCGTGGTCGCCTGAGGTCGTCAGCCCCGAATATGCGCTGGTCGAGCAACTGGCGGGGCGCTGCCCGGGTTTGTTGCTGCTCACGGCGACGCCGACTCAGCTCGGACTCGCGGGGCATTTCGCGCGGCTCCGTCTGCTCGATCCGAATCGCTATTCCGATTTTCAGCAATTCATGGACGAAGCGGAAAGTTTCGGTGTCGTCGCTGCGGTCGCGGAAAAGATCATCGAGCAAAAACCGCTGAAGCC
>CBRAFL010000397.1:0-4863 GCA_967755055.1 uncultured bacterium
CTTGCGTTCGGCAGCAGTGGGCGCCGCCGGCGTCATCGCCCCGTGATCGTGATCTGCTCACCTCGACGCACACGCGCGCCAAGCGTCGAGCACCGCCATGTTGCCCAGCGAATCCGCCACGCTCATTTGCGGAACGTCGCGTAGCCCCGCCGACAGCGCCGCGGCAAACGCGTCGGCTTCCAAGCCGTACAGCCAGTCGGTCGATGGCACGACGATTCGTTCAGGCGTTCGATCGCCGCCGCGATAGTGGAAGAACGCCACCTCTCCGCTTTCACGCGCGGGTATCCACGGTTCGGGCACGTGCAACCATCCCGCCGTCCCGTAAATTCGCGCCGCGTTATCCTGCATCAACGAAATGCTCGTCGAAACCTGCGCCACCATTCCGCTCGCAAATTCCAATGTCGCCGCCGCGTATGTATCGACGCCCGATTCCGGATGAAGCTGCACCGAGCCGGTCACAGCGACCGGCTCCGCGAACGGTTTACCCGAGTCCACTCCGGCGATGAGACGCGAAAACGAAACGGGGTAGCAGCCGACATCGAGAATTCCGCCGCCGCCGAGCGATTTATCCCAGAAACGATTTTTCGCGTCGTACGCGTTGGCGAAACCAAACGCAGCTTGCACGAGACCGATGCGGCCGAGCACTCCGCTGCGCACGAGCTCCACGATTTTAGCGGTCTGCGGATGACAGCGGTACATGAACGCTTCCATCAAGAGCACGTTTTTCGCGCGACACGCGTCCACCGCCGGCACGGCTTCCGCATGCGAAAGACTCAAAGGTTTTTCGCACAACACGTGTTTCCCGGCATGCGCTGCTTTGATGATCCACTCCGCGTGCTGCGGATGGGGAGTTGCAATGTAAACGGCTTGCACCGCCGGATCGGCGAGCAGCGCTTCGTAGCTGCCATGCGCGCGCGGAATACCAAATTCGTGTGCAAATTTCTCTGCCGATTCCGGCGAGCGACTCCCCACCGCAACAACACGTCCGCGCCGCGAATGCGCCACGCCACCGGCGAACGCCCGCGCAATGCCGCCCGTCGCAATAATCCCCCAATTCAACGGAGTAGCCATAGACGCGCGACGATGCCGCCATGTCGGTCCGGCGCAAGCTGAGGGAGGAGCTTCACGCGTCGTCGATGACCGCTTATCAGACATCACGACCTCCACATCGTTCTCATTCTTGTACTCTTTCTCGTTCTGGCTTCATCCGTTCCGTTCTGCGCCAAGCCGGTACGACGGGAGAATGATCACGAGAACGAGAAAGAGAACGAATGGAGCCGACCCCTTCCCGCACAGTTTCGTTGCGCCCACCCCTCATCCAGCGTAAAGCTGCCCCATGCTTACCAAGGCCGAGATCCAGCGCCTGCGTTCGCTCCGCGAAAAAAAACACCGCGAAGAACTCGGACTCTTTGTCGTCGAAGGCGAAAAGGTGGTTGGCGAACTCCTCAACGCGAATTTCGCCTTCGAAGAAATCTACGCCACCGACGAATGGTTCGCGGGCAGAGAGACGAGTTCAGCCGAGTTGTCTGCTGAAGCAGCAGCGAAAGCGAAACCGCGACACACCACGGGCGGTTCACCCGACGCTCAAACCCGCATCATCACTCTCACTCCCGATGAAATGTCACGTGCGAGTCATTTTCCCACGCCGTCCTCTGTGCTCGCCGTGGGAAAAATCCGCCGCACGCCACTCGAAGTCGGCGCGCTCGCTCGCGGACTCACCCTCGCGCTCGACGGCGTGCAAGACCCGGGAAATGTCGGCACACTGCTCCGCATCGCTGACTGGTTTGCACTCGATCGCGTGCTGCTCTCTCCCGACTGCGCCGACCTGTTTCATCAAAAAGTGATCAACGCCAGCATGGGCTCGTTCGCCCGGGTGAAAGTGCACACTGCTGATCTCTCCGCCGCATTCGAGGACCTCACCGATGTGGCAATTCTCGGTTGCGATCTGACCGGCAACAGTGTTCACGCGCTCGGCTCGCTCTCGAACGCGATCATCGTGATCGGCAGCGAAGGCAGTGGGATTTCAAACGAGGTCCGCGAATATCTGACCGGCACGATCACAATCCCGCACTATGGAGGAGCGGAGTCGCTCAACGCCGGCATCGCCGCCGCGATCGTGTGCGATAATCTGCGGCGCGCGCAGTAAACTCTGAGTCGTAATAGCGCTGTTAATCGGGGTGAGGCTTGTGCGCCTCCGGAGCACGTCCCGCCGTGCCGTGATCGAACGCGGCTCACCCGGAGGGTTCGCCCTACCCTCGACCTCCAATAAACCGCTCCCGCCACTCCGGCTTGGGCACGCCGCACGCGGCCGGCGGCGGAAACCACCGTTTTCGCCGCCGTGCGATCCACCTGTAAACGAGATCCCGCAGTCCCGTCGGCACGACGATAAAAACGTACGCCCACTTCCAGCGCGGGAGCCCTCGCAACACACGCAGAGCCGCGGTCGAGCAAAGGTAAACTCGTTCACCCTCGATCAGCACCATGCTGTCGAAATCCGTCGTTGGCAGCCCGCGCCGACGCAACTCCGTTTGCGCCCAGTCGGACTGCAACGCCGCAAAATGAAACCGCCCGGTTCGATCGCGCGGCAACACCCATTGCACGAGTCGATCACACAACCCGCATTCGCCATCGTAAAGGATCACCGCGTGTTTCACGAATTTGCGTGTTTCTATATCCACCCTATTCGCGCTGCTCCTCACGCAGCGGCTTCACATGCGCCGGAATGGTCAATGTTTCCACATAGATGGGCGCGGGAATCGGCACGTGAGCTAACGTGCTTCTGCGCCGTCGATCCGTAAAGCCCGTTTGGCGATTCGAACCAAAATAACACCCCCCTTGCGCGTTAAGAACGCCCCGGGCAAATCTCGCTCGCCCAAAAATAACCAGTTTCATTGCGGGGCCACTCTGCAACCGGCAGGTTTCGTGCTGTCTCGACTCACCCCAATTCCATGCCCACAGCCACTGTCATCTCACTCGTGAATATGAAAGGCGGCGTCGGCAAGACGACCGTCGCTGTCAATCTTGCCGCCCACCTCGCTCGCGATCACGGGAAACGCGTGCTGCTCGTCGATCTCGATCCGCAAACGAACGCCTCACTCAGTCTCATGCCGGAAAAAGCGTGGGAAAAATGGTCCGAGGAAAACGGCACCATGGCCGACGTCTTCGAACTCGACGCCAAGCGGAAACGCGACGACGACCACTCGAAGTTGAAGCAGTGCATCGTCAAAAATGTCGTGCCGGAAATTCCCGGCCTGGATCTCGTCCCAAGTCATTTGAAACTCACGTTTCTCGACCTCGATCTCGCTGCGCGCCCCGGTCGCGAACGCATTTTCACCCGCAAGCTCGCGAAGGTGATCGAGGATTACGACGTCATCCTCTGCGACTGCCCGCCGAATCTTCAAACCGCCACGCAAAACGCGCTCTTCGCCAGCGACTGGTTTCTTGTCCCGATGCAGCCCGACTATCTTTCCTCAGTCGGCCTCAATCTCCTGCTCGATCGGCTCGATTACTTGAAAGAAGAACTCGAGTTCAAAATCAAATGTCTCGGAGTTGTCTTCACCCGCGTGCGTGGACACATCACGTTTCACCAGGAAACCATGTCTCGTCTGCCGGACGAAAAACATTTCAAGCGGCTGCATTTCTTTAAAACGGTTATTCCCGAAAACATCACGATCAGCGAAGCGCCCATGGAAGCGAAACCCGTGGTACTCTTCGACGGCAGCGCCCCAGGAGCGGAAGCTTTTCGCGCGCTCGCGACTGAAGTCTTGGCGCGGTTGAAATAGAAAAAAAGGAAGGGCGCCCACGCATTTGTAGGCAGCTCGCTCGCGAGCGCTCCGAATCCCAGAGCGTCCGCAGGCGGACTGCCTACAAAAACGCCGCGCTCGCCACAAGGTGTTGGTTTCCTGCGATGGACATCGCGGGACATCTGACTTCTTTTCCTGACATGATGCTCTTTGCGCGCACCAGCTGTATCGCCTCGTTTTTTTTCGTCGCCGTAACCGGAGCCCACGTTTTCGCGGCGGAACCAGAATCCACCAAGGCACAACCGGTTCAGGCCGCGAGCGCAGCGCTCTTCGATTACGATCACTCCGCGCCGCTTGACGTTCAGGAGATGGGAAGTGAAACGCGTGACGATGCGATCGTTCGCGACATCACGTTCATCGGAGCCAAAAGTCCGATTAAGGCATACCTCGTCACGCCTGCTCGCGCCGGCGATTCGCTCGCAGCCATCCTCTACGTTCACTGGCTCGGCGAACGAGCGACCACGAATCGCACGGAATTTCTCAATGAAGCTGTCGCGCTCGCCGGTCAAGGGGTGGTGTCCCTGCTGGTTGATACCATGTGGGCACAACCGAAGTGGTACGACACCCGCGTGCCGGAGGAAGATTACGATCACGCGATTCAGCAGATCATCGATCTCCGTCGCGCGCTGGATCTGCTGCTGTCCCAACCCGGTGTGGACGCTAAGCGGGTGGCCTATGTGGGACACGATTTCGGCGCGATGTACGGAATCGTGATGGGCGGTGTGGATCATCGGCCGACCACGTATGTGTTGATGGCTGGCACGCCCCATTTCATCGATTGGTTTCTCTTCGCCCGGCAACCGAAGTCGCTCCCGGATTATCGGCGCCAGCTCGCGCCGCTCGATCCGATCAATTTTCTCCCGCACCTCGCGCCGGCGCCAGTGTTCTTTCAATTCGCTTCCCACGATGAATACGTGGCGGTGGACGTCGCCGCCAAATTCTACGCGGCGGCAGTTCCGCGCAAGCAGACCGCGATGTACGACGCCGGCCACGACCTGAAAAAGTCAGACGTCACGGCCGACCGAATCAACTGGTTGATGCGTTCGCTTCAGCTGCAGCG
>CBRAFL010000398.1:0-4846 GCA_967755055.1 uncultured bacterium
AGCGAAGCGACGAAGCAATCCATCTGAAACTTCGGTAGTGTCCTAGTTTGAATTTCGAATGCTCGCGCCCTCTGAGAGCATCGAAACGGCCGTGGTTTCGAGTCCGTTGGAAAGTTTATTTGCCATGGTATTTCGCTTGCTCTTGAAAAAGGTATGACTAAATTCAAAAATATGGTCAATGGGAAACGGAAAGGAAAATCAGGGCGTCGATTGCAACATGGCGGAGCTCGACCGGGCGCCGGTCGTCCAGAAGGACGAACCAAGGTCAAAATATGCGTGTCGATTGACGCATTGATTTTCAGCAAAGCTAAACAGGCGGCCAGCGCGCCCTTCTCTCAATTGGTCGAAATGCTTCTCGACCAATATGCACCAGACCCAGTTAACTAAAAAGGCGCCAAGATGAGCAATTTGATCAATCTTCAACTCGATGGCGTCCCCTCGCAGGACGGCCACGTTCTCCTGGCAGATTTCCTTGAACGCGCTAGCAGTCTCTTGGCGGCGTTAAACGAAATTGATCGTCTGGAAAGCAACGGATTCGAAACAACTTTGAATTACCGCATCGTCGATGCGAAGCACACCAGCCCTCTTACGCTCACGATTGAGCCCGTGCTAAAGCCAAACGCGACGCGCATCGAACCCGAGCATATCGCCCGGCGGCACCACTTGTTTTTTGAAACTATTCGTTCAGTTCGAAATGGAACCCGAATTCCTGAAGGGATCACTGATTCGGTATTGGAGCCAATCCGCCGTGTAGCAACAGGAGCGGGAACTGCTTATTTGACCGGCAAGATTTTCAACGGCGACGCGTCGGTGGCCCTCGATTCCAGTTTCGAATCAAACATCAATCGCTTGGTTTTTTCAGAAGAATTTTTGGTTCAGGCCGCACCGACGAACGCGAAATATATAGGGGAAATACAAGGGATCGTTCATTCGTTTTTTAAAGAGAGTAAAAAGCCGTATTTGGTCATCCGTGAACTCTCCACAAGGGCACTCGTTCGCTGCTATTTTAGTCCCGCCATTTACGAAAAAGCGGTTGAAACGCTAACCGAACGGGAGGGCGTTGTCTTCGTAGAGGGAAATATAACTGAAGACCTGTCTTCTGGGGTTGCGCAGTCTGTTGATGTGGTCGATTTCCGACCTGCCCCAAATTTCGATTTGGAGTTTTTTACGTCATTTCTCGGTTCTCGTCCTACCCTCACAGGAGGCCTTTCATCTGAGGATTGGTTAGAAAAAACAAACGAATGACTTCTAAGAAAACCCCGAGAGTGTATGTCGATGCATGCCCGTTTATCGATATGGCGAAGTTCAAGGCCCGTATTCAGATGTCGCCCGCGCCGAGCGTTCAGGCCGAACGCGAGAAAGACGTATGGATCATGGATCGTATGCTTGCTGCCGCGCGCGCAAACCACGTCGCAATTTACACCTCTGGATTGACGATCACCGAATGCGTTTATTTGGGGTCTGAAGTAGATAAAATTCCGGATGCAGTCACGCAGCGATTCTTTTCCGAACTCCTGCTCTCTGGAAAATCTGGCGTGCGTCTGGCCTTCCCGAGTCTTGCTGTGATGGAGCGAGCGCGTGACTTGAGGTGGAAGCACAAGATTACGCTTAAGCCTATGGATTCGCTCCATGTCGCGACTGCTCTACAAATGCAGTGCGCTGAAATCATTACGCACGACAAGGGAATCCACGTGGATTCTGTTCGATTAAAGCTCCAGGAAATGGGGCTGGTTGTTTCTCACCCCAGAAATACCACTGTCTTGCCTCATTCTTTCATGCAAGACGACTACCTAAGTTCTCTACAGCAACTGATCGACGAGGATATTTAGAATTTTCAAATTAGGACACTGCCGAAATTTCGGATGGATTGCCGCGGTCGGCAGGCCTCCCTCGCAATGACAAAAGGAGGTCCGCGTTTTCACACAGTCGGGTGAGCGGCGGACAATAGAGGGGGATATCGGACGGTATCTTTTTGAGGGGGAGGTATCGGAGCTGAATTGGGTCTTGTCGGCAGTCCGCTTGCGGACGCATTCCGCGCTCGCAAGCGAGCTGCCTACCTTTCTATTCTTCGCGCGACGCCGCGATAGTCGGGTCAATCGGGCGCGTAGCGCTTGAGCGCGCCGTATAACTCGAGTCGCTGATCGCTTGTCGCGATGGCGCCACCGATTTCCGGATGTGCGCTACAAAACGCGGCGATCTCCGTATCGGACCAAACGAAAAACGCGGTGGAAAGTGCGTCCGACACCGCAGCGCTCGACGCGAGCGCCCAGGCGCGTTCACTGCGCGCTGCGGGTTGGCCGGTGCGGGGATCGACCAAATGTTCACCTTTCACCGCGATGCCCGATCCGCTCAACGCGACATGAGACAACGTGAGTGAACGGTGCGTCGGGCCTTCGCCAATGCCGATCGCCCAACCAATGTGCGCCAGCGGCGGAGCGAGAACGAGAGCCGTGCTACCGCCGCTTTGCAGACAGGCGGAAGTGATTTCCCATTCCGCCAGTAGCGCGGCCAGCCGATCGAGCGCGAACCCTTTTCCAATTGCTCCAAGGTCGAGGTGAAGACGCGGCACGCACGACGTGAGCGCGTGCGCGGCCGGATCGAGTGTGAAGGCGGGAACGCCGATGGGCTGATCGGGAGAACGGATCGAAGCATAGGCCACATCGAACGCATTGCGCGTGGCGACCGATACTTCGGCGGCGAGCAGAAGGCACTCGAGCGCATCATCGCCGATCGTGGTGGTTTCGCCGATCGCGAGGCGGTTGGCCCGCGCGATATCGCTGGATTCGATGTAACGACTGAGTTCGTTCTCCAGTCGATCGAGCTCGCGCCAGGCTGCGGTGGCCGCTTGACGCGCATACTCGGCAGATTGGTCGGCGATGGTGAGCGCGAAGGTCGTCGCCATCGCCTCGTGCTGGAATTCGAGGCAGTTCATCGGCGAATTCGGCGGCGAACTTTTAGCAGGGCAACCGCAGGCCGCCACCACAGTTCGCGTAAGCCAAAATGCGCCTCGCCGCGAACGCGCGCGTGGTGACGAACGGGGAATTCACCGACGCGGAAACCGGCGGCGGCAACGATCGCGGGAAGAAACGACTGCATCAAGTCCATGGGGAAAAGCACGCTCACGATTTCACGGCGCATCGCGCGTAACTGGCAGCCGCTGTCGTGCATGTGATCACCGAGCATGATACGGCGGACGGCATAGCCAGTGCGTGACATGACGCGTCGCAGACGCGAGTCGTGCCGCGACACACGCCACCCGCACGCGAGATCGAGCGAGCCAGCGTCGACGGGTGCAAGGAGGAGCGGAAAATCGCGCGGGTCGTTCTGACCGTCGCCGTCCATCGTCAGAATAAATTCTCCGCGTGCGTCGCGCAGACCGTCGAGTAACGCAGCGGCTTGTCCCAGGTTTTTGGGGTGATGAATCGCGCGAAGTTGCGGCCAGCGTTTCATCGCGGCGTCGATTTCAGCAGCGGTGGAATCGGAGCTGCCGTCGTTGACGACTATGATTTCATAATCGCAGGAAAGGGAACGCAGCACCTCGACCGCCGAGTTGAGCAACGGCGTGATGTTACCGGCTTCGTTATAAACGGGGACGACAAGAGAGAGGCGCGGCGTCATGGTACGGGTGTGAATATGACGCAAAGAAAGCCGGGGCGCAGCCCGAGATAGCTTTCGCGGTAGTGGCCACGCAGCCGAGCGCGTACAGTGTCGGCCAGATCCGCGGAGGTGATGACGAGCGCGCCGTCGCACTCCTCGGGCGGTATCGTCCAATAACCGACCTGCGACACGGCGCGGAAGTACCACGGCAGCGGCCAGTATTCTTCGCTGATCACCCGGATCACGCCGTTCGGCGAGCGGGCCAGGGCCGCGTCGACGAGCGAGCGAAATTTAAGAACGTCGGGCGAGCTATGAACATAGGCATACGGGTTGCGCGCGTCGGCGGGGCGGAGGAATGCGACGAGTTTGGTTTGAGTGGCTTGAAACAACAGAACCGTAACTGTGAGCACGATACCGATCCAGGCGCGTGGTAGAATGGTAAGCACGCCGGCAGCGAGGAGTGAAAGACCCGGGACAAAGTGGATCGCGTGCCACGGTGTTTTGTAGGGCGTGAGCGAAAGCGCCAGTGCAACGACGGCGGTGTAAATCACTGCCTGGCGGAGGAGTTTGTTGTGGCCAACGAACGCCACGATCGTGCCGGAGATCGCTAAAATTGAAAAAGCGATTTGCTGCCACAACAGGCCCCCTTCGCGGTGCCAGCCGAAGAGTCGAAGATAGTACCACCAGGGTTTTTCGTGGCCAGATTCGCCCGCGACGTGCCGTGCGGCCGGTCCGTACACCGCGATCGCATCGTGCAATCCGGAAAAATGCGTGCCGAAAGAGGAATAGAAAACAATGGCGACGCAAAATGCGGTGCCGAGTGCCGCACTTGCCGCGCGCCAACGGCGAACGGAAACGGGAGGAGCGGGACGCGTGACCAGCAAGGCGATGCCGGCAGCGAGCAGGAAAAGCGGCGCGTTCGCTTTGGTGGCTTGCATCAAGCCGATGAAAAACCCGGAGCCGATGGCCCAGCCGAGATGGCTGCGACGCCACCACTGTTGCGCGCAGAAAAGTGCTCCGAGCGTGAACGTTACCAACAATGTTTCCTGAATAAAGTAACGGCTGTAGTAGACCGCGGGTGGCGACACCGCCATGAACGCCGCCGCTGCCGCTGAGGGCCACCGACCCACGGGAGCGGCGATTAGCGCCAGCAGCACGACGCCGATTGTTCCGGCGAGCGCGGGCACGAGGCGGACCGTTGTTTCGGTCAAGGCAGTGAGCGAGTGCTCACCGCGGCTCCACGCGATCG
>CBRAFL010000399.1:0-4843 GCA_967755055.1 uncultured bacterium
GCTCGCCTACCGACAGATCTTTCTCGATACAGTGCAGCTCGCCCGGGTCGTGATGAGCTTCCAGGAAGTCGACGCTGAACGTGTCGGCTCAATGGGTGGGTCGCAAGGAGGGGCGCTTGCGCTGGCCTGCGCGGCGCTCGAGCCACGCATTCGCCGGACGGCGCCCGTGCAGCCGTTTTTGTGCGATTACCAGCGCGTATGGGAAATGGACCTCGCGAAGGACGCATTCGAGGAATTGCGCTATTTCTTCCGCCTCTTCGATCCACGACATGAACGGGAGGCGGAGATTTTCAAGAAACTTGGGTATATCGACTGCCAGCACCTGGCCCCCCGCATTCGCGCCGAGGTACTCATGTTCACGGGTTTGATGGATACAGTCTGTCCGCCGAGCACGCAGTTTGCCGCTTACAACAAGATCGCCTCCCCGAAAGACATCGTTATCTACCCCGACTACGCCCATGAGCAGATGCCCGACGATCTCGACCGCATGCTCGAGTTCATGCACGGGCTTTGAAATCGCCCACTGCCTTGCCTGCTGAGTCCGATATCAACAAAGCAGTGACGTCTATCGCTGGCGTGCATCACGCCACCCGCGTCGCGGATCGCGTGCCCGCGCGCGAAAAGATCGGCATTGCGTCAGGCAAGATGGTCGTGGATGGAACGCTCGGAACGATTCATGCGCTGGTCAATCCGATCTATAACATGACCTTCGGATTGAACCCGGCGCTCATCAGCACCGCCGTGTTTATCCAGCGCATCTGGGACGCGATGCTTGATCCGCTCTGCGGACAGTTCTCGGATAATTTCCGTTCACGCTGGGGCCGACGCATTCCGCTGTTGCTCGTATCGGGCCCTGTGCTCGCGCTACTGTTCGCCGCGTTGTGGTGGTTTCCGCGCAGCGCGAGCCAGTCCTATTTGTTCTGGCACCTTCTGCTGGTCTCGCTTGTTTTTTTCGTCGCTCATTCGATCTTTGCGATGGCGCTGGGCGGCCTTTTCGTGGAAGCGACGGACGACTATCACGAACGCTCGAGGCTGGCATCGATTACCCTGGCATTCGGCTTCGCTTTCCTGATCGCGAGCCAATGGTTTTATCCCCTGACGCAGTTCGCAGTTTTCCCTGACACCGTGACGGGGTTGCGTTGGGTTGCGGGCGGTTGCGCGCTGATTTTTTTGATCGGTGGTTTGTCGCCGGTGCTGCTTTGCCGGGAACGGCGCTACGCGCAGGTCGCGGCAAAGCAGCCGCATGTCTCGTTGTGGAAAAACCTGCGAGTGGTGCGCGACACCCGGCCCTTCCTGTTGCTGGTGTCCGCCCGGTTCGTCGCCAGCTTCGGCTACAACATCGTCGCCATATTGTTCTTCTACATGAACAATTATTACGTGTTCGGCGGTGACCTGAAGGGCGCGGCCGTTGCGCTCGGAATTGTCGGTTCGTCGTTTCAGGTGGCCGCGCTCCTCAGCACTCTGTTTGTATTTCCGTGGCTGATGCGACGGCTGGGGAAGAAACGCGTGCTGCAGGCCGCCGCTTGCGTGCTGATGATGGGGTGCGTTAGCAAACTTTTCGTTTATCAACCGGGCCATCCGTGGCTGCAGTTGATTGTGATCATCGCCAACGGCACCTCCAACGCCGGAATGAGCATAGCGGCGCTGGCGATGCTCGGAGATGTTGCCGACTACGACGAATGGCGCACGGGCCTGCGGCGCGAGGCGTTTTTTACGTCGCTGCTGAACTGGTTTGAGAAGGCGGGCAACTCGCTCGGTTCGCTGATTGCCGGGTTCGTGCTCGTCTGGATTGGCTTCGACGCGAAGCTTGGCGCGCAGTCGGCACACACGCTCGCGTTAATGAAGTTTCTCTATTT
The DNA here is from genome assembly GCA_967755055.1 of uncultured bacterium. GTDB lineage: Bacteria > Verrucomicrobiota > Verrucomicrobiia > Opitutales > Opitutaceae > Opitutus. Next base: position 1,857 of record CBRAFL010000399.1, read on the forward strand.
CCTTGCGCCGTTCACCGGAGCCTTGCTCGCGTTGCTTTTGATCCAGCGCTACGACTTGAACGAGCAGCGGGTTTACGAGATCAAGGACGAACTTGCCCGACGTCGGGCGGCGCAGGCTTGAGCCGGGCCGCAGGCGTCGGCGTCTGACGGCCTGGCGTGGCGATTGGAAAAAGGGCGTGGAGACAAACGCTGCGTGATTTGCGTGGTTGATTCAACGCGTAGAATATCGGCTGCCTTGCCCGCCGAAGAGACCCGGAACGTAGTAGGTGCGACGCTAACCCCTGTAAAAATGAATACCTACCCTGGCCCTATTGATAGTAACCGCCTTCAAACGGCTCGTGATCCCAATCCACCGCCGGCCGTTTTGTCCGAATCGACCCATGCGGACGTTGACTCTAGAATTCGCGTACCTGCGATACGCTGGCGACAAGTCGTGGGTGGCTTCGCGCTCGCATTATGTGCAGCTGCGCCACGGACTATTGCGGAGGACGCGACCGTGGCGCGTGAGGAGCCAATCGTATTGTCCACATTTTCTGTATCGGCGGCGAAGGACACAGGCTATCGTGCCTCAAATTCGGTTTCCGCTTCACGGATTGATACCCCGATTGCCGACCTGCCGCTCACTGTACAGGCGTTTACCAGCGAATTTGTGAGCGATCTGGGTGCGCAATCGCTGCTGGACGTCATGCGATTTGCCCCCGGTGTCACTGGCCAGGGGGCAGGATTCTCCTTTGGAGCAAATCAAGTTACCATTCGTGGGTTTCAAACGGCCCCATATCGCAACGGATTCGCCTCGTATATTGGAAGTTTTGCCGAGGCGTACAATGTGGAGCGCGTGGAGGTGGTAAAAGGCCCGTCCTCGTTGCTGTACGGCAACATCGCTCCTGGCGGCTTGGTGAATTATCTCACGAAGCGCCCGCTCGCGAAGGATTTCGCCACCGCGACAGCGACCTTGGGTTCGTGGTCCACCTATCGCGGCGAACTCGATGTGAACCGACAGATCGGCGACAAGGTGGGAGTTCGCCTGAGCGGTCTTTATCAGGAAGCCGATAGCTGGGTGCAACTGCACCAGGAGCAGCGTATCGGTGTCACTCCGTCGGTGGCGTGGAGAATTGCTCCCCACGTGGTGCTCACGCTCGGTTACGAATACTACGCTACGCATGAGAACCAACCACTAACCGTCCCGATCAATGGCCCCGTGCCACTGACGGGCCCGCTGTCGGTCGGAACGGGCGGGATCGGACCCTATTTTCCTCTGCCGCAGGAATTCAGCTACACCTCGGATAGTGATTTTCGTGATACGGAAATTAATAACTACAACGCGGAGCTCACCGCCCGCGTCGCCGGTGTGGATCTACGCGCCGCCTACTATAAGTTCGATGGTTTTGCGGAGCAGTTCCTCACGGGCCTCGCCTTGGGGCGCCCCGCGGTTCAACCCGGCATCGCGAACCAATTAACGGGTTCGGGGGTGTTTCAGTGGAGACGTCTTCGCGATGAGCGGGACTATAACGACGGCGAAGCCGTCCAGGTCGACGCGGTCCGTGCGTGGCACGTGCGTGGTGCAACCATCAAGACGCTGGCCGGGTATGCGCATGACGTTTCGCGCACGACCATCGAGCAGCGGCAGGGCTCGCCGGCCCAGACCCTGCCGGACTGGAACTTGAATGACCCTTCGACGTGGAACCGGCACAACCTCATCCCGGCCAGCTTCGACCTCCTCCCCGTCGTCAACGCGAACCGGTTTCAGCGAGGCGAAACCGAAGCAGTTTACGGTCTGGCTCTCGCGAGTCTCTTTAAGGACCGGCTGAATTTGCTCTCCGGAGTGCGGCGCACGACGGCAAAGGGATATGTCGACAACCGCATCACGATGACCCGCTCGGGGAGCTATGAGCAGACCGTCAACAGCCCACAATTTGGTGCCCTCGCCAAACTGACTAAGGAAGTTGGAATTTACGCGTCTTACAGCCGATCGTTCGTGCCGCAATCGGGGACGCGTGTGATTAACGATGTCCCACAGGGCCCGCTGCCGCCAATCATCGGGGAGGGATGGGATGTGGGGATCAAGACCGATCTCATGGAAGGAAGAGTGTCCTCCACGATCGCCTACTTCAATCTGGAGAATTCCGGCGCCTATCAACAAGTGTTCACGCCCGATCCCGTGACTGGTCAAAACCAATTTACGAGCGTGGAAGCAGGCGTCCAGAGCAGCAAGGGCGTCGAGATGGACGGAACGTTTACGCCATTTCCACAGTGGCAGATCTATGCGAGCTACGCCTATATCGAGGCGAGGATTTCGAGCAACCGGGCGAATCCCGCGCTGGTGGGATCGCCTTTGCCGGCTGTGGCGAGGAATACGGGAAACCTTTGGACGAAATACGCGTTTACCACCGGCCCGGCAAAGGGATTGTCCGTCGGCGGCGGCGTCAATTTCACCAGTCGCAAGTTGGCCCGTGTCGAAAATTTGGGTCTGTATCTCCCTTCGAGTACGCTCCTGTCTGTTTTTGCCGCATACGAATGGCATACCCATGCAGCTACGTGGACGACCAAGGTGTCGGTCAAGAATTTGACTGATGAGGTGTATCAGGAATCCACATTCGTTCGCGGCACGCCACGCCGGCTGGAGATTTCAGCCAGCGTCCGTTTCTAAAATTTAGACACATGTCCCCGTCGGCTCATTTGGCTGCGGATGAGGATCTCGGGGTCATTTTTTTGGGCCCTCGTGACGCTCAATTGCATCGGCGGCGGCGCCCCGCGCTCCTGCCGGAAGAAGCGCTTGTTCGGACACAGCGCACGCTGCTCAGTCCCGGGACCGAGCTGTCACTCTACGAAGGAACGCACTCCGCACTGGGTGATCCGACGGTGCCGTTTGCCAAATATCCGTACCAGCCGGGTTACGCTGCGCTGGGTGTAGTGGAGGAGGTAGGACAACGGGTGGATGCGTTCCGCGTCGGCGAGCGTATACTATTTTATGGCAAACACACCTCATG
>CBRAFL010000400.1:0-4818 GCA_967755055.1 uncultured bacterium
CCAAACCCAAACAGCCCGACCAAAACGGCCGATCCGTATGAGTCTTCGCCATCGCTGGCGTCGTGAACTTTCGTCCCTCCGGACACAGCCCGACTTTACAGCGATTGAGCGCGTCTCGCTCTGCTACTCCGACGGAGTGATCGGAAAACGCGACGAACTTGTCCTTAAATTTTTTCTGCAGAAATTCGATCTGCCGCTGACGATGCGGCGTCATGCCGAGCTGCGAACCGAGAAAAAGAATTTTCTCCTCCGGCGCTTCGTTGAACGGGACCGCGAATGGTCGCACGTTAGCGACCCAGCTGCGATGTCGCGTAATGCAACGCGCCGCGAGTGCCGCAGCACCGCGCTCTTCGAGTGGCGACTCGTCATGAATCAGCACGCTCAGATGCGGCGCGATTTCTCGAAAACACGGCATGAACCGGCTCGCTTCATCGAACGCGTAGAACAAGTGCCGCACGCCAACGCGTGCGAGCAACTCGAACGCCTTTCCCGCCTGCGCGCCCAATGACTGCGGCTGATGCGCCATCGTCACGAGCCAGCGCTCCTCTCCGGGCTCGCGCGGCGCCTGTGCCATCTCGATTAAACTCAGCGGACCGCCCACCCAGGCCGGTAGAAACTCAATTCCGTCGTGTTGCAAATGAGCGAAGCAACGCGCGTTTTCCGCGTACCAATCGCAATCGAGCCGCGCTTTTCGCAGCAACGCCGGATCGCGCGGATTCGTTACGAGCGGCCGAAGATCGATCGCCGGAGCCCGCGCCACATACGCGAGTGCATCTTCACGCTGCTTCGCCCACGTATTGAAATAACAGATTCGTACCCTCCGGCGCGGCAGTCCGCCCTTGTCGCCGGTATTCTCAGCTCCAGTCATGCGCGTCAATCGCCTCGAGCAATTGGTGCAAAATCAACGTGTGCACTTCCTGGATGCGTGCGGTGTTTTTGCTCGGCACAACGAGAGCGAAATCACATTGCGAGCGCGCTTTCCCACCATCCTTGCCGGACAGCAATACCGTCGTAACGCCAAGCCGCCGCGCGCTCGCAAACGCCGCGAGCACATTCGGACTGTTACCACTCGTGCTGAACGCGACCAGCACGTCGCCCTTTTTGCCCAACGCCTCAACGCCGCGCGCAAACACCTGCTCATAGCCGTAGTCATTGCCAATGCAGGTCAGCGCTGTCGGATCAGCCGCGAGGCAGATCGCCGGCAACGCACGGCGTTCACGCACGTAGCGACCTACGAGTTCCTCCGCGAGATGCAGCGCATCCGCCGCACTTCCGCCGTTGCCACAGGTGAGCAGTTTCCCTCCCTGCTGCAGGCTTTTCAAAATACAGTCGCTCACCGCAACTACCGTCGGCGCCAGCGCCGCCGAGGCCGCGAGCACCCCTGACAGTTCTTGCAGCGACTCGGTAAAAGTAGGTGGTGTGACGGGAACGGGGTCGTTCATCGCAAAAGAAAAATTATTCGGAGCGCGCGAGCAGAGATTGGATTGCCGCGTCGAATCGGTGCAACACCGGATACGAGCGCGCGAGGTTAGCCGCGATAATTTCCCCCTGCAAATCCTCGAGTCCGGTCGCAACGCCTACACCTTGCGTTCCCGCCCGCTCCGCCGCCTCCAAATCAGATCCACGATCTCCAACGTAACAGAGTTCATCGAGCGCAAACCCGTACTCCGCTGCAATCTCCCGCGCGAACGCTGGCGACGGCTTTCGATAAACACTCGGCTCATCTGGCCGCTCCGGCGCGATACAGATTCGCGCGAACGGGGCTTCTCCTACATCGAGCAGCTCGATCATTCGCCGGTTGCACGCGTGGACCGCGTCCATCGTAAAATATCCGCGCCCCACTCCGGATTGATTGCTGTGCACGAACAGCCGCAGGCCGGCGTCGATTGCCATCCGCAATCCCTCGCGCACGCCTGGCAAAATTTCCACCTGGGCAGGATCGGCGAGGTAAGGCACGTGAACGATGAGCGTGCCGTCGCGATCCAGTATTAGGGCCTTAACGCGTGACGCCATCGCATTTACTTCGCAGGTCGCACGAGCGCATCGCGCACCCACGCAATCACCGGCGGCAATCCTTTTTCGAGCGAGACGGGTGCAAAATCCGGCAGCAGTCGCTGAAGTTTTCCGATCTCGAGGCACTTGGAACGCGCGCCGACATAGCGGCTCGTATCGTACTTGATCGCAGCCGGATCATAGCCGACCTCCGCGCAAATCAAACCAGCGAACTCGCGAATCGAATGCTCACGACCCGCGCCGATGTTGACCACTTCATCGTCAACTTCATCCACTAATCGCAGCGCCGTCCGCACGAAATCGTCGACGTGAATCAATTCGCGCCGCTGGTGGCCATCGCCCCACAACTCCACGGGCGCACCTTGCAGTTTCCCAAGCAGGATTTTGCGGATCAGATCAAAAATGAAATGCAGCTGGCGTCCGTCCGCATGGTAACCCGGTCCGTAAAGCGTCGAAGGCACCACGGTCAGGTGCTTCAACCCATATTGCTTCGCGAGCGAACGCAGACCGACGAGCATCATCCGCTTCGTCATCGCGTACGTGTAGAGACTGTCGATCGGAGTGCCGTCGAGATAATGCTCCTCGCGCAGCGGCAAGTCAGGCGAGTACGAGCAACTCGTGCCGATGCTGACGAGCTTCGCCTGCGGCTGCCGCTCCGCCCACCATGCGAGCACGTTCGTGTTTAACTTCTGGTTACGCACCCACTGCTCGCCCGGATGGCGCAAACAGAAATCACCCGCCTGCGTCCACGCCGCGAGGTGGAAAATCCGATCGAACTTTTCGCCACTCCACCGATCGAGCGCGCCATCGACGAGGAGGTCGCATTCGCGCGAGGAAGGCGACACGACCTCGTGCCCGCCCGCTTTCAACGCGTCGATCAAATGCCGCCCAAGGAATCCGCCACCACCGGTAACAAAACTACGCATCGGCTTAAACTTCCTTTGGGTTCACTGGGAAATAAAACTCCACGCCCTTGGCAATGAGGTCCTGATTCCGCGCCAGAATTTCCGTCTTAAAATTCCACGCGAGCACGTAGTAAACATCTGGCTGCGTTGTGAGTTCGTTCTCGATTTTCACCGGAATATGGCTCCCCGGCGCGATGAGTCCGCGACGATGTGGGTTTCGCTCCGTGAGGCATTCGATCAAGTCGGGCCCAATACCGTAATAGTTCAGCAGCGTGTTGCCCTTCACCGGCGCACCGAGACCGAAGACGCGTTTTCCCGCCGCGCGGCAAGCCCTCAGAAACGCGAGGTTCTCCGCTTTGCGTTCAGCGATACGTTTTTGAAACGCGTAATACCACTCCAGCGTGTTCGCACCCGCTTCGTCTTCGGCGCGGCCATACGCCTCAAGTTGTGGACTCGGTTTCGCCTTCGCCGCATGCGTGGCATACGCGATGATCGATCCGCCGTGAATCGGCGACAGCTCTGCGTCAAAGAGCGCGAGTCCGTGGCGACGCAGGAGTTTGTCCAACGTGCGCACGTTGTAGTAGAGCAAGTGCTCGTGATAAATCTGATCGAAGGCGTCGTTCTCCACGATGCGCTTCATGTAGAGAAACTGGATCACGAACACGCCATCATCGGCCAAGCTGATGCGGATGCCCTCGGTGACCGAGTGCAATTCCTCCAGATGGAAAAACACACCCGACGCGTTGATCACTTCAAATTTTCGCCCGATCGAGCGTGCCGTATCCGCATTAAAAAACGCGCGCAGCGTCGTGAGCCCCGCGCTGTTCGCGATCTCTGACGGCAACTTCGCCGGCTCGACGCCAAGAATGTCGTAGCCGAGATCGCGGTACTGCTGGAGCTGCGTGCCGTCGTTCGAACCGATGTCGAGCATTGCCTTCTTCGGGCGGCTCGCGAAGAAGCGCTGATTCACCTTTTCCGCGACGCCGCGGAAGTGATCGCTCAACGTTTTCGTCGTGCCTGATAGATACGTGTGGTCGGCAAACATCGTCTCCTTCGGCACCGTGTAATCGAGCTGGGCCGTCCCGCACTCGGCGCATAACACGACGCGCAAGGGATAGGTCGGCTCGCGACCAACCTCGTCGGATTTTAGAAAATGATTCGCCCACGGCTGCACGCCGAGGTCGAGAGCAGTGTCGAGGCGGGTGGAATCACAAACGCGGCAAATCACGGGAGAAATTCGTGTTGGTTTTGAACAATGAAACGCTCGGCTTCAGCGAGACTTGCCGGTGTGCCGATGTCGAGAAAAGCCGCAGCCGTCCGCGCCACCACAACCCGACCTGTCGCCGCCAAAGATGGAAACACGTCGGTTTCAAAACTCAACGGTCGCTTCGACGGCATCCCGCGAATCGCCGTGCCGGTAAACGCATAGACACCGGTGTTGATTACGCCGGCGCCTGGAAGTTTTTCGCGAAACGCGATGAGGCGATACTGCGCGTCGGTCTCGAGCGTGCCGTAGCGCGACGCATCGTCGAGGGCCAGTCCGAGCAACGCCGCATCTGCACTCCCGTCCGCCAGCGGTGCGAGCAGCGGTCGCGGATCGGCGAATACGAGTGAATCCCCGTTCACCACCAGCCGCGCATCGCGCGGCGCAGATGCAGTCGCACCTCCGAGTTCCGCTGGCACGCAGTTTAAAAAACCGCCAGCCGTACCGAGCGGCGTTGTCTCTGGGCGGCACGTCACGTGCACACCCGCAACCGGCCGCCGCTCGAAATGAGCATCGATTACCTCTGCGAGATAACCGGTTGAAAGCACAAATTCCGTGCAGCCGTAGCGCGCATAGAATTGCACCACCCATTCAATGAATGGACGCCCCGCCACCGGCGCCATCGGCTTCGGCAGA
>CBRAFL010000401.1:0-4802 GCA_967755055.1 uncultured bacterium
GGGCGGACGCTGTGTTGGGCTACCATCTGATGAACCTCCTGCTGCACGCCACGGCGGCAGGTCTGGTCGTCGCTATCGTGCGGAGGCTGTTCAAACCGGCCGCGAGTCCCTTCATTTCGCTACCGCAGTCGCAGAAACATCGGCGGACCGGGCGCGATGCCGCCCGCACTCCGTCGGTTTCGCTGGGGACAGGTGTGACCGTCGGCCCTGTGCCAGGGCGTTACGCCGGAGTGGAGTGGCTGGCCGGTCTTATTTTTGCGCTGCATCCGGTGTGCGTGGAATCAGTGGCGTGGATCTCCGAGCAAAAGAACACGTTTTCAGCCGTTTTCTACCTGGGCTCAGCGCTGGCCTACTTGCATTTTGATCGGGACCGCCGGAAGTCGCAGTATTGGCTGGCTCTCGGCTTGTTTCTACTGGCGCTGATGAGCAAGTCGGTGACGGCGACGCTGCCGGCGGCGTTGTTGGTGCTCTTCTGGTGGCAACGGGGGCGTATTGGCTGGCGCCGGGACGTGCTCCCGCTGCTACCTTGGTTTGTGCTCGGAGTGACCGGGGGACTGTTTACTGCGTGGGTGGAGCACCAGTTCTTTATTGCCGCTCAAACGAGGATTGGCGCGTACGGGACAGATTATTCACTAACATTCGTTGAACGCTGCCTGCTCGCCGGCCGGATAATTTGGTTTTATTTGAGCAAGCTGGTGTGGCCGGCGGATCTGATGTTCGTCTATCCGCGTTGGAGCGTGGACCGCACGGTTTGGTGGCAGTATGTGTTTCCGGTCGGGATAGTGGCGCTCGTGGCGGCGTTGGGCAGGATGGCCCAGAGACACCGCGGCCCTTTGGCAGGATTTTTGATTTATGCCGGCACACTTTTTCCCGCCTTGGGATTCATTAATGTTTACCCGTTCATTTTTTCCTATGTCGCGGATCACTTTCAGTACCTGGCAAGCTTGGGCATCATCGTACCGCTGGCCGCGGGGCTGACCCTTGCCGCCAGGTCACTACCGAACAGCCGGGCCCCCGCGGCGCAATGGCTGGCCCGGGCGGGCGGCGGGGTACTGCTAACGATATTGGGTGTTCTGACCTGGCAACAGAGCGGCACGTATCGTGATGTCGAGACGCTCTACCGGGAGACGCTGGCGCGTAACCCCGACAGCTGGATGGCGCATACCAATCTTGGGCTCATTCTGGCGAAGGCGCGTGACGGTCTGCCGGAAGCGCTGGACCATTTTGAGGCGGCGGTGCGGCTCAAGCCCAACAACGCAGAGCTGCACAACCATCTGGGAAGCGTCCTCGCGAGAATTCCGGGCCGGCAGTCGGAGGCAATTGCCGAATATGAGACGGCGTTGCGCCTTAGTCCTAATTTTCCCTACGCGCATACCAACTTGGGAATCGCGCTGATGGGCGTCCCTAGTGGTTTGCGGGAGGCGCTGGCCCACTTTGAGACGGCGGTGCGTCTCAAGCCTGACTATGCGGAAGCGCACCACATCTTGGGATACGCCTTGGCGAGAATGCCCGGACGCCAGTCTGAGGCCATCGTCGAATATGAGACGGCGCTGCGAATTAATTCCAATCTTCCGGATGCGCACAGCAATCTGGCCATCGCCCTAGCTGAAATTCCCGGCCGGATGCCGGAGGCAATAAGGCATTTTGAAGCCGCGGTGCAGCTCAATCCTGGTTCGGCGGTCGCTCACTACAATCTGGGATACGCCTTAACGACGATCCCGGGGCGATTGCCGGAGGCGCTGGCCCATTTTGAGGCGGCCTTGAGGATCAATCCGAATCATGAAGAGGCCCGGCAATGGATTGAACGGCTGCGCGCCGCCCGACCTTAGTCCGCTTGAAGGTGGCCGCGCTGCCTTCTACGGGAGCCGCACGCAAACGCGTGCGGCTACGCCGAACCTATCTTTCAAGCGGCCGGCTCAGCCGCGCTTTTTCAGAATCAACTGCTCGAGCTTCAAGATGTCCGCGGCAAACTGCCGAATGCCTTCCGCGGTCTTCTCGGTCGCCATCGCGTCGTCATTGAAGGCGTAGCGAAACGATTTCTCGTCGAAAGCAACGCGTTGGATATTGGCCTTCGCTGACGCCGTCGGATCGAGTTTGCGCGTGACGGTTTCGCTCGAGGCGGCGAGCTCGGCGAGCAGCGCCGGCGAGATCGTGAGCAAGTCACAGCCAGCAAGTTCGAGGATCTCGCCTTTGTTGCGAAAGCTGGCGCCCATCACCTCGGTCGCGTAGCCGAATTTTTTGTAATACGTGTAGATCTCTGTCACCGAGATCACGCCTGGATCTTCGGTGGGAGCGAAATCGCGCCCGGCACTTTTCTTGTGCCAGTCCAGAATACGACCGACGAACGGCGAGATCAGTTTCACGTGAGCGTCTGCGCAGGCGACCGCTTGGGCGAAGGAGAAGAGCAACGTAAGGTTGCAGTTGATGCCTTCCTTCTGCAGCTGCTCCGCGGCCTTGATGCCTTCCCACGTGGAAGCGAGTTTGATCAGTACGCGGTTGCGGCTGATGCCGCCCTTTTCATAAAGCGCGATGATCTCCTTGGCTTTAGCGATGCTGCCGTCGCGATCGAAAGAAAGGCGCGCATCGACTTCGGTGGAAACGCGTCCCGGAACGATCTTCAAGATCTCGGTTCCGAACAGCACGAGAAGAATGTCGATGATCGTGCCGACGGACGCGCCGGCTCCGGCATCCTTGATTGCCTGGTCAACCAGGTGGGTGTATCCGGGCATCCCTGCGGCCTTCAGGATGAGACTAGGATTAGTCGTCGAATCCTGAGGGGTGAAAGCTTTGATGCTCGTGAAATCGCCGGTGTCGGCGACCACTTTGGTGAACTGCTTGAGTTGTTCGAGTTGGTTGGCAGGCATGAGAGAGTAGGGTGGGTGAAAAAATCAAGGTAGGTCTCCCGACGGGTCTGGCAACCGAGTTTTCAGCCACGCGATCCCGGTTTTTTCGTCAGAAAACAAGCCGTCCAATTGCGCTTCGAATGCCTGATCGAGGAGCGGTTTGAATTTCGGACCGGGCTTAAGACCCAGTGCGACGAGATGGCGACCTTGCACGATTGGGCGCGGAGCAAGGTTTTCGAAATCAAGCATCGCCGCCGTGTGTACGAGTCCGTTGATCCGCTCATCCGTTTCCGCCGGAGAGATCGGCGGACGGCCGCGTGCATCGGCTGACATTACTGCTGCCAATTGGTGAATCGTTGCCGGCGTCAGCCTGTGGGCAAGCCGGCGGATGGCCCGATCGGTGAAGGGGAGATTGCCGCGATCATGCACGTGATGATTTTCAACGAGGGAACGCACCGGGATGTCCAGCGCGAGTGGAGCGCCGATTCGCCGCAGAAAAACTTGTGCAAGCGGCCCTCCCGCCGAGGCGTGGCCCAAGCTCGTCCATCGCAGCACGCCATCTTTCTCGGCCCGCACCGTCGTTGCAGGTTTGCCGAAATCATGCGCGAGCACCGCGAACATCAGGACGGAATCGTGATCCGATTTTTCCCATTCCGTGAGCGTGACGAGTGCGTCGAGGCACTTCTGTGTGTGCGTGAACACATCACCTTCGGGGTGCCACTCCGGTTCCTGCAGCGTGCCCCGAAGCGCGGCGACTTCTGGAAAATGTCGGAGCCAGTCGGTCTCTTCGAGAACGGCGAGGCCGCGGGAAGGTTTTACTGATTTGGTCGCCCATTTTTCCCACTCGGCCCAAACGCGTTCGACGGGGAGCTCGGTGAATGTATCCGAAATCTGGCGGCAGAGCGCGGCGGTTTCAGGAGCGAGCGAAAAATCGAAACGCGCCGCGAGTTGAAAGCCGCGCAACACACGCAACGGATCTTCGGCGAACGCCTCACTCGTGTGACGCAGCACGCGTGCTTGCAAGTCACGTTGCCCGTGATGTGGATCGATGAGCTCACCGGAAAACGGATCGTACGCGATCGCGTTGAGCGTGAAATCGCGCCGCGCCGCGGCGTCGGCGTCGCTCAGCGTCGGATCCGGTGCGACGGCGAATCCTCGATGGCCGGCGCCCGTCTTCGATTCACGACGGGGAAGACTGAAATCGTATTCTTCGCCGCTCGCTGCGCTGCGCACCTTAATCACTCCAAAGCTGCGGCCGATTACGTCCGTCGCGCCAAACGGGGCCAGCGTGCGCTGTAGCGTGTCGAAATCAACGCCCGCCACTTCGATATCGAAGTCTTTCGCCGCGAGCCCAAGCAATGAGTCGCGCACTCCGCCGCCTACCAACCGCGGACGCCCGATGCGACGCAAGGCGTCGAGCATGGCGCGCAGATCAGCAGGCAATTGCATGATTTTCTATTCCTTGTCGGTCGCCGCTGCGATCACGAGCAAGATCCAGCCGGCGATCAGCGCGATGCCGCCGAGCGGAGTTATCGGGCCTAACCAGCGGGGACCGCCGAGCGCCAGTCCATACAATGAGCCCGCGAACAAAATCGTTCCGCCGATCCAGCAGCGCGCGATCCATTGCATGAGCCCGGACACGCGTGAGTTTCCCTGCCGAAACCAGATCGCGATGCATAACAGCCCCATCGCATGCAACAGTTGGTAGCGCACCCCCGTTTCCCACGCGTTGGTCATGCCGCGCTCAAGGAGAAAAGTCTGCAACGCATGCGCCCCAAAAGCGCCTAATGCTACGCCAATAGCTCCGGAAATCCCCGCCGCGCGCAGGGTCGTGCGATAATTCATCCCAACACGTTTGCACAACCGTGCAGTGAAACAAGCTCCCCGATCCGCTGTACACGTTGAAACTCGCAATGAATTGTACGATCTCGCAACCTCTCAAAAACAGGGGTTGACACT
>CBRAFL010000402.1:0-4796 GCA_967755055.1 uncultured bacterium
TTTCTTTCGCAGCGTCAACCACTACGTCGGGATGCGTCCGGTGAATATAGTGCGAACGAACCCGGTGGCGCGTGCGTGGCAACGATGTGTGCATCTTTCGCGTACCGGATAACAAAACTGAGAATCGCAGCCCCAAAAAATAGCCCCGCAGAGTACTGCGCGACTCGCTTGAGAACTCTGCGCCATTTTGGGGTTCGTTTAAAATCCACGTCAGTGCGTCGTGCGCGTTGGATGGAAATCGATACACCCGTTGCCGGCGAGATCGAATGGCAAACCGCTAAAATACGATCGTGGCTCCGCGAGGCTTGCCGAAACTTAGCGCTGCAGTGCACACTATCGTATGAAAACGCTCGTTACCGGGGTGATCATTATAGTATCGGCCAGCCTCGCTGCGCCCCCTGTTCCTGCTGCTGAATCAATTTCGCCGCCCAAACTGGCTTCGAAAACCGCGGATGCTCAATTGCCGTTGCTCGTCAGCAACGAACGTCTTGCGATGCTGGAGAAAGAAGCGTCGGGTTCGCCGAATCTCCTGCTGGAACTCGCGCTTGGTTATGATGAGCGCCACGACAGCCGCGCGGCTAATGCATACCGCGCCGCGGCGGCTCAAGGTGCCGGCGTCGCAGAGCTCCGGCTCGGTGCATTGTGCGAAACCGGCGATGGCATTCCTCAGAGCTATACTGACGCGTACACGCATTATCAACGTGCTGTGGAACTCGGCGTGCAGGAAGCAAACCTGCGGCTGGGTCTGCTTTACCTCGAGGGTTGGGGCGTACCGCGTAGTTCCGAAAATGCGGTGATCCATATCCAACGCGCCGCCGCAGCTGGTTATCAGCCCGCGCAGCAAGTTTTGTCAGACATGTATTTCGCCGGAGTGGGTGTCACCGCGGATCCAAAAAAAGCGCTCGAATGGGCCGAACGCGCAGCGTCTGATCGACGGCCGGACGCGCTGCTGAGTGTGGGGGCAATCCACTTAAAAGCCGTCTGTCTGCCGCAGGATCTGATTCGCGCGCGTGACTGGTTCCAGCTGTCCGCGGAACAAGACTACAGCCGCGGGATGCTTGCGATGGCCTCCACGTTCCTGCGTCCAGGCACGACTGTGGAAAACATGAGAATGGGGCTTCGCTGGTTGGACCTTGCAGCGGAAGCGGGCAATAGTGGCGCCGCTTTTCATCGCGCGGGATTTTATTTGATGACCACTCGAGAACCATTGACCGCGGCAATCGAGACACATGCCCGAACGCTGCTCGAGCAGTCAGCAGCAGGAAACGAACCCTCCGCCATTGAAGTACTCGAGCTCGCCAAAAGCGGCCGGACTCTCACCGAAGCGTTCAGATTTGTGGTCACCGTTCCCTACGACGATCGTTACGTACAACGGTTTCCGCTGACAGGTCCGGTGGGCGAACACGAAGACCGGCAGCCACGTCCGCTGAAAGTCTCGCGCCCGGTTTATCCCGCCGCGTTGCGTCTGACGAAAACCGAAGGTGAGGCTCTCGTCGAATTTATCGTCGATAAAACAGGACGCGTGCGTGAGTCCCACGTGGTCCGCAGCACGCATCCCGGCTTTTCAGATTTAAGCGCGGCTGCAGTGCTCACGTGGCGATTTGAACCGGGTTATAAAAACGGTCGGCCAGTGAACACTCGCATGCAGATTCCAATTCGTTTCCAGCTATCGGACGTCGGCTACCCCGCTAACTCTCCGACTCGTAATAATGATCCGCGGCGGGATGGGGTCGCAAAACCGACTAGCTAAAGCTTGAGCGACGAAAGTCCCGACGGGGATCACGATATTAAGCGGCAATATAGATCGGAGACAGGACTAGTCACGCGAGTTCTCGTCGCCGCGCGGTTGATCAAATACCGGTTTGTTGGATCTCTTCCCGCTGCCGTTTAAAAGTAAGTCGGCAACATAATCGCCGCTCAGGCTCCCATCTTTGTTCTCGAACTTTTTTGCGCGATCTTCAACTCGCGCCAAGTCTTCACGGTCTTTCTTCGTATTGCTGGTCGCTGGTGCCGCACAGCCGGGCAAAGCAGCGAGGGCGATAAAACAGAGTACCACGGGAAGGACGGGTTTGGTATTCATAGTAAGACGAGGTTGATGAATCCCTCCGGACTGCTCGAGATGCCGGGCGGAATTGGGTCGGTTTTCATTTCTTAAACGCCGCGAATCCCAGGATGAGTGTAACGAACGCGGTCATCGGGAGCGTGAACATGAAAGGAGAATACTTGCTCCCCAAAGCATCAATGAAAAATGCCGTCGGATTTTCGGGATCAAATAGAATGCATACAGCATCGCCCACCGCGTAAGCCGCCGTGCTCGAATAGAGCGAGTCCGTGACCGTGAGTTTCCTTCCTGCCGGTGTGGAAAACTGAATCATTGGCGCAAATCCAGGTGCTCCATCGCCCGTGTCTCGCACAATCGCGATCACCGTTCCCGAAGTTCGCGTCCAAGTGCTGAACCGACGGACTTGTACGAGCCAGCACACCACCACCGTGATCAACGTGCCGAGCGCGATGATGAACGCATAAACCATGGTTTATTTGCCTGGTGATCCGACTGTGCTCAATCGCTGACTCGAGGTAATCAATCGCAGCAAGATGAGCAGCTTGAGGGCGTGATCGATCCAGAAATCAAAAAAGAATACATCGATCATCAGGTGGTGAGCGGAAAGCTTCGGTATCTTCGAAATTAGACCACGACGGGATCGCCAATGGATTTTCCCGACGGGGAAATCTGATTGGAGCCCGTTGATCACGGTCTGCGATCAGCAGGCCCCACTTCATACTCCGGAGGCGATCAACCGTAGGGGCGACATAAAGATCTGCCCATTGGCAGATCAAATTAGCGGTTTCCTCCCTCTCTCTGAATATTCGAAAACACGCCCTAGCGCTTAAAGCTGATCTTTTGATAACGCCTTAAAATATTTTCGTGAGCGGATCGTCTTAACCAACGTAATGGATCAAGTAGGACAAATCGCTGATTTCGTGACCGCCGAACATAAACACCACATCACCCGGATCGTCCGTGATGCCGGGCAGCGGCTCATGCGGTTCATCCGCGCGCGAGTGTCGAGCGACGCCGACGCCGAGGATGTTTTGCAGGACGTGTGGCAACAGCTCGTGGCGACGCTCGAAAACGGACCGCTCGAACATGTGAGCGCGTGCCCCTAAAAACCGGGTGGTCCCGCGAAAGTGTAAGTGGACGGAGAGCGCCCCGCGCGCTCGACGAGTACTCAAAGCCAGCACGTAGCCCCGCGCGTGAGTGCAGGGATTCCGCCACTCCCGCGGCGGGCTACAACTACAACGGAATCGAAACACAAAGCGGACGACCACGTGATCCTTCCACTGAAAGCGACGGCGTTGTCGCGCTCGTCGCACCATTCCGTACGACCAACGCTAACGGAATCCGGAAGAGATCTCCCGATGTTTGGACATGCGCAGCCGGTTGGAAGGCGTAGAACTTTAACCGCCCATTATCTCAACGTTTCTCGGGATCAGACCTATTATCGAGCTTCGCACATATCCGCACTATCGATACTCCACGAAGCATCTAAGTCAGAAAAATAGGGTCAGAAAAATGAACTGAATTTTATTCAACGCCCGAACTTCCCATGTCCATGGCTCGATTATTTTTCTGCCCCCATATTTCTGACCGATCATGACGGAGTAGTGAGTTCATGACTGAGCACGGGCCGACTGCGGCAATCCCCGATGTGCTCACAGTCCTCTATCGTCGAATCCAAATCCTGATCGTCTGAACTAGCTGGCGCGGGCGGTGGGACGTATTCACCACTCGCACGCTTAGTCGCGCCGCAACGCCGCGCGATATCTCGAATAGTCCAGCGGACGAATTTCCGAATCAGTCAACAATGGGCGCAGGGCGAAGGTTGTTACCCGCGATAAATTTCCTGTAGCTCCGAGGCTTACCAGTCGCCCCACCCCGTCTGTTCGGTTTTTTAAAATCGAAGAGACCAAGATTCCCCCACTCGACCGGATCCCCACCACCCTCTTCGTTTTTCGGCAACGCGTTTTCTTTCGGCGCACCGCTCTCCGCGGATCGCGCCTCTTCGGTTGATCGAGATCACCCGCAGGCATCGCCTGCAACTTCTCGATCCAGGCAATGCTTTGTCACCTCGATTCGATTCACGGCTGCCCCGCCGCGCCCCTCTCTCACCGAGCACCCTCGCGCCCTCACCCCGCGCAAGCCCCCTTTCCAGATCAACGTATTCAACCCCAACATACAGATCCATGAATAGTTCAAAATACGTCTGCTCCCCGTGGTTCCGCGCTTTCGCGTTCGCCACTTCGCTCCTGTTCGCCATTGGCTTTTCGAATTCCGTTACCGCCGCGATCGCGTTCGACGCTGCCAGCTCCACGTCCGGTGTCAGTCTCTCGTCCACGAGTTGGTCTCACACTGTCGGCACCGGCTCCGATCGCGTTCTCATCGTCGGCATCGCACTCGAAGACACGAGCACTGCTGATCTCACCGTCAGCAGCGTCACGTACAACGGCGTCGCAATGACAGCGGTCCCCAACTCCATCGCGACAGATGGCTCGAGCACGTTTAATCGCACCCAGCTATTCTATCAGCTCAGCCCCGCCTCCGGCACGCACACCGTCGCAATCGCCTTCGGCGGCTCCGTCAACGGCGTTAATGTCGGCGCGGTCTCTCTGAGTGGCGTCAACGCCGCCGCGCCTGCT
Source organism: uncultured bacterium (assembly GCA_967755055.1). Taxonomy (GTDB): domain Bacteria; phylum Verrucomicrobiota; class Verrucomicrobiia; order Opitutales; family Opitutaceae; genus Opitutus. The sequence goes on from CBRAFL010000402.1 coordinate 4,699, forward strand.
GCGGCCGCCACGAGTATCCTCGATTCTGGTACGGCGCTCTCGGCCAGCATCAACGTCGCCACCGCCAACTCCTGGCTGGTCGACGTCGTCAGCTCCGG
>CBRAFL010000403.1:0-4788 GCA_967755055.1 uncultured bacterium
CCGCTAATAGGATTTTCCCAATGGGGAAATCTTGCTCGAGTGGCTTTTGGCTAATCGCCTGCGCCTTGAGGTGATTGGAGTCCGCTAGCTAATCGCGGTCTGCGATCAGCAGACCCCATCACCTATTCTGGAGCCGATCAGGCGGAGGGGTGACATCAGGATCTGCCCATTGGCGGATCCCTATTAGCGGTTTCCTCCCTCCGAATATTTCGACAGACCCTACCTACGCCCCGTTTCTGCGGATATCGATGGTTCCGGCTACGGGATGCGTTCGATTTTCACGCGACGGGCGTCGCTGTTGGCGGTGATTTCAGGGACGTACATCGCCTCAGCAGTGACTGGCAATGCCCGGAAATCCCCGGGTGTGACGGCACGAAGGCCGAAGTGCAGCTCCCACGTTCCGGCTTCGAGATGGTCGAGGAAGAAGACGCTGCGGTCATCTCGTTCTTCTCGATAGAGAGGGCGGCCTTCGTCGGTTGGAGGTTGCGATGGGGTCTGCGGGCGGTCGCGTTTTTCCACACGAACCAGTCGCGCATCCCAGCCACTGAGGGGATTCAACGGTTCGCAGCCGGCGGGCTTTGGCACTTCGATCATGACGTATTCGAGTTCGTTGGGAACGACGAGCGTGACGCGTGCCGTCACCTCTTCACCGGCACGCGCGGCGCCGGAAGAGCCGAGTGATTCCGAGGTAAGGCGTAATGTGCCGACCAAGGTGGGCTCAGCTTTTTGCCGTTCGAAAAGGCGGGCGACGTTGAGCAGATGTCCCGCGGGTTTGACGTCGTCACCGCGCGCCCATGAGGAGGCGAATGCGGTGGCGTTCACTGGATTTGAACCGGCGATACGGCGAAGGGTAAATGTGTTGGTGCCGCCGCGGAGGGCGGTCGCGGGAATCGCAAACGTGGACGGTGTATCAAGTAATGAAGCACGCGAGTATTTCACGCGTTGCACGGACGTGCTGTTGACGAGCAACTCGACTTCGCCGGCGGCATCGAGCTGGCCTACCTGTTGGAGGTACGCATTCAGCGCGAGGATGGCGAAAGCGGTGTCGCGGGTGCTGGACCAGTGAGCGCTGCGGCGATTCAGCACGAGCCAGTTGGCGGCGGGCTCGATGAGTTTGTTTTTTGGATCGAGTTCCAGCAGCGCGAGGAGCGTGAGCGCGGTCGATTCCACGGCGCCGTCGGTTGCGCGCCAGAAATCATGGGAGGTGCCCCAATGAACGGTTTCGCCGAGGCCGGCGGCGGACGCGCGTTGCACGCCGTTGTCGAGATTGCGGAGGAGAACGGCGATCTGATCAGGCGTGCCGAATGTTTTTGCGGCGAGAGCAAGAGACGCGCGACCGGAGGCGGAGAGTTTTTCGCGAGCCACGAAGAGCGTTTCGAAGCGTTTCGTCGGGAGTTCTCTTCTCATGCGGCGGTCGATCGCAGTGGCGCGGGCCAGTGCGGCCCACGCGAAGGCGACGCGATCGTCCATGATGTTGGACTGGTTGAGGCTTCTAAGGAGTGAATCGAGGGATTCTGACGCGAGCTGGCTCGGAACTTTGATACCGGCCGACTGCGCGAGCGAGAGGCCATAGCAGACGTAAGCCGTCATCCATAAATCCGACGTAGCTGCTCCCGGCCACCAGCCGTAGCCGGAATATGAATGCGCGTCAGAAATTCGGGTGAGACTTTGACGGACGACCTCGTCGAGCTGGTCGAGGCTCGCGCTTTTTTCACGCCGCTTTTTATCGGCGGTTGTCTCACCGACGAGGATACGATGCTCGACCGCCTGCGCATCGAGGCCGAGATCCACGAGCGTTTTGCGCGCGACGACGGCGGGCAAAAAACGGTTCATCGTTTGTTCGATGCAGCCATAGGGATAGTCGATCAAGTACGGCAGAGCATCGAGCAGCGTGATGGCGTAGCTCGGTGAGAGGTGCACGGAAACCTGCGTGCGTGCGGCGTCGAGTTTGGCGGGGAGTTCGAGCGAGAAGCGCGTCTGCGCCGCGTCGGATGCGAGCCGACCGAATGCGGCGGTGTGCTGTTGGAGACCATCCTCGAGAATGGGGATCGGCAGCATCATCGCATCGGCTTCATCTCCGGCGTGGGCGCTGAGCGTGAGTTCGGCTTTACCGGGTTGAACGGCTTGCGCGTGCCAGGCGACATGCGTTTCACCTTGCGAGGGAACGACGCTTGCCATGGGCGCAAATGGCGCGGATTTGAGAGCTGTGACCGCGCCGCTGGCGGCGAACGTTGCCTCGGCGCGAAGCTCGCCGCCGATGCGATTCACCAGTGTCGCGGAAGCACTGAACGAGTCGCCCGTGATGAGAAAACGCGGTGCGTTCAGTCTTGCCTGAAACGGTAACGAGGTCTGGGTGAATGTCGTGGCTCGTCCGAACGTGTCGCCGTCGGCGCCGATGGCGTAGGCGTCGATCCGCCAGCGCGTAAGGTTGTCCGGATAGTTGAACGATACTTGCGCGGTTCCTGTGGCATCCGTCATGACCTCGGGCTGCCAGGTCGCGGTCGAGCTGAAGTGACGGCGGATCTGAATCGACGGGTTGGTCGAGACCTCTGTGAAGTCCGCGTCTGGCGCGAGTTGACGAGCAGTTCCTCGACTGCCGGAGAAACTTCCCTCGGCAACAGCCATGCCGAAACTTTGAAGGGTCTCGAGTTCTCCGCGTAATTCGGACGGATTCAACAGCGCGCCATAGCGAGATTCACCGCGGGCTGTGAGGTCGTGGATCGCAAAGCCGAACGAACCTGTGGTCTCGATTCGACGCGCGACCGACAAGCCGAGAAACAACGGAACAGGATCGATTTTTTGGGCGACGAGCTGGTTAACGGATTCGTCGGATACGCCGAGGACCAGCTCACTTTTCAGCGGATGACCGGCGGTATCGACGACGTGAAGGTCGATGCTGGCGGGCGTGCCGGGACGCGATGATGATGGTTCAGAGCCGAAGGAAATTTGGAGCTTATGCTGAGCGGTGGAGACGTGACAGGAGCTGGAATAGGAGGTGGCCAATCCGTTATTCAGAACGGCGGACAGCGTCACGTTGGCTTCGCCCAAGAACGCGGGGAGTTGATCCAGAGACCATGAAGCCAGGCGCCCGCGTAACGGGAGCGGCTCAGTCCGCGTTTCGCGTTCCCCGCTCACGGATAACCAAGCGTGACGCGTGCCTTCAGGGACGATCGCGAGGCCTTTCAGGTTTTCGTTCGGCAAAATTTGGAGCGGACAAATCACGCCACCGAAATCAGTGGGGAGGGCGAGTGACTCGGTGTGCTCATCGACTGCGATGACGGAGAGCGCAAACTCACCGGTGGTTCCTCTGAAATAACGAAAGCCGGAAGCAAAACGAAACGAGGCCGAATCTACTCTAGCCGGAATAATTCGGGTGGCCTGCGGAAACCGCACTCGAAAAATTCCGGCGCGGGGTAATTTAAAGCGTGCCGAAACAATTCCATCCGCGCCTGTTTTCACGGGAAGCTCGGCGATTTTTATTTCAGCGAAAGCGCGCTGGAGATTCTTCCAGCCTTCGGATTCGCGTTCTCCGCGGAGACGCCATTCAGCCAGCTCGCTCGCGGTAGCAACCTGGCCTTGAGAATTGAGCCAGACTTCCGTCCAGCGAAGCTCGGAGAGTTCGGCGGTCCCGATGAATGCGACGGGTGATCGTTCGCCATCACGAATCACAGCGGAAAACGTAATTTCATCGCCCGGTTGCGCCAGACGCGGAGCGACCCAATCGCCCGCATCCACCATTCTCGGGACTGTGCTGACGACGAATTCTCGATTGGCTTCGACGGCGGGAATGCCTTCCGGCTGCACAGATATTTTGACTTGAAGTACCAGACCCTCGGGCATCGTCGAAGGAATTGTTAAATGGCATTCGGCGTTTCCCGAGGCGTCGGTGATCTCTTGTTGTGGAGAGTTAACCAGCTCTTGGTTCAAAGTGTCAGCGATCTCCCGAATCGCTGGCGGGAGGTAGCGATGCTCCAGAGAAAATCTGAAAACGACCGGAGCGTTTACGACCGGGCCGCCGGAAAAATATGTGGTGGACGCGCGAACTACGAGTTGGCCACCGGGCCGGAGAGACGTGGCGTCGCTGGCTAGTGAAACAGCGGCGGTGATTGCGGGCGGGACGAAGTTATCGACCTGAAATAATTGCGCCGAGCCGGTGGTCACGTCGGTGTGACCGAGCCTTGAGCGAGCTTAAGGCGGACGGCGCCAGGCTGGGCCGAAGCAGGAATCGCGATCTCGCCGTGAGCTGTGCCCAATGGGCTGAGGACGACAGGAAAGTCGGTAAGCAAATCTTCTCTCCCGAGCGTGAGGGTGAGTCGGAGCGGCTCAATCAATGATGGGACGACGAAGCGGCCGTCCTGCCGTTGGCGCGCGATCAATTTCCAGTGCGCGGTTTCGCCGGGCCGATACAGCGGGCGATCCGTGAAGATATCGACGATCAGCGACGCGGCGGAGGAGAGCGGGTACGAGCGTCGAGAAAAAGAGATCGGTTGCCCGTCAATCTCTGCGACGAGCGTTTCCTGGTTGGCGTGCGGAGGAGGGGTTTGGAACGAACCGAGCGAAGTCGTTTTGCCCGAGAAGGGCATGACGATGCTTTCGGAGATCACAGAACCCTGTACGATTTTGTCGCCAGCAGGCTGGTCGGTGGATGCCGAGAAAATAAAAAGTTCGCTCGGAGCAGTGGGCGTGTTGATGGACACGCCCGTGAGATCGGTGACCACGAATTTATCCATCCAGTCGAGCGGTTTACTTGAGTCGACGGGGACGCCGTCGATTCTCAGCGCATAGAAA
>CBRAFL010000404.1:0-4766 GCA_967755055.1 uncultured bacterium
CCACTCGTAGCTGAAACGCGTCTCCAGTGAATGCAGGAAGAGTCGTTTTTGTCCGGTGCGTTTCGAGAGCTCCCGATTGCGGCCAAAATCACCATACGTCTGGTCGCCAACGATCGGCATGTGTCGCTTCACGCATTGCACGCGCAGCTGGTGGCTGCGCCCTGTGCGCGGCTCGAGTTGGATCAACGCCAGTGGAATCCCGCCCGGCCGTGCTCGAATCACGCGCATGTGACTTTCCGCTGGCACGCGCCCCGCATCGGCGGCCGCACGGATGCGTCCTCCTTTTTTAACTACAGCCACCACATCGCGCCAGATTTCCACCGGCTTCGAGGGCTTTCCGAAAACCAACGCCTGGTAAACCTTCGTCACCTGCTTGCGTTTGAACTGCGCGCGAATCTCGCGGGCGAGCCCACCATCCGCCACGACCAGAATCACCCCCGACGTCGCGGAATCCAGCCGGTTGAGCAACCAGACGCGATGCGGTTGCTCCGCACCTTCCACCGGCCATTCGTAGCACTCTGCCGCAGCATCATAGTGCGCAGTCAGCAAACAGCGCGGACGATCCTTCGCCTCGTTCGGATGCGAGAGCACGCCTTCGGGTTTGTTGAGCGCAGCGACGCCATTTTCGTCGCGCGTCAGCACCTCCACTCCGCGTCCGAGCGGCAAGCCCGCCCAGAAACCATCCGCGACGGTACTCACTGGTAATAGAACGCAATCGTCAGTTCCTGAGACGGTCCAAGCACCGCCTTCATGTCGTCCGTCCATTCACCATAAGGCGCGCGGCTCGTAATCGCGCTAACGCAGGATGTTTCGCCCTGATTTCCGGCCGTGCCTTCGACATTAACAATCGCACTGATCGCACCCTTGTCGTCCATCTTGAATTTGACGATCACGTGCGTCCCCGAAGTCGGATATATCCGACTTTCGACGATGATGCGGTCCCACTGAATCTGGATAACCTCGAGCATCCGATGAATATACGCGCCGTAATTGCTGAACTGGGCGCTGATGCCGATGACGCCGGTGTTCGACGTTCCGAACTTGTTCTCTTCAAAAATCGCCGGCCGTGTCTGAATTTGTTGCGTGATCATCGGCCGGGAACGCGGATGCGTCGGATCAATCTTCGGTTGCGACGACGTCGCTCCTTGGATCAATGGCACATCCTTCAACCCGTCCACTTTTTCCGGGATGGATTGCGCGTTGTCGGTAGACTTCGCGATGTTGGTGCCGAAACTGTTTTCCGCCTCACCGACTGTTTTCTCAAATCCCGAGAGCGGGTTTTGCAGCAGCTTGGGTGGAGTTTCCGGCGTCTTCTCGGACTGCTCTGCGGCAGGCGGAGACGGTATCGATTCCATGGGCTTCACCAGCTGCCCGGTGACAATTTGATTCGAATGAATCTCCTTCTGCCCTTCCATCGCGGGGCGCTCACTCTTACCGTTTTCGGTCGGTTTCTCCTGCGCCACCTGCTGATTTCGCTCAGCGAAATTATTCGTCTTGTCCGGTATGTTCTCGGGCGCATTCGGATTCGTTTCGACGAAGTTTGTTGGGTTCTGCTTTGGCGGCTCTTTCTCAAACGCGTCGGGAGCCAGCTCGATGCTGAACTCTTTCGAAGACGAATGGGGCCGGAGCACGCTGGCTGAGTTGTCGGAATGGAGCAGACGCGGAGCGAGAAAGAACAACAGCAGATGCACGAGCAGCATCCCCGCGATTCCCACGATCACAGACCGCGAATCACGATCCTCCCACAGGCGCAGACAAGTCCGGCGAAAAGAAGCGAGAGGCGATGGTGACGCAATAGATTGGCTCATGGATGGCTGGCGAGACGTGGTGAGTCAGCCAGAAGACCCGCTTGGGTCAAAATTTGTTTCGTTACTTCCATCGGCAAGCCCATGATGTTGGAAAACGAGCCTTCCCAGCGGTCGACAATAAGCTCGCGGCCGTCTTGGATTCCGTAAGCGCCAGCCTTGTCGAGTGGGTTCACGATGCGAAAGTAAGCACTGATGATGCCGTCGTCCAGCGCCCGAAACGTCACCTCGCTCGTCACGCCCTCATCGATCCGCAACCCAGCATTGAGCTGTCGCAACGCCACGCCCGTGAACACCGTATGTGTGCGGCCCGACAACCGCCGCAGCATGATCCGCGCATCATCAAGATCGCGTGGTTTGTTCAACACCGTGTTGTCGATCAACACCGTCGTGTCCGCACCAAGCACAAACGCATCAGGATGGCGGCTCGCAACCCAGTCAGCTTTCAGCGCCGCATTATGCGCCACCATCGTCCGCGGATCTGCGTCTTCCGCCTCGTGTTCTGTTACGTTCGCAACGACGACATCGAAGGGCAAACCGAGTTGAGCGAGCAGTTCACGTCGACGCGGCGACGCCGACGCGAGAATAAATCGCGGCCGAACCTCGACCTCAGGACTGCGCACAGCGGACATCGGACGAACCTTTATTTCGAACGCTGGAAGTTCAACGTTCAAAATCGCAAGAGCGATGCTGGCCGAAGTCTTCCGTTCTCCTTCGTTCTCATTCTCGTTATCGTTCTCTTTGTCGATTCAACCAGCATTCATCGGGACGAGAACGAGAAGGAGAACGATTACGAGAACGATGATGCCTGGATACCCGAATCGATCCGCCCCGCGATCTTTGCGCAGCTCGGTGTTGTCAGCTTCCGCAAATCCATGCACGGTGCCGGCCTTCACGCCATGCGCCTCGGCCTCGCCCAGCTTAATCCCACTGTCGGAGATCTCGCCGGTAACCGGCAAAAAATTCTCGCCGCCTATACCGCGCTGGTCGCCCAAGGCGCAGAACTCGTCGTCTTTCCGGAGCTTGTCGTTTGCGGCTATCCTCCGCGCGATCTGCTTTTCAAGCGCCGCTTCGTTCCGGATTGCGAAGAATCACTCCGTGAAATTGCCGCCGCCATCGGCGAAGTGCCGGCGCTCATCGGCACGGTGGAACTCAACACCTCAGGCTCGGGACGGCCCTTCTTCAACTCCGCCGCATTTTGCCGGGACGGAAAAGTCCTCACGACCGCACGCAAATGTTTGCTGCCGACCTACGACGTATTCGACGAGGATCGCTATTTCGAACCCGCCCCGCAGCCGATCGTCGTCGAACACGCGGGACAACGGATCGGAATCACGATCTGCGAAGACATTTGGACGCACCCGATGATCAGCACGCGCCAGTTGTATCGCGGCACCGAGCCGTTGAAGCAGCTCGCTGACCAGCGCTGCCACGTGATGGTCAATCTCTCCGCGAGTCCGTGGCATTACGACAAGGGCAACGTCCGCGAAAAACTCGTATCCGATTCTGCGCGCGCGCTCGGTTGTCCCGTCGCTTACGTGAACGCCGTCGGCGGTAACGATGAGCTCGTTTTCGATGGCCGCAGCATCGTCTGCGACGCCGCCGGTACGATCATCGCCGGCCTACCCGCTTTCGCCGAAGACCTCCGCATCGTCGAGGTAGGACGAGGCTCAGTGGTAGGGCGAGGCGTCCCCGCCGAGCCGCTCGCTCCCTCCTTCGAACAAGACGAATGGAAGGACACTTTCGAAGCACTCGTGCTCGGACTCCGCGACTACGCGCACAAGAGTGGTTTCAAGCGCGCGATGATCGCGCTGTCCGGTGGAATCGATTCGGCAATCGTGGCGGTCATCGCCACGCAGGCACTCGGCCGGGAAAACATCATCGGCGTTTCCCTCCCCTCCTCCATTTCTTCGCAACACTCGCGCGACGATGCCCGCATTCTCGCCGAGAATCTCGGCATCCGCTTTGAAACCATCGGTATCGCCGAAGCGGTTACAGCGACCGAAGCGTCGCTCGGCCCGATTTTCAGCGGACGTCTTCGCGACGTTACCGAGGAAAATATCCAGGCGCGTATCCGCGGAGTCATCATGATGGCGCTGTCGAACAAGTTCGGCGCGCTCCTTCTCACCACGGGCAACAAAAGTGAAATGGCTGTGGGCTATTGCACGTTGTACGGTGACATGGCGGGCGGACTCGCGGTCATCTCTGACGTTTTCAAAATGCAGGTCTACGGTCTTGCGCGTTGGATCAATCGTGAGCGCGAAATCATCCCGCATAACACAATCGAGAAGCCGCCGTCAGCGGAGTTACGTCCGGGCCAGGTCGATCAAGATAGTCTTCCGCCGTACGAAATGCTCGACGCGATTTTGAAAGGTTACGTCGAGGAAGGACTTTCCCGACGCGATCTTGTTGCGCGGGGTTTCGACGAAACGATCGTGAACGACATCGTGCGGAAAGTTGACCTCAACGAGTACAAGCGGAAGCAAGCTGCACCCGGACTGCGCATCACGCCGCTGGCGTTTGGCGTCGGCCGCAGAATTCCGATTGTGCAGAAGTACGTGAACTGACGTGCCCGCAAAACTCCTCGGCATCGCGTTCATTCTCGCCGGCCTGCTTTTGCGCCGCGGCATTGTGCGTGCCCATCGACGAGGCTATGTCGGATCGCATCGCCGTCGCATTCACCGAGAACCGGAGCGGTTGAAATTTTTCGTCGCCCTTAGTTCGCAAGCCCTCGGCGCCCTCATCTGTTTCATCGGCGCCTACCTTTGCATCAGCGGCGCATTGTCACACCACTTCTAACTTCTGAACGGATAGGTAACCACTAATCCACACTAATAAACACTAATGAATACCGAAGCCTCACAGCTCTACCAACAGGAAGGCTATGATTTTATGGCGGCAGCTTTCGAGGTCTACAATCAGATGGGCAGCGGCTTCCTCGAAGACGTGTATCAGGAGTGT
>CBRAFL010000405.1:0-4749 GCA_967755055.1 uncultured bacterium
ACTCCATCCCCCCCCGGCCCGGCGCCCTGCGCTACATTCCTTCTGACCGTAGTAGGCGCCGGGGCCGTGCTTGCGTTTGAAATGTTTGTTGAGCAACTCGGGCTCGATCGTTGCGAGCGACGGGTTGAGCTGGAGGCTCATCAGCGCCATGTCGGCGATGCATTCGACGGCGACAGCGACTTCGACGGCTTTCGCGACCGTCTTGCCCCACGTGAACGGGGCGTGTCGGTTCACGAGCACCGCGGGGAAATCGTGTGGGTCGAGTTGTTGCTCCGTGAAGCGTTCGACGATGACGTTGCCTGTTTCCCACTCGTACGCGCCGCCGCTGATTTCAGCAGCCGTCATCTTGCGCGTGACAGGAATGTTGCCGAAAAAATAGTCGGCGTGTGTCGTGCCGAAGATTGGAATTTCGCGTCCAGCCTGCGCGAACGCGGTGGCGTGCGAGGAGTGCGTGTGAACCACTCCACCGACATCCGGGAATGCGAGAAACAGACGACGGTGCGTCGGCGTGTCGGATGACGGACGCAGCGTGCCTTCGACAATTTTTCCGTCGAGATCAACCAGCACCATGTCCGTCGCTTTGAGGGCGACGTAATCGACGCCACTCGGCTTGATCGCGAAAATTCCTCGCGCGCGATCGATGGCGCTCGCGTTGCCGAACGTGAGATTGATCAGGCCTTCGCGCGGGAGAGCGATGTTGGCTTCGTAGGCTTCGCGTTTGAGTTCTTCGAGCATCGCTGGAGTGCTGAAGCGCAGCTTCGGCGCTCCAGCGAGATTACGCGGCGCGGCTTAGGCCGCTCCGCAGTTTAAGTGGAAAGTTTAAGATGAAGAGACGCGGCGTGGCTTTGCCGCTCCGGCGAGGTTGAATGGAAGTTTAAGATGAAGAAGAGGGATCTGCTGCTCTCGACGTTAAGAAACGATTGAACTTCAACTTCAACTTCCGACTTCAACCGGAATTCGCGTCAGACGCGAATTCCCTGGGCGAGATGATAGTACACCTCGTTGTTGCGGAGGTTCTGTTTGAATTCAGACAGACGCGTGTCGGCGTCGATCACGGCGAGCTCGATGCCGGCGATGGTCGCAAAGTCCTCGAGCATTTCGGTCGTCACGCTGTAACTGTAGCCGGTATGATGCGCGCCGCCGGCGTAGATCCACGCCGCACAGGCGGCTTTGAAATCCGGTTTGCATTCCCATACTGCGCGGGCGACCGGGAGCTTCGGGAGCTTCGGAGTTTTCACAGCAGTGACTTCGTTGACGATCAGTCGGAAACGATTGCCGAGATCGACGAGCGACGCGTTGAGCGCTTCACCAGCGGGTGCGTCGAACACGAGGCGAACCGGATCTTCCTTGCCGCCGATGCCGAGCGGATGAACTTCCACGCTCGGCTTGCCGGACGCGATCGAAGGGCAGATCTCCAGCATGTGCGCGCCGAGGACTTGGTGGCCTTTTGGTGAGAGGTGATACGTGTAGTCCTCCATGAAGGACGTGCCGCCGGGGAGGCCGGCGCCCATGACTTTCATCGCGCGGACGAGAGCGGCGGTTTTCCAATCGCCTTCGCCGCCGAAGCCGTAGCCCGCCGCCATGAGCCGCTGCGAGGCCATGCCGGGGAGCTGACGCAAGCCGTGCAGATCTTCGAACGTGTCGGTGAAACCCTTGAAGCCGCCTTCATCGAGAAACGCGGCCATGCCGAGTTCGAGGCGCGCGCTGTAGCGGAGCGAGTCGTGGCGGGCGCCGCCTTTCTTGAGAGCGGGGGCGACCTTGTAGGTCTTTTCGTAAATGGCGCAGAGTTCATCGATGTGGCCATCGTGGATGCCCATGTCGGAAACTTTGGCCACGAGATCGCCGACGCCGTAGGTATTGACGGCGAAACCAAAACGCATTTCAGCGGAAACTTTGTCGCCTTCCGTGACGGCGACCTGACGCATGTTGTCGCCGAAGCGGCAGAATTTCGCGCCCTGCCAGTCGTGCCACGCGCGGGTGGCGCGCATCCAGGCGCCGATGCGATCCTGGACTTCGGTGTCGCTCCAGTGGCCGACGACGACCTTCCGGCCGAGGCGGAGACGCGTGTGGATGAACCCGGCCTCGCGGTCGCCGTGAGCGGCCTGATTGAGGTTCATGAAATCCATGTCGATCGTGTTCCACGGCAGGTCGCGGTTGAACTGCGTGTGCAGATGGAGGAACGGTTTTTTCAACGCGGTCAGTCCGCGTATCCACATTTTCGATGGGGAAAACGTGTGCATCCACAGGATCAGACCGGCGCAGTTGGCGTCGTTGTTGGCGGCGAGCATCACGTTGGTGATTTCGTCGGGTGTGGTGAGGAGCGCCTTGAAAACGGTTTTGAGCGGCAGGCGCTTGGAGGCGGCGAGGGCGTCGACGACTTTTTGCGCGTTGTCTGCGACCTGTTTGAGCGGGCCGGGGCCGTAGAGGTGCTGCGAGCCGCAGACGAACCAGATTTCAGGGGAGGCGAGGAGTTTCATGTGGAAATTTTTTGAACACTTGAGAGGTCGTTCTCGTAATCATTCTCTTTCTCGTTCTCGCGAATTGGATCGAGGTGGAGTGCCGAGGCGGAAGGCGGAGAGAACGAGAACGATTACGAGAATGAGAACGATGGAGTTAGCCGTGGGCTGCGTCTTTAATCGTCAGCAGATCCTTCATCACGCGCGAGAGATCCGCGGATTTGTCGGCGCCGCCGAAGCTGTCGTGGAGTTGGCGATACAGCGCGTAGAGTTGGTTGTAGGTCTTCTGGCGGGCCGCGGCGGGCTTGTAGGAAACTTTCTTCAACGAGGTCATCGCTTTCTGCGCGGACGGGAAATCCTTATAAGCGCCAGCCAGGACGGCGGCGGAAATGGCGGAGCCGAGGGCACAGGCTTGGGACGAGCCGGCGACGAGCATCGTGCAACCGGTCACGTCGGCATAGATCTGCATCAGCAAAGGGTTTTTTTCCGCGATGCCACCGGCGCAGACGACCCGCTCGATCGGTACGCCGTACTCGCGGATTCGTTCGATGATGGCGCGGGCGCCAAACGCGGTCGCCTCGATCAATGCGCGATAAATCTCAGCGCGCGAGGTGTGGAGCGTGGTGCCCACGAGCAGGCCGGAGAGACGTTGGTCAACGAGGATGGTGCGGTTGCCGTTGTTCCAGTCGAGTGCGAGCAAGCCGCTTTGGCCGGGAGCGAGTTTGGCTGCGTCCGCAGTGAGCGTGGCGTGGAGTTTCGCGTCGCCAAGCACACCTTCGACAAACCATTTGAAGATATCGCCGACGGCGGACTGGCCGGCTTCGATACCATAGTAGCCGGGAAGAATCGAACCTTTGACGATGCCGCAAATGCCGGGGATATCGGGAACGTTTTTCTCGGCGGAGACGACGCCGCAGTCGCAGGTGGAAGTACCGATGACTTTAACGAGCGTGCCTTCGGTGACGCCGCTGCCGATGGCGCCGTAGTGAACATCCATCTCGCCCACGGCGATCGGAATTCCCGCGGAGAGGCCCAGCTTTTTGGCCCACTCAGGACTCAACGCGCCGGCGGGCGTGGTGGCGTCGTGGGCGGTGGCGTAAAGGCGATCACGGAGCGCGGCGAGTTTCGGATCGAGCAGCGTGAGAAATTCTTTGTCGGGCAGGCCGCCCCATTCGTCGGAGTAGAGCGCCTTGTGGCCGGCACAGCAAACGCCGCGAACTATTTTCGTTGGGTCGGCGACGCCAGCGAGGACCGACGGTATCCAATCGGCAAGTTCAACCCAGGAGTGCGCGGCGTCGAAGACCGCGGGAGCGACGTTGAGACAGTGCCAGATCTTCGACCACCACCATTCCGACGAGTACGTATTGCCGCATTTGGCGATGAACTGCGGGCGGTGTTGCGCGGCGAGTTCAGTGATTTTGGCGGCCTCGCGCCAGCCGGTATGATCTTTCCAGAGCCAGCACTGCGCGTTGAGATTTTTCTGCCACTTTTTCGAGAACGCGAGAGGGATATTCTTCGCGTCGACCGGGATGGGACTGGAGCCAGTGGTATCGACGCCGATGCCAATGATTTTGGCGGCGTCGAAACCGCGCTGTTTCTTCGCTTGGGCGAGGGCGGCTTTAACGCTTTTCTCGAGGCCGAAAAGGTAATCGCCGGGATGCTGACGGGCGAGATGGGCATCGCGGGAGTCGAGGAGAATGCCTTCACGACCACTGGGATAATTGACGACGCCGGTGCCGAATTCGCGGCCGTCCTTACAGCGGACGATGAGTGCGCGGACGGAGTTGGTGCCGTAGTCGATGCCGAGGGTAAACATGGGGGCGGGGAAAGTTGAGTGTTGAGGGCTGAGAGTTGAGGGTCCGGAAATGACGGTCAACGGGGGCTGGAGCATGACCGTAATGCTAGCTGTCGCGCATGGCCGCTAATTATATGGTCGGGACGTAGCGCAGGCCTCCATGCCTGTTGGGGTTTGGATCGAGTCGGCGACCTTACGATTTCGGCAAAGGCTGACAGCAGGCACGGAGGCCTGCCGCTACTTCACTAACTGAGGCAAACCGCACCGTAACCGGTGCGGCTACAAGGAAGGGAACGGAAGTTGGCTAACGTTACTTGACGGTTCGATAGTGGTAGGAATACCACGTTGGCTGCCAATCGGCGCTTCCCCATGTCCCGACCGACTCTCAACGATATTGCACGCTCGCTGGGTTATTCGAAGAACACGGTTTCGCTCGCACTGCGGGGCGATCCACAGATTCCAGAGGTCACGCGCGATCGGATACGCAAGGCCGCGGAT
>CBRAFL010000406.1:0-4747 GCA_967755055.1 uncultured bacterium
CATGAAGCGTCGAATTGCCGAGGCGGCGTTCAGAGAAATAATCTGGCCCGTCGCTTCGAAGGAGAGGTGCAATTGGGTGCGGACCGCTACCGGTTCTCCGTCGATTTTTGCGGGCGTGTAGCGCAGGGCGCGAGCGGTGCGCAGCGCTTCAGGGCCAAGTCCGGCGTGCGTGGTGCGAGTCACCAAAGCGTCCGTCAATTTTCCTTTTTCGTCGACAGTGATCATCACCCAAGCTGCGCCGGAGGTGATGCCGTCGGCCAGGAGCGTTGCTGGATATTGTGACTCCAATGTTTGCTCGATTCCGATCGGGGTGATCTCGCCGGTTGCTGCCTGACTAAAACGAGCGACCAAAAACAAACCGCAGGTCGCCGCGCACACGGTACAAAAACGCGTCGTTTTCATGGCGGGGTTTACGGGGTTTAACTGCAAACAACATGGACCGAAAGCGCGCAGACGCAACGTGGGAACTGACGCTGGCATTCATAGTGGTTGTTTGAATGATTATTGGGGATGCTCTAACTCCTGGAGCCGCGAATGCTCCGTCGCGAAATCAACGCGATCCCGCAAAATCGAGGTGCAAAGAACGATATTCTTAGCGCCGTTTCTGATGCTGGGCTCGTCCCCGCTTGGAGACAAATCTGATGAAATGATCGAGCAACAAAAGCAGGGGTTCTGTAAAAGACGGAAGAGGATCGGATAATGAAAAAACCGAAAACGCCGTAGTGCCGCGCAGCGAGGTCAGATACTGACGAATGCTCATTGTGCCGCCGCGAATGGCTTGTGCCGCCGCACGCACATCCGTCACCAGCCTCACCCATTTGACGCCGTGACGTACGGCGCCGTGGGCAGGAGTCCGGCCGACGGCGTCAGCAAATGCGATGTAGGGGAGATCGAGTCCCGCAGCGGATGCAAGACCGTGCCATGACCAAAGCCTGGCATTCACGTCCAGAAGTTCGAAGCGAGCACGTTTGGCATTCCACATGAACTCGAGTTCGGCGAGGCCCGTGTAGCGGATCGCTCGGAGAAGTTGGCTCGCGAGTTCCCTGAGTTCCGGAACGTCAACCGTCACCACGAACGAGCTTGATCGACCGAAATCCACGGGAAATTGGCGAGTGCGTTTTACGGACAGGCCAACGATCGGCTCGCCTTGCTTAAAATATCCGGCAAACGAAAACAGGTTTTTTGACGGTTCGGGAATTAATTCTTGAACGATTATCTCCGATGCGGGGATTACTCGCAGCATTCCCTCATAGAGGTTCTGGAGCTCTATCCGGTTGTCAGCACGATACGCCTTCCGGTTGGTAGTCTCGAGGAAATGGGGGGTGATAGCCGGTTTGAGGACGACGGGAAATTCGATATCCGGCACGGCCACCCAATCTCCATTTCTGAGGTCGTAGCCGCGCGGAGTAGGGACACCCGTTTTCTGGGCAAGCGTGTAGGTCAGACGCTTGTCGAATAGATGTTTTGCCGTTTCCCACGGCGGAGTGGTGAGAATGAAGTGTTTCGCCACGAACGTATCTTGAGCCAGGATGCGCAAATGTTCGTCAGAACTGGGAAACAGCACCCAACCGCGTATGTCCCACCGGTCAGCCATCGCTATCAAGAAGTCGGGAAGTTCTTCGTTTTTCATCCCCTTTGGCCATTTCATGAAGCGACTTGTCAATCGTGAGAAACGCGCCACGGCGCTGGCGTCGCCAAAAATGCAAACCCTGACGCCGTGTTTACCGAGATTGCGGGCCGCTTCCAAACTTGCAAAACCTCCGCCCAGGATCACGGCCCCAGGAGTGGCGCGAATGTGCTTCACGATGTAGTCAGTACAAAGCCAAGGGACGCGAATAGCGACGTTGTAGATTTTCTGTAAACCGCGACAGCAATCATCGGCAGTGGGCCTGAGATCAGACATTCCAACGTCGCCTACGAATCGTCAGCTCGTAGGGCCGGCAATCATTGCCCCGGTGGATCGACACCGTGCGGATGCAATGCGTGAACAGATACATTCTCCAATGTAGCGGCAGGCCTCCGTGCCTGTCCGTTTCGGAGATCGGAGCTCGAAGTTCGGAGCTCGAAGTTCGGAGTTCGAGAGGCGGAGGGACGACCTCCGTGTCGTCCGGGTCACAGATCTCCGAAACAATAGGCGCGGAGGCCTGCCGCTACATCAGGCCGCGCCCGCCATACGTGGCAACGGACTCGTGCGGGCGCAGGTTTACGCGACAGCGAAGTCGATCAGCCGTTTGAAACGATCGACGCGCTCCACGACGACGTCCAGCCGGCCGTTGGTTTCGAAACGTCGCTTGGATTTGCGACCGACCAAGGCGGTGCCGGCGTTGTTGAGCGTATACGCGTCGTCGTTCAGAGAGGTGGCCGAGACAAAACCGAACGTCATCGATTCGATCAGCTCGATGAAGAATCCATTCTGGCGGACGTCCGTGATCACGGCGGCGAATCGGTTCTTCGGTTTTTTCTCCAGCTCGCGTTCGAAGAACTCGAGCAGCTTGATCTTGACGCTTTCGCGCTCCGCTTCCGCGCTGGCGATTTCGGTCAGACTCAGGTGTTCGCCGAGACTCTCGATCCGCGCCAGGTTGTAGCCGGGCTGACTGTGGCTCGACGGATGGCCCTGATGCTTCACCAGGTACGAATCGAAAACGCGATGCACGACCAGATCCGCGTAACGTCGAATCGGCGACGTGAAATGGGTGTAGTCTTTTTTGTGCAATCCGAAATGGCCGTCCGCAGTTCCTCGATACGCCGCCTTTTTCAAGCTGCGGAGCAGTTGGGTTCGCAGTGTGTAACCTTGCGGATGCGTCTCCAGCGTTTTGAGGAGTTTGGTGATTTCCTCACGCTTCGAAAGATCGCCCGTATGAATGCCGAAGGTGCCGAGCAACTGGCGATATTCGTCGAGCTTCTCCGCGTCCGGTTCGTCGTGCACGCGATAGAGTGAGGGCAGCGTATGTGTGCGCGTAAGCCGCGCCACGGCTTCATTCGCCGCAAGCATGAATTCTTCGATGAGCTGATGACTTTCGTCGTGTTGGATTTTCTCCAAACGGTCGGCGTAGCCCTTTTCGTCCACGAAGATTTTTGTTTCCGGCATGTCGAGATCGAGGCTGCCGTGGGCCATGCGGTCCTTGCGGAGGCGGCTCGCAATTTTCCAGAGGGCGCGCACCCATGACTGCAACTCACCGAGCTCGGTGTCATCGAGTGAACTGAGTGCGCGACCGGTCGAGCCGGTTTGATGTTTCGGCGGGAGCGGCAGCGCGCGGATCCGATTGAGATCGTTTTCGAACAGAAGCGCGTAGGCTTGTTTATAGGTGAGGCGCTTGCGGCTACGGATCACCGTGTTGGCGAACGTGGTTTCCCTGGGTTTTCCATTTTTGGCGAACGTCAGGAACACCGCTTTGCACAGGCGATCTTGCGCCTCCACGAGCGAGCACAGGCCATTGGAAAGTTTTTCCGGGAGCATCGGAATCACCACGCCGACGAGGTAGGTCGAGTTGCCGCGCCGTTGAGCTTCGCGATCGAGCGCAGTGCTTGCCTTCACGTACGTCGACACATCCGCGATGTGAATACCGATGCGAACTTCGCCGCTTTCGAGCGGTTCGTAGGAAAGCGCGTCGTCGAAATCCTTGGCGTCGTCGGGGTCGATCGTAAACACCGCTTTTTCGCGGTAATCGAGGCGATGCCCGATGTCGCGCGCATGAACGCGATCGGGCAGGGCGGCGGCCTCTTGTTCAACATCGGCCGGAAATTCCGTGACGAGATTGTATTTTTCGAAAATGCCCAGCAACTCGGCGCGTGGTTCGTGCGTGCGACCGAGACGTGCGGTGATTTCTCCGGTGAGGGCGTCGTTGCGGCGTTTCCACTCGTGGAGCTTGACCACGACTTTATCGCCCGGCTGCGGCGCGGGCTTGAGGCCGGATTTCGCCGGATCAGCAACATGGATTTCGTAAACGAAACGCGGGTCATCGGGGATGACCGCAAAATTTCTTCCGTTGCGACGGAGATCACCGACCATCGTGTCGCGGGCACGTTCGAGCACGCGATCGACGCCGCCGATCCGTTCGCCGGGCCGCTTGCCTTTGCGTCCTGGGAAAATGCGTACGACCACGCGATCCCCCGGCAATGCGACGTTCGTGTCCTCGGGGAAGACTTGAATCGAGGGCTCACCGGGGCTGGTGATTCCCGTCGCGGGATCTTCCGGAAGGACGAACGCCGAACCACCTGCACGAAACTGGATACGCCCGATCAGTTCGCCATGCCCCAATGAAACGGAGCTGGTCGATCTGGGCTCCTCGACGTCGACGCGTCGTGGGTGCTTTGCAGGCGTGTCAGTAATCGGGGCGGGGGCGGGCATCGCCGTGGCGGAGCGACGCGTGGGAGTGAAAAATTTCCGGGCGTCTTTGGTTTCCGTTCGCGTCTCCCGCTGACTGGCGGATTTCGGCAGACGGATCCGATCGTCCGGCGAACGAACGGCCTCGCCTCGAGAGATGAGGAGGCGCAGCTCGTGAGCGAGAGAAGCCCGGCGTTTTTTTTCCAGGCCGAGCTGACGGAGCAGTTCAGTTTCGTTGGCGGGCGAATAGTTGGGCTCGCGTAGAAGAGCGAGCAGGCGTTCGCGAAGAGTCATATATTATTCCGAGCGGCGGCGCGCGGGCCGTGCTTTGAGATTGGACTGACGAAAGAGCCCGGCTTAGTTCTGGGCGATGAAAATCGTCCATGCCGCCAGTGAATTGTTCCCCTACGTCAAAACGGGGGG
>CBRAFL010000407.1:0-4695 GCA_967755055.1 uncultured bacterium
GCGAGGAACGTGACGATTTCGTGGTAATCCGTTTTGATCGTGAACGTGCCGCCGCGCAGGCGTTTCACGCCCGTGACGGTGAGCTTGCTCGTGCCAATGCCGGAAATTTTTGCGCCCATCGCGGCGAGCACCTCACAGAGATCCTGCACGTGCGGTTCGCTGGCGGCGTTGAGCAACGTTGATTCGCCCTCAGCGAGCGCGGCGGCCATCACAAAATTTTCCGTGGCGGTGACGGACATGTAGTCCGGCCAGTGACGGGCGCCGATGAACTTGTCCTTCAACGACAACGTTAGCGAACGCCTTTCGGAGACCGTGGCACCGAGCTTTTTCAGGATTTCGAGATGTGGATCGAGTTCGCGAATGCCAAGCGAGCAGCCCTTGGCGTTGGCGGGAATCGCGATCTTCTTCATCCGTTGCAGGAGCGGCGCGAAGAGCAGGACCGCCGAGCGCATTCCGGCGGGTAGCTCGCCCTGCATCCGGTCGGCGTCGAAGGTCGAGTGGTCGAGCGTCATGGTCCCCGCGCTCTGGTCCCACGTGACGCGCGAGCCCTGCTCCGAGAAAAACGTGACGAGTTTCTCGACGTCGGTGATCACGGGAACGTTGAGCAGGCGAACGGGAGAGTCCGTCAACAACGTTGCGCAAAGGATCGGGAGGACGGAGTTTTTATTACCGGACGGCGTGATGGTGCCGGAGAGCGGCTTGCCGCCGTTGACGATGAGATCGGCCATTGAGCTAAGAGCTTGGAGTCAGAGCTGAGAGTGAAGAACGAGACTGGAACCGGAGATGAAAAAAGGACGGAAAAGAAAAAAGCGCCCGTCCTGCCGCGTGGCAGAACGGACGCCTTTGAGATGCGCGCCTCGTGGCGCGGGGGGCAAGGATTAATCAGAGCTGTCGCTTAGATCGCGCCGCCACCTTGCTGACCTTCGGATTGTGGGCCGCCGCGATCATCGCGATGACGTCCGCGACCGCCGCGACGACGGCGACGTCCGCCGCCGCCTTCGAAACGGCGATCACCCTGTTGCTGACCTGATTGGTCGCCGCCTTGATAACCTTGCGCGGCGCCGCCTTGCGGTTCGTCGCGAGGATCACGCGGTTGATAATCACGGCGATTACGATTGTCGCCGCCCTGATAACCACCACCACCGGGTCCGCGACCGCCGCGATTGCGACGACGCTGGTCGCCTTCGCCGCGATACTGACCTTCGCGGGACTCGGGCTGCGGTTTCTGCGGTTCAGCGGGCTTCTCGGCGAACAGACCTTTTAGCCAACCGAAAAATCCGCCGGATTTGGCGGGTTCGGCGGGACGGCTTGGGGCGACATCGCGAGGCTGAGCGCCGCGTTGATCGAACGCGGGTTCGCGACGCGGTTCACGCTGCTGGAATGGTTTGGGTTCGCGCGGCTGAAACGGCTTCGGCTCGCGGGGCTGGAATGGTTTCGGTTCACGTTGCTCGAACGGCTTGGCCTCACGGCGTTCCGGACGGAACGTCGCGCGCTGATCGGGCTGTGGCCGTGTGTCTTCGTCGTGGGTGCCATCGCCCCAGCTGACGGACGGGCGCTTCACCTCTTCGGGCGGGAGAATTTTGATCTCGGCCTTTTCGAAGGTCGACTCGACGCGGGGCTGTGGTGAACCAGCCTTCGGTTCATTGCCAGCAGTTGGCGTGAACGGGAACATCTCGGACCCACGCGCGGGAGCGGGTTGGGCTGCGACGGGAGCGGGTGAGACGGAGACGGGGAGTGGAGCGGCCTGCGGGGCAGGCTCGTTGACGACGGGAACGGGCGCGGGCGTTTCGCTCGCGAACGGGTTGGTGTACTCGCGCTGAGGCGTGATCACCTCGACAGCGGTCGGTTTGTAACTAACTGGACTGGCGGACGAGGCGGCAGGGGCCGCAGCGGGTGGGGTGGCGCGTTTGCCGCGGGAGAGGCCGGAGCCTCGGGCGTTGCCGAACGAGCCAATCGGCTTGGGGTCGCCGAACGGAGCAGCAGAAGGTGCTGCGCCCGTGGCGGTCGCGGGAGCCGAACCTGGCTCGCCGGACGATGCTTGATCTGACATGTTTTATCTTTGTTTTGCTGGGCGCTCATCCCGCGGAGGGGAGAGCGGCCGTGTTTTTTGGAAAGCAGGCGGAGCGCAGGAACTGCGACTCGACGCTTGCGTGAAGGAATTACGTTCGCCCAGGCATTTCCCGGGGGCAACTGCAAATTCAGAGGGGCGGAAGGATATGGCGGAGGTAGGTTTTCCGAGGCCGAGTAGGTAGCGCGCTCGTCGCGCTACGGATCGCCAAGACGTTGCGCGCGCCACCTACACGATCGGGTTGCCTGCGGTAGCGGCGCAGCCCTGCCACTTGTCACTTGCCACGTTCGACCTCTCCGGCGCAACTTTCGGCCATGGATAAACTCGAGGAGATTTTTTCGATGCAGGATGCGTTGAACCGCAGGATTGGCGTCAATCTGCCACCGCCCACCGACGAGGAGAAGGCGAAGTGGATTCTCAACTACACCCGCGCGATGCAGCAGGAAACCGCTGAGCTGATCGATTCCGTGCCGTGGAAGTGGTGGGCGAAATATCAGAAATTCGACGAGCAGAACGCGAAGGTCGAAGTGGTGGACTTGTTTCATTTCCTGGTCTCGCTGGCGCAAACACTCGGCATGACCGCCGATGACGTTTATCAGGCGTATCTGAAAAAGAATGCCGTGAATCACCAGCGGCAGGAGAGCGGCTATGTCAAAAAAGACGAAGCCGACTCGAAGCACATCTAAGGTTTTCGCTTAGCGCGAAAACCTAAAACGAACGCTTACCGCGAGACGACGAACGCGGCGGTTACGTCGACAGCAACGTTGCCGTTCTCAACGACGGAGGCCTTGAGCTTGAGCTTGGCCTTGCCGTAACGGGAAAGAGCTTCCTTGAATTCGGCGATCGCGGCCTGCGCGGGCCGTTCGCAAATCGCGCGGAGGTCACCAAGGACAGGACGGCGATAGGCGGCGCGGCTTTCTTTTACCACGATGCGCCACTCTGATTTCTCGGGGCCTTTTTCATTTTTCATCAGCTCCCAAACGACACCGTAGCCGGCGAGGGTTGCGAGCGAAACGAGGCTGCCGCCGAACGCGGTATTGAGCGAATTCTTGTTCTGCTCCTTCGGCGCGATAAGGACGAGCGCCTTGGCGTCACTGACCTCCACGCCGACGCCCATTGCCTTCGCAAGCGGAATCATTTCATGGAGAAAAAGCTCCAAAGCAGGGACCTTCACCGATTTCATCTCCGGTGACGTTGCAGGAAAAAATGGGCCGCGTCAAAGCTCGTGCGGATGAAATCGTCGTAAAGCGTCCGGAACCGAGCACCATTGAATGTGCCTAAGCGGTTGTCATGTCTGCTCGTCCATGAGTTCAATTCATCTATGAAACCCCACACCTCATTCGCCCGCCGCCTCTGGATATTTCTCATCGTGGGATTCGTCCTGTACTCCGTCGTGGGATTTGTCGCAGCGCCGCCGATTCTTAAAAATCAACTGGTTAGCCGCTTGACGACGGAGCTTGGACGCCCTGTCCGCATTGCGAGCGTTCGCGTGAATCCTTGGGTGCTTTCCCTCACGATTAATGGACTAGCGGTCACGGATCGTGATGGCGGCGGGTTCGTCAGCTGGGATCGCATTTACGTGAATTTCGATGCGGCGTCATTTTTCGTGAAGGAATGGCGTTTTCAAGAAATCACCGCGGCGGCACCGGCAGGGCGTGTCGTGGTGAATAAAGACGGCAGGCTGAACTACTCCGATCTCGTGGAGAAATTTGCCAAAGAATCGAAGCCTGGCGAAAAACCGGGCTGGCCGCTGCGTGTGGCCAAATTGGTCGTGACGCAGGCGCAGTTTGATTTTGCGGATCATAGTCGTGCGCAGGAATTCAAAACTCATCTCGGTCCGGTCGATTTTTCATTGGTGCGATTCTACACCGCGCCGAATCGCAACGCGCCGTACGAGTTTACTGCAGCGACAGAGTCGGGGGAGAAATTGCGCTGGCTGGGTACCGTCTCCGTGAATCCACTCGGATCAGAAGGCGACTTTGTGATTCAAGGAATCGCATTGGCGAAATACTCGCCGTATTACCACGACCTCGTGCAGCTCGACGTGCTCGGTGGTTTGCTGGATGTGTCGGGCCATTACAAAGCGGACCTTTCTGGTACGGCTCCGCTGGCGCAGTTGACCGAGGGTCACGTGCATTTGACGGGATTTAAAGCGGCCGCGCGCGCCTCGACTGCGCCGGTCCTGGAGCTTGACGATCTCGAGGTGAACGGTCTCGCGGCGGACGCTGCCGCGTTGACGATGAAGGCGACGAAAGTGGCGCTAAATGGCGGGCGTGCGTCGGTGCATCGCGCGCAAGACGGGAAGATCGATTTGCTCGCGATGATCACGCCTCCTCCGAGTTCCGCGAGCGCAATTTCTCCGCCGTCAGCACCGACGTCATCTCCGGCGAAAGCTGAACCGCCCAAGCCGCAAGTTGAGGTGGCGGCGCTGAGTGTTCGCCAGTTCAGCGCTGTATTCGAAGATCGAGCACTGCCGCGAGTGGCGACCACGAAGATTGAGAACGCAGAGTTCGACGTGGAGAAATTTACGCTGGCGGATGGCGCGTCGATTCCGGTTCGCGCATCATTGACGCTGCCAAATCACGGCACGATCAACGCGAGCGGTCCGGTGGTGCTGACGCCGTTGC
>CBRAFL010000408.1:0-4647 GCA_967755055.1 uncultured bacterium
CCGCCGGGTCATCTCCTCACGCCACGACGCGTTGCGCTCCCGACCCACCTGCAGCAAAAACGCCGCAAGCTCGCGTCGTTCCTGCTCGGGAAGGTTCGCTGCGCTGCGTTTGAGTTCCGCGAGTGACATACCGTTACGCAAAACTCAAACGCCGCAGAGGCATTTTTGCAATACCTCTCAGCCCGGCAGCTTCGGCGTCTCCGCGAAGGCGGCGTCGAAGGCTTTCAGCATCACGGCGATCGTCTCATCAGTCTCGTCGCCCATGTTCGAAATGCGGAAGGTCTTTCCCTTCAGTTTTCCGTAACCGCCATCGATCACTAATTTGTGCTTCGACTTCAGCGTTTTGTTCAGCGCGCCGAGATCGATGTTCAGCGTATTCGCGAAACAATTCAGCGTGACGGAACCATAGCCGTCCTTCGGGAAAAGTTTAAACCCTTTCGCGAGGATGTGGTCGCGCACCGTCTTGTTCAAACGTGCGTGGCGCGCGTAGCGATTCTCGATGCCTTCCGCTTTGATGTCTTCGAGCTTCGACTTCAACGCGTAGATGTGCGGGATCGTCGGCGTGCTTGGCGTCATGCCCGCCTCGTGATTTTTTTGAAACTCGAGGAGATCGAAATAGTAGCCACGGCCGGTCACCGTCGCTGCGCGGTCGAGCGCGCGTTTCGAAACCGACATCAGCGCGAGGCCCGGCGGCAACGCCAGAGCTTTTTGTGAGCCGGTGATGAACACATCGATGCCGAGTTCGTCTTTCTTAATAGGCAGCGCGCTGAACGAGCTGACCGTATCGACAATCGAAATGACCTCTGGAAATTCACGCACGACCGCCATGATCGCGGGCAAATCGCTCATGCATCCGCACGAGGTTTCGTTGTGAATCAACGTAATCGCATCGTAGGCGCCGGTGGCGAGTTCGCGGCGGACGGCTTCGGGCTCAACGGGCTGGCCCCATTCGAACTTGAGCGCTCCAGCGGCAATGCCGCAGCGCAGCGCGACGTCATTCCATTTGTCGGAAAACGCGCCGTTCATGCAGTTCAGCACCTTCTTCTTGGTAACGTTACGCACGGCGCCTTCCATCACGCCCCAAGCGCTGCTCGTGGAAATGTAGACAGGATCTTTCGTGTAAAAGAGCGCCTGAAGCTCGGGCTGCATCGACTGGTACAAGGCCACGAAGTCCGTGCTGCGGTGCCCAATCATGGGCTGCGACATGGCGCGGAGAGTCTTCTCCGAAACGGCGATGGGACCGGGAATGAAAAGTTTATAGCTCATAGGTTTTTGCTGCGCAAAAACCTTAAGTTGGCTTCGGCAGCATGATCAAAGGTCAATTTCACAGCTTGGCAAATCGGCAGACTTTGCGAAAACAGTTTACGTGACCAAAGGCGTCAATCTCCTTTAAGGTTTTTGCGCAGCAAAAACCTCATGTCCCAATCCTGGCTGAAGAAGAAGTTTAACGCGCTCGAACTCTACACGATCGACGTAATCCTCGGTCGGCGCGCTGATACGGGCGCCGCAATTTACGGCGCTTTTTTGCAGGTACTGTCATGGTTGTTCAACGGCATCGCCCAGGCGCGCCTCTGGCTTTATCAGAACCGCATCCTCCACGACCAACCTCTCGGGTGCCTGGTGGTCGTGGTCGGAAATCTCACCGTGGGCGGAACGGGCAAAACTCCCGTGGTCGAAAAATTCGCGCGCGCTCTCCACGATCGCGGCCGGAAAGTGGCGATTCTTAGTCGCGGTTATAAAAGCAAGTCCGCGCCGTTCTGGAAGAAATGGTGGTACGCGCTGACGCACACGGAGGAGCCCCCGCCGCGTATCGTCAGCGATGGCGAACAGGTTCTCCTCAACTCGGAAGACGCGGGTGATGAACCGTACATGCTGGCGCGAAATCTTCCCGGCGTGATTGTGTTGGTGGACAAAAACCGCGTGAAGTCCGGCGCGTTCGCGATCAAGAAATTTGGTTGTGACACGCTCGTACTCGACGATGGATTTCAATATCTGCCGCTCAAGGGCCGGCTCAATCTTCTCCTCGTCGATAAAACCAATCCATTTGGGAACGGGCATCTTTTACCACGGGGTGTTTTACGTGAGCCGATCAAGCATCTGAAACGCGCGAGCTACGTTTTTCTGACGAAGTCGAATGGTCAGCGAGATCCCGAGCTCGAGGCGTTAATCAAAGAGCACAATCCGGAGGCGGACATCATCGAATGCGCACATCGGCCGAAGTATTTACAGCTCTTGGGCGCGGCGCCCGACGCGCCGGGCGGACGGGAACCGCTCTCGTTTTTGAAAGGTCGCCGCGTGGTCGCGTTTAGCGGGATCGCAACGCCGGAGAGTTTTGAAAAATTCTTGCGGGATCTCGGAGCCCTGATCGTGGCGCGGGAACGCTATCTCGATCATTATCGCTACGGCGACGAAGACTTCGAGTCGCTCTTCGCGATCGCGAAGGAAGAGCGGGCGGAGTGCCTCGTGACGACGGAGAAAGACGCGGTGCGTATTCCCGACGGGTACGTTTGCCCGTTGCCGATTTATTACCTGCGGCTGGAGATTGAAATCATTCGCGGCGCCGCGGATTTCGACGAAGCGGTGGGGCGGATTTGTTTTCCGCAAAGTGGGAGTCAGGGAGGATAGGGTAGCGGCAGGCCTCCGTGCCTGCTGTGATCGAAGATGGAAGATCGAAGATCGAAATTCCCCCCCCGAACTCCCGAAATTCGAACTCCGATTTTCGAACTCCGATCCCGGACAGGCACGGAGGCCTGTGCTACGCACATCGCGCTCGCGACCCGCCCTACCTTTCGACTTGCGGCGAAATCGCTGCGGATTGGTAGTTGGTTCACATGATTATTGATCCTCGTTTCACTCAGCTGGCTGAAGGGCTCACCGGGTTTTCCACGGCGTTGAAAAAAGGTGAACGCGTGTTGATTGATGCCTTCGACGTGCCTGACGCCATCGTGATTGCGTTGATTCGCGCGACACGCGCTCGCGGAGCCCATCCTCTCGTGCAGATTCATCGGGCGCGCATCACACGCGAGATGACGCTCGAAGCCGAGGAGGCGCAATTCTCGCCACACGCCGACGTCGAACTCGCGCGGATGCAAAAAGTGGATGCGTACATTGCGCTGCGTGGATCGGATAACATTTTCGAATCGAGCGATGTGCCGCCGGCCAAGGTTCAACTCGTCAGCCGGCTCATGAAACCGGTGCTGGATTACCGCGTGGGGAAAACAAAATGGGTCGTATTGCGCTGGCCGACGTCGGCGATGGCGCAGCAGGCGGGGATGAGCACGGAAGCGTTCGAGGATTTTTATTTCAACGTCTGTACGCTGGATTACGGCCGCATGGCGCCTGGAATGAAGGCGCTGAAGGAATTGATGGAGCGCACGGATCGCGTTCAGCTGAAGGGGCCGGGAACGGATCTCGCCTTTTCGATCAAAGGCATCGGCGCGCAGCCCTGTGGTGGATTGCGCAATATTCCTGACGGCGAAGTGTTCTCGTGTCCGGTGCGTGATTCGGTCGAGGGCGTGATTCAGTACAACGCGCCGACGGTTTATCTCGGAACGTCGTTCGACAATATCCGGCTCGTGTTCAAGCGCGGGAAGATTGTCGAAGCGACCTCGTCGAATACGAAGCGGCTGAATGAGATTCTGGATAGCGACGATGGCGCGCGCTACATCGGCGAATTCGCGCTGGGTTTTAATCCGCACATCAAGGAGCCGATGCGTGATATTCTCTTCGACGAAAAAATTGCTGGATCGTTTCACTTCACGCCAGGACAAGCCTACGACGGCGTGGGCAACGGCAACAAATCGCAGGTGCATTGGGACATGGTGTGCATTCAGCGTCCGGAGTACGGCGGTGGAGAGATTTGGTTCGACGGCAAACTGATCCGGAAGGACGGGCTGTTCGTCCCGAAATCGCTGCACAAGCTGAATCCGGAATATTTGCTGGGAAAGTAGAGAAGAGAGAAGTGTCAGCGTGGTGCGCGCGGTCTCGCCGCCCAACTCCGTTGTAGCCCGCTGCGGGAGCGGCGGGAATCCCTGCGCTCCCGCGCAGGGCTACGCGGAAAAGCTGCGTGATCTTGACGTGAATCAACGCATCCGCATCTGTTGATGCGTGGAAAATAAAAATGCCGATCGCGGTCTGTTGAGCTTCATCCAATCTCTTCCGAAAACCGAAACGCATCTCCATTTGGAAGGTGCGTTGCCTTATGAATTATTGACGGCGTGGCAGCCGGAGCGATTCCCCGAAAATCCGCGATTTCGCCAGGCCGATTTCCGTTACCCGACTTTCAGCGATTTTAACCAGATCCTGCTCGATCACGCGCTGCCGTGGTTTGTGAGCGCACAGCGTTATCATGACGCGGCTAAAGCGATTTTTGCGAAGCACGTCGCGGAGAATGTGCACTACGTTGAGACGAGCTTTCACTTGCCGGTGACGCAATTTATCGGGGTGCCGGGGCGCGAGCTTATCGCCGCAATTCGCTCGGCGGTACCGGCCGGACTCGAGGTGAGAATTTTCGCCGGCATGCTGCGCAGCGATATCGCGGGCGAGTTGCGCAGCGTAATCGATCAATTGCACACGTGGGACGAGCTCGCCGGGGTCGATCTGCACGGCCACGAGGATATGCCAACCGAGCCCGACACGGCGGCGGTG
>CBRAFL010000409.1:0-4646 GCA_967755055.1 uncultured bacterium
GTCTACGTGGATCTGCCCGAACCTGGCGCACTGAAGGCCGGCGTTTACGCGGCGGGTAACATCCGACTGGGCGAGTCACCCGCGCTGCACCTGCCCGAATCAGCTTTGGTTTATCGTGACGGCTACACGTACGTCATGAAAATCGACGCCGCTCACAAGGTACATCAGATCAAGGTCGTCACCGGCCGCCGGCGTGACACCACGGTGGAAATACTCCAAGGCGTGGCGCTCGACGATCAACTGGCCGCGTCCGGCGGGAGTTTCCTGAACGAGGGTGACAACGTCCTCGTCGTCCCACCCGGTGCGGCATCCGCAAGTATCGCCGCCGCACAAGGAGGAGCGCTGTGAACTTTTCCGCGTGGGCCATTCGCAACCCCGTTCCGGTCATCCTGCTCTACGTCCTCCTAACTGTGGGAGGCCTGATCGGCTTCTTCCGGCTGCCGGTGCAGGACTTTCCCGACCTCGACTTTCCGATGGTCACAGTCGTTGCCAATCTGCCGGGCGCGACGCCGGCTTCGCTGGAAACCGAGGTCACCCGCAAAATAGAAGACAGCATCGCCTCGGTGAGCGGCGTCAAACACATCACCTCCACCATTAACGATGGCGTATCCGTTACACTGATCGAGTTGGTGCTCGAAAAGAATTTGAGCCAGGCGGTGGAGGAAATCCGCAACGCCGTGGACAGCGTCCGCAACCAACTGCCGAACGCGATGCAGCCTCCGGTGGTCTCACGCATCAACACCTTCGGCGGCGCCGTCATTACCTATGCCGTGCAATCCACGCTGATGGACGAGGCAGAGTTGTCGTGGTTCATCGATAACGAGGTCGGCAAGAATCTGCTTTCTCTCAAAGGCGTCGGCTCGATCACCCGCTATGGCGGCATCGATCGCGAAGTGCGGGTCGAGCTCGATCAGACGAAGCTTCTGTCGCTGGGTGTGACGGCCAGCGAAATTTCCACCCAGTTGCTCATGGTGCAGCAGGAGTCACCCGGCGGACGCACCAACGTGGGCGGACTGGAGCAGTCCATTCGCACCATCGGGAAGGTGAAAAGCGCCGCCGAAATCGGTGCGCTGCAAATTCCGCTGCGCGATGGCCGTCACATCCGGCTGGATACGCTTGCCAAGGTGCGCGACACCGCCAGCGAGCGTCGGCAACTGGCGTTCGTTGACGGGAAGCCGGCCGTAACCTTCCAACTGCAGCGTTCCCGTGGTGCGAGCGAAGTCGCGATGGTCGCATCGGTTCGCGCGAAGATCGCGGAAATGACGAAGACTTTCCCGAACGTCACGTTCCGGGAGGTCTACGATACGACGGGCCCCGTCCTGACCAACTACAAGGCCGCGCTGCACTCGCTCATCGAGGGCGCCGTGCTCGCGGTGATCGTGGTCTGGCTGTTTCTGCGCGAGTGGCGGGCCACATGGATTTCAGCGATCACGCTGCCGCTGTCGATCATCCCGACCTTCGCGGTGATCCAGATGCTGGGCTTTCAGCTCAATACGATCACGTTGCTCGCATTCACGCTCGTGATCGGCGTGTTGGTGGATGACGCGATCGTGGAGGTTGAAAATATTGTGCGCCACCTTCGTGGCGGAAAGAGCGCGATGGAGGCCTCGCTGGAAGCGGTCCAGGAAATCGGTCTGGCCGTCATCGCCACTTCACTGACGCTCGTGGCGGTGTTCCTGCCGACCGCTTTCATGACAGGCATACCGGGGCGTGTATTCAAACAGTTCGGTTGGACCGCAGCTATATCCGTTCTGTTCTCGCTGCTGGTCGCCCGACTGCTGACTCCGGTCCTGGCCGCTTACACGATGAAGGCGCACCCGGAGCCCGAGCCGGACGGACGGCTCATGCGCGCTTATCTTCGACTGGCCCGCTGGTGTCTGGCGAATCCCGGCAAGACGATCGGCGGTGCCACTGCGTTTCTCGTTCTCTCGATGCTGCTCTCCTCGACGATTTCCCAGACGTTCATGACCGTTCAGGATATGAATCGGATCACACTCGGCGTCGAAGCTCCGCCGGGCAGCAGCATCGAGCAAACCGCCCGCCTTGCTGAGGCCGCCAGTCGGATCATCGCCGAAAATCCCGAAGTGCGGAGCGTCTACACCACCGTCGGTTCGGGAGCTTCGGGCGGAATTGGACGCGGAGGTTCCAGTAGTGACGTGCGCCGGGCCACCGTTGTTGCCTCCCTCACACCGATCGATGAGCGCAAACGTTCCCAGCAGGAAATCGAAAAAATTGTGACCGAGCGACTGCTCACCGTTCCCGGTGCGCGTTTTTCCCTAGGCGATCCCAACAGCGGATCCGGTCTGAATCTTTCGCTGGTTTTCTTTGGCGACGATCAGCAACTGCTGCTCGCCACCACGAACAAGTTAATGGCCGAACTGCGCACTCTTCCCAACGTCGGAAATATCAAGTCATCGGCGAGCCTGCTGCGCCCCGAGGTCATCGTCCGTCCGGATTTCACCCGCGCCGCGGAGCTCGGTGTCAGTACCGCGAGCATCGGTGAAGCCGTCCGCGTCGCCACGACCAGCGATTACGATCAATCATTGCCCCGACTGAATTTACCTGCGCGGCAGCTCTACATCCGTACCCAGTTTGCTCCGGACCAACGTGGCAATCTCGAGATGGTTCGGAACCTCCGGGTCATGGGCAGGAATGGTCCTGTGCCGCTCAGCAGTGTCGCTGATATCGCGGTCGAAGGCGGGCCGGCGCAGATCGATCGCTACGACCGGAGTCGAAACATCAGCATCACGATCGGATTGCAGGGGCGTCCAGTGGGCGACGTTCTCAAAGAGGTCAACGCGTTGCCGACGATGCGAAAATTGCCGGCAGGTGTTTCGCTCGGTTCCTCCGGCGATACCGAAGCCCTCAAAGAAATGTTCGAAGGCTTTCTGATCGCCATGGCCGCCGGCGTATTCTGCGTCTTCGCGGTGCTGGTGCTCCTGTTTCACGATTTTCTTCAACCGATCACCATCCTTGCGGCCCTCCCACTTTCTCTTGGCGGGGCTTTCGGTGCGCTCGCGCTCTTCGGTTACGATTTCTCTATTTCGTCGCTGATCGGCCTGGTGATGCTGATGGGGATCGTCACAAAAAATTCGATCCTCCTCGTGGAATACGCCGTGATGGCCCGTCGCGAATTCGGCATGACCCGCACGGAAGCGATCCTTGATGCGTGCCACAAGCGAGCCCGTCCGATTGTGATGACGACGATCGCGATGGTCGCCGGTATGCTGCCGATGGCGCTGGCCTTGGAAGGCTCCTCGTCTGCCCGGGCCCCCATGGGAGTGGGCGTGATCGGTGGCCTAATCACTTCGACCGCGCTCAGTCTGATCGTAGTGCCCGTGCTCTACGAACTCGTGGATGAATTCAAAGTCCGCCTTCGGCGTCGCTTCATTCGCAAGGATGCCACCAGCTCAGTGGTCAGCGAACTGAAGCCGGTCCCGGTGCAGATCCAATTATCCAAATGATTTCGCCGAGCCCGTGATTCTCGGGCTCGGCGGATTCGCTCAACGCTCCTCGGGACCGTCGCCGGTCTTAGAAGTCAAACGTAGTGGAGAATCGGATATTGCGTCTCCACGCCGGTGAAAGGCCAAGTCCGCCTACGCCGCCGCCCTGCGTGATGCCGTCTTTGTCGAACAGGTTGTCGACGAAGAGAGCAAACCTCACCTGGTGCCAGCGGTAGTTCAGATTCAAATTGTACAGCGTGTAGGCCGGAACGTAGTAACTGACTTTGGTCGGAACGCCCAGCGGTGTGAAGTTCGGAGAAGGCAAATCACCTGGCTTGGAGCCGCTGTACACGGCGCCCACACTCGCGGCGAAGCCTTTGAGCGAACCGTCAGTCACGTGGTAATTCACTAGCAGAGAACCCGCATCGTCGGCCACGGCACGCACGCGCCGGCCGAGCGCGTCGCGAAGTCTGAGATGAGTGTACGCAGCCATGATTGAAACGTTCTTCGTCAGGGCACCCGTGGCTTCGAACTCAACCCCGTGATCCTTGAGATCGGAAAGAACGGTCAGCGGCGCGTTAACGTCTGACAGCCGGGCGGGATTCGGCGTCGACACATTCGTCTGCGCAATTTGGAAATGCGCCGCACTGAGGCTGAGTCGTCGGTCAAAAAACTCGGATTTGATTCCGTACTCGAACTGTTTGCCCTGGGCCCAGAGCGCCACGTTGTTGGCAATGCTCGGCGTGCCATTCGTGGAATAACTCGAATAAACGGAAACATTATCCATCGGCTTCACCACGATGCTCGCCATTCCCATGTCCTTGCTGCTGTCGAGAATGCTGGTCGGTCCATTCGTGAATGCGTTCCGGGCGGTCGTGTAGACGGTGTAGTGAAGGAGTCCGCCGTTGAGGAAAATGCGTTCATTCCAAAAGCCGAGCCGCTCGTTAAAATAGAACTGGTTGTTTCGATTGCTGCTCCGGTTGTCCTGATAGAGCAGCGTGAAGGCTGGCATCGCCAGTTCCTGGCCCAAGGTCAGATTGACCACCGAGAGCGGCGCGCGCGTGTAACTCGCTCGTTGCGTCTGATTCGCCAGGGCGCCACCCACGACCGTCTGGGAAGTGACCGGGCCTAATTTGTAATTCGCGGCGAGATCGGCCTGCCCCGCGGTATAATGCTCCCACACTCCCGTGGCTTTATTGGAAT
>CBRAFL010000410.1:0-4638 GCA_967755055.1 uncultured bacterium
GCTCATGCCGGCGGACGGCGGGTTTCGACTGTTGGTGGAGCCGCACGCGCTCGCGGCGGTTCGTGGACAACTGGCGTCCTTCGATCGAGAAAGCGTGGGCTGGCCGCCGCAGCCGATCGTTGATCGTTCGCCCGCGCGCAAAGCCGAACTCTTCACGCCATTGCTGTGGTGCCTGACGGTACTGGCAGGCTTTTGGGCGCAGGGCGAGTGGCCCCGCGTAACCGATGCGGGTGTGCTCGATTCGCGGGCGGTGTTCGATCGCGGCGAATGGTGGCGGCTGATAACCGCGTTGTTTCTGCACGCCGATGTCGGGCATCTTGTTTCCAACGCACTCAGCGGCGTATTCGTTTTCTCCGCACTGCTCACGACCTTTGGCCGTCGGCGCGGCTGGCTGTTGCTCGCGTTTGCGGCGGTCGTCGGAAATCTCTCGGTCGCGGCTGTAAACGCGTCCAGTTCTTATCGCTCGCTCGGTGCCTCCACGGCGATTTTTGCGGCAGTCGGATTGCTCACGGGGCGGGCGATTCGCGTCGTGCTGCGCGTGAATCATCCACATCGCTGGCGCACACTCTTTGTGCCGTTCGCGACAGGCTTGACCGTGCTGGCGCTTTACGGAGCCGGTGGCCAACAGGTCGACGTATTGGCCCACGTGACTGGGTTTGTGGCGGGTTTGATGCTCGGCTTCGCGGCGACGGAGAAATCGATGGCCTCGTAGGTGGCGCGCTCGCCGCGCCACTTCTGTGGTATTCGGATACGTTGGGCGGCGAGCACGCCACCTGCAGTTCCATCCTCCACTCGCTCACGCTCGTAGCTACGCGTGAGCGAAACTTACGGCGAATCCGCTTTGGACTTCGAAGTCGCTGTTGCGGGTTTTCCTTCGCGGGCAGGTTCTGCGGCGATCGCTTGTTGGATCGCGTCGGCCTCGGTGATCGGCAGGAGACCATGATGAGTAATCTCGTCGTAGCGTTTAAAGCAGGCCGAGCACCGCACCTTGGTCTCGTTCATGTACGTGAGATTGAACTCGGAGAGCAGCGCATCCATCGCCTTTTTTGCGGCCGCGTCTTTGTTCTCGCCGGTGCCACGGGCTTTTCGGCCGATCATGCTTTGCGCGAGCCGGCGGGCGATCGCGTCTGCATCCTTGTAGTAATACTCACAGATCTGCCGGTGACCCTCCTCGTGGCTGATCAATTTTTTCGGCGCGCCGTTCATCGCCCAAACGTCCACGGCGAGGTCTAGAACAACATCGAAGGAGTCGATTTCTACTTCGACGGTGTGCGGATCGATTTGATCGGTGAACGTGCCGATGCCGGCATCCGACGTGAATTCGAAATGGCACACGCCTGATTCGGGCGGATTGAGCTTCGGCATTTCCGCCGGCGGCCGTTTTGGGTCGAACGCGCGGCGCGTGATCTTTGGCGGATTTTTCCCGATCGTGATCGGGTGCTCGTCCGCGGCGAGAAGACTCGTCGAAGTGGTCAGCATCACGAGCGCGACCGAGAGGAAATGAAATATGTTCACAGGTTTCGGGCGATTTTGTCCGGCGGTTGATTGAGGAGCGCTTCAAACTGCTGCAACGCCGGCTCGCGGCCGATGCGCTCGCTGTCGATCAATACTTTTCCGTGTCGGTCGGTGATGACGAGCTGCGGAATGCCGTTACCGAAAAGCGGATTGATGATCTTCAAATTCGGATACTGCGCCGCTGGAACGGCGGGCCAGGTGAAGCCCTCCTCTTTCGCGTACTTGTACATGTCGGACACGGCTTTGTCGTCGCTGATCAGGATCGCTTCGAATTCCGGGTGTGCGGGTTTTACGCGATTGTAGAATTTCACCAACGTGGGAGAAAACTGCCGGCACGGTCCGCACCAGCTGGCTCCGCGATAGAACGCATAATAACGCGGCTCAGCGGCCGGCTCGATCGTCACGGATGAACCGTTCGTGGCGTTGACCAGTTTTCCTTTGAGCTCCTCTGTGTAGCGGCCCGGCTGCGTTTGCGGTGAACCGATCGTCTTCCACGCATGCAAGATCACATTCGTGTCACGGGGTTCGACGTCAAAGAGGGTGTTGGCTTTCTCGTAAGCGACGAGCAAGTGACTGCCCTCGACTCCGGTAATGATGACGGATTCGCCACGCGCGATTTGGATATTTCCGAGATTCATTGGCTGCATCAGTTTCACCCGGTACGGCCAGAGAT
Source organism: uncultured bacterium (assembly GCA_967755055.1). Lineage (GTDB taxonomy): Bacteria > Verrucomicrobiota > Verrucomicrobiia > Opitutales > Opitutaceae > Opitutus. The sequence continues at coordinate 2,189 of CBRAFL010000410.1, forward strand.
CTTTGCGCTGTAGGAGAGTCGAGTACGTGAGAGCGCGTTGTGTTGGTGAAAGTCGTTTCCAGATTTCGCTGCCGAAAACGAAAGCATCGGTGTCTTCGGGCTTGGCGGCGAACGTGAGGCCCTTCGCAGTGGCGAGTTCGATTTGGTTGCCGCGGATGGCGAGGACGTCGACTTTTTCCCCGGCGGGAACGGTTTCTCTTTGAAACTTGAACGCGCGCTTGAGGGTGCACTGCGCGGGCCAGATTTCCGGCCGCCGCGCAAAGTCAGCCCAAGTCAGATCCTGGGCAAATGCGGCCGTGGTGATAAAGCACGCGGCCGTGATGAGTATGGATGGTTTCATGGCGTATCCCGAATAAGGTGACGGGGGTGCGGTCGGGCTAGTTGCCCGCTTTAGCAGCGGCTTTGGCTGCAACGGCCGCATCGTAATCTGCTTTCTTCTTCGCGACGGCCGCGTCGTAGTCAGCTTTCCTTTTGGCGATGGCAGCTTCGTAGTCCGCTTTTTTCTTGGCCATCGCAGCATCGTAGTCGGCCTTCTGTTTCGCGATCCGTGCGTCGTAGTCGGCCTTGGCCTTTGCCTGGGCGTCGGCTCTCGCTTTCGCATTGGCGGCGACCTGCGCATCGTAGTCGGCTTTCGCCTTCGCAGCCGCTTCGGCAGCCTCCGCGTCCGCTTTTGCTTTTTTCGCCGCCTTGATCTCGTCGGCTTTCTTTTTTTCCTCGGCCGCTTTGGCGGCGGCCCGCTCCGGCGCGGCCTTGGCTTCCACGATCATGGAATCAACGTTGGTGCCGGCCGGTGGCGACACGGTATGCCGTTTGATTCCGTCGTCGACCGGCCCGAGGAACACGAGCTTGCCCTCCGCAGTCACATTCCACGCAGGCGGCAATTTCCACGAGGACCCGACCTGGGTACCGTAGAGAGCTCTCACCGAACCCGGGCTGTCCATGATGCTGTCGCAACGCGCGACCGTCTGACCATTGGCGTAAACGACATACTCATAGGCCCCCGGCGCCGCTTTCGCGCCAATGGCCGGCTCGCGCGTCATCCAGAACATATGCTGACCATCAGGCGTGAATCCCCGTTGGAGCAGGGTCGCACCCACCGCGTCGTTCTTGAAGACCAGCTGGCCATCGACGTACAACCACCCAAATCCCGAGACCGCGAAATGTTTACTGTCAGGGCTGAAGGCGAATTCGCCGAAGAGTTCGGTGTTCTTGCCGTCGAGAATAATCCCTTTGTTTCCGCCCTGTTGACTCGCATAGGCATACCGCGATCCGTCAGGACTGAAGGTGAAATCGGTGACGTTCCAGCCGGGCTGTACCGGCTGGCTCTTGCCGTCGATCATGAGAATCCACTTTTGATTCGCCTGGTCAGTCGTCCCGGCGTACGCGATGTGCTTGCCGTCGGGGCTGAGCCAGTACTTCACGTTGAGACCCAGCCCGTCGGATTCGTCCTCGTTTATAACTACGAACGAACCGGCGCCGCGGGCGATGTTCGCGGTTGCTGCAATGTACACGACCTTGCTTGAATCACCGGTAAAATTGATTCCCGGTCCCGCGGTTCCAAGCGGATCGATGCTGTTATACTCCTGGCCCTTCTTGCCATCGATCACGACGAACATGTTCGGCGTGTTTCCGCAGATCGCGGCGTAGTGTTTTCCGTCCGGGCTGAAGACAACTTTCTTGATTCCTGATCCCGGCGTCAGACTGGCTTCGACGGGTTTGCCGTCGACGAGGAGGAACGTTCCCTCCGCATTGCTTCCATCCTTGCTAAAGTGGAGCAGCGAGAAAATGAGCCGGTTGCCCACGGGAGGAACATAAACCTCCACAATCTGCCTCGCCGTGAAAATCGATTTGCCGTCGATCAGCACCGCCTGGCCCTTCGGCGTCTCGTTGACGCAGATGAGATGTTTACTGTCGGGAGTGTACTGCAGGCGCGTCCCGAAGTAGCCGGCATCTTTCCCGTCCACGATCAACGCTCGCTTCTCGCGATCGATCTGAGCGACGTAGGCGATGTGTTCGCCGTCCGGGCTGATGAGCGGATCGATCGTTCCCTCCGAGCCGCCACCACCTGAACCGTAAAAGCCCGGCCATTTATGGCCGTCGACCCACAGTTCAAAGCCATTGTAAACGTGGCGGCTGAACAGCAGATGTTTTCCGTTCTCGCCGGTGAATTCCATGCAAATAGCGGTGGTGCCCTCGAGGCCGCCAATGGTCGCCTGGGCGGCAGAGCCCTGGACGGGGATGCGCAAGGATTCCTTGCCGTCGACGACGAGCACCCATTCCTGGCCGAGCCGCGCCAGATAGGCATACCGGCTGCCGTCTTTGCTGAGCGTGACCGGACCGGGTTGAGGCACCGTTTTTGGGTAGACGTGTGCATACGGTCGCGGATCGATCCACGTCGTAGTCGGAATGACTTTTTCGTCGTAGCGCGGCCCGGCCACGCCATCGACGAT
>CBRAFL010000411.1:0-4611 GCA_967755055.1 uncultured bacterium
CGGGAAATAGATACGACCATCGCGAACCCATGCCACATTCTGCCGCGGAGTTTCGACGACGTACTCATCCCCGCGCGAAAGAAACAATCCCTCGTCGCCCGGATTTGTTGTACGTCGGCCCAGCTCGCGAGCACCGAGGATCGCGTTGGCGTAGTTCAAACTTTTGGGGCGCGGCAGCCATTCGCCATTGTCGCGGGCCACATTTAGAACCCGAAGACAAATCCCCTCCCCTCCCGCTGCCGGGGGCAGCGCCCGCATCGTCAAAAATTCACTCGGCTGTCCACCGACCGGGCCGCCCGTTATAGTATAGCGGAAAACGGCTTCGGGTACGCCGGCACGCTCCAACATTGAACGCACCGCGTCAGTCATTCGTTGATCGTCGTGCGCGAGAAAACCCGCGGGAAGAATTAGTCCGGCGATCGCACAAGCCTCCTCCAATCGACGGCGATGGAGTTTCCACCAATGCGGTCGGCCACCGCTCGTGCGGAAAGATTCGAAAAAACCAAAACCGAAAAGCACGCCTTGATCCGAGATTGATAATCGCGCATCGCCCGCGGTCAGGAATTCGCCGTTTAGAAACACCGTCTGAGCCAACCGGGAGTTACTTGAATCAGCCATGAGTGTTCATCGCTTTCTCCAATGCGACCCAGAGAGCCTGCGCTTTCCGAAGAGCTTCGTCGAGTTCACGCTCGGGCTGTGAATCGGCCACGATCCCGGCGCCCGCTTGTACATGACCGACGCCGTGTTGCACGAGCATCGAGCGGATCACGATATTCATTTCCATCTCGCCGGCGTAGCTGATCCAGCCGAGAGCGCCTGTGTAGAAACCGCGCCCGACCGGCTCCAGTTCTTCGATGATCTGCATCGTACGAATTTTTGGGCAACCCGTAATTGTTCCGCCGGGAAACATCGCTTGAAGAACTTCCACCCACGTCTGGCCAGCAGCGAGCCGGCCTTCTACTTGCGACACGATGTGCATGACGTGCGAGTAGTGTTCCAGCGCCATGAACTCCGATACATGAACGCTGCCGAATTCAGCGACGCGCCCGATGTCATTGCGAATAAGATCAACCAGCATCAAGTGCTCGGCCCGTTCTTTTTCATTCGCGAGTAGCTCCGCTGAAAAATGTGAATCCTGTTTGGCCGCATCGCCACGCGGACGCGTGCCCGCGATCGGACGCGAACTCACCACGCCGTTCTCCAAACGCACCAGCAATTCCGGCGAACCACACACGAGGGCAAAATCGGGCAGCCGCAAAAGACCCATGTACGGCGAAGGGTTCACACGGCGCAGCGACTCATAGATCATTTCTGGCGGAAGCCCTACCGGTCGACTCGTTCTGAGAGAAAGATTCACCTGATACGTATCACCCGCGGAGATATACTCGAGCACGCGACGAACGGCGGTTTGAAATCCGTCACTCGTAAATGACGGCGATGGCGCAACCGATGCAGGACCGTCGGCCGACAGCTCACGGTTACTGCGGGCGCTTTCGGGTTTACGCCCACCGGTAGTTTGCCAACGCGCCCAAGCACGTCGTGCGATCTCGCCTCCCTCTCGGAAAGCTTCGGCAAGCGTGTTCGGATCGGAAGTGACGGTGTACCACACGACGATTCCCAACGTTGCCTCGCGATGGTCGTAGATAAACAACTCGCGCGGCTCGATCATGGCGTAAAGCGGCAGCGTCAAATCGCGTTTTGCGGTCATCGGCAGTCGCTCCCACGTATGCACCAAGTCGTAGCCGAACAGTCCCATCAAGCCACCCGTCATTGCTGGCCAACCGTCTAATTTCGGCGCTTTAACCTCGGCGAGAATTGTGCGCAACACATCGAGCGGCTTGCCTTTGGCGGCACCGAGTTGGCTGGCACAATCGTCGGTCCAAATTTCAGCATCCTCGGCGCGCCCGATGATCACCCGCGCCGGTCGGTCGCACATATAGGAGTAGCGACCGGCCTGAGCGCTCTCCAATAGAATAGTCGCCGCGGCCTCCGTGAACCCGCTCCAGCTCGTCGGTAATTTCGCGTCACGCTCCACCCGGACTACAGGAAGTCGCGTGAATCCTGCTCGCTGCCAATCCTGCCAGTGCTCGAGACTGAACGACTCCATGGTTTACTTCTGCTTACGGTGGGAGTGATGAGACGAAGGTGGCTGTTTCATTTTCAGGCGGACTCGAAAACTCCGCGGAGGCGGACCGAACGTCACGACCTTTCCGTGTCCACCGCGGGTTTTAGATGGAAACGCCGGGAGAGGGTTGTTCCAGTCGGGTGACATGCAAACGTGGAAAAGTCCGCATGGCCGAACCCTTCCCGCGATTGGCGGGCGCACTCTCATCATGGGAGTGTTGAATGCCACGCCGGACTCGTTCTCCGACGGAGGACAACTCGCGACCACCGCTGTTGCCGTGAATCGAGCGAGAGAATTGATCGAAGCAGGAGCGGATCTGCTGGATCTCGGCGGTGAGTCGACGCGACCGGGCGCAAATGCGGTTTCCGCAGACGAGGAATTGCTTCGCGTGCTTCCGCTTCTGTCGGCCTTGCGGAAAACGTGGCCGGATTTACCGATCTCGATCGATACCTATAAGGCAGACGTGGCTGACGCCGCGATCGAAAGCGGCGCGGATATCGTTAACGATGTTTGGGGGTTGATGCACGGGATGACGGCGGACGAACGAACACGCTGGAAACAGGTCGCCGACTGCGAGGCAGTGGCACCTGCACAAATCGTTTCGTCCTCATCGGCCATGGCGACGGTCGTTGCTCAACGAAAGTGCCCGGTGATCCTCATGCACAATCGGCCGGATCGGAATTACAGCGATTTCTTGAATGACGTGGTGCTCGATTTGAAAACCAGTCTGAGCATCGCGCAAACAGCGGGCATCGAGAATCATCAGCTATGGCTCGATCCCGGTTTCGGCTTCGCAAAAAACGTTCCGCAGAATCTGGAAGTTTTGCGCCAGCTCAACCGCATCTGCGCGCTGGGCCATCCAGTGTTGGTTGGTACGTCACGAAAATCTACGATCGGCGCCGTCCTCGGCACCACGGTGGACGATCGCCTCGAAGGCGGCGGCGCGACCGTCGTGTGGGCGATCCAACAAGGTTGTTCAATGATTCGTGTGCACGACGTGCGAGAAATGGCTCGCTTCGCGCGGATGGCAGACGCGATTAAAGCAGGGCTGGGATACACTCCGGCGTAAACATGGACAAAATCATCCTCCGCGAACTGCACTTTCTCGCCCGCCATGGCGTGTTGCCGATCGAAACAGAAAACAGCCAGCGATTTTCAGCTACGGTGGAGCTCGAGTTGCCATTGGCGTTGGCCGGGAAATCCGACCGGCTCGATCAGACCGTCGACTACTGCGCCGTACAGGAAGTGGTGCGCACCATTATCGAAGGGTCGCACAAGCGGCTGATCGAAACGCTCGCGGAAACCGTCGCGACGGAACTCTTGAAGGCGTTTACAATGCTCACGGCCGTCACGGTTGAAATTATCAAGCCAAGCCCTCCGGTGGACTTTCAGTTCGCCGGTGTGTCAGTACGGATTCGGCGTGAGCGAAACCCCGCTACGTCGTAAAAATGGAGACGCGTCCGCGGCGGCAGGCGTTCATCGGAATGGGCACCAATCTCGGCGATCGCGCGGCGACGCTCGCCGCCGCGGTCGAAAAACTGCGAACGTGGCCTGGGATTTTTTCGCTGGAGAGTTCGTCGGTTTTCGAGACTGAGCCGGTGGGGGATGTCGAGCAGCCCCTGTTCCTGAATCTCGTGGTAGGTGTTGAAACTACATTGAGCCCGGAAGCGTTGCTGCAAGTGTTGATGGAAATCGAACAGCACTTTGGGCGGGTTCGCCTCGTGAGGTGGGGCCCGCGCACGCTCGATCTCGATCTTCTCGCCTACGAGGGAGAATCGCGCGCCACGGCGGAACTCGAGTTGCCTCATCCGCGAATGTTGGGACGCGCATTTGTCGTCGTGCCGCTGCGAGAGCTCATGGAACGATCACGTTTTCAAATCACGAACTGGGTAGACCTACAACGCCAGCTCGCGTCGCCGATCACGCTCGACGGGATCACGCTTTTTTCGCCCGCGCAGAATCAGAAAAAATAACTACCGTGAGAACGCTACGTTCTGAGGACGAAATCTTCGCGATCTTTTGAAGGGTACTAAGAAATAGCAGGGTTCTACGTTAATTGTAAGGACGCCCCCGTTAGGAACGGACGCGTCCGGTTCTTTGACTTTCCAATGCCCATGCACCCTCGCAGGAGGCGGTGAGAAATTGACGCGTCACACGGCGATTGCGCTGGTGGACGGAAGGAGCGAATCACGAGTTCGTCCTCTAGATCGCAGTTGACAACCCCCACCGCTTCGTGAGCTTTTTCGCCCCTTGTTTGGCTTCGTAGCTCAATGGTAGAGCAGTTGACTCTTAATCAATTGGTTCGGGGTTCGAGTCCCCGCGGAGCCACCAGCTTTCAACCCTAGCCGATGGCGGCGACCGGAGTTTCCGTTGTTTTTTCCCAGTCAATCTTTGGTGAGCGCTAAAAGTTTTCGCGCCGGCGTAGCTCAACGGTAGAGCACCTGTTTTGTAAACAGGCGGTTGCGGGTTCGAATCCCATCGCCGGC
>CBRAFL010000412.1:0-4593 GCA_967755055.1 uncultured bacterium
CCAATCACCCGCCAGTCCAAAAACACCGTCCGTCCCGTCCGCTCTTTGTACCACCGACGAAAGCCCAGCGAGAATTCGTGTCGAATCGCCTCATTGTGTGGCGTGATAATCGTCAGCGTTTCATCCGAATGTTCCGGCGGCAGCTGTTTCGGTCGCAAAACAAACGGCACTGCCACCGTCGTCACCAGCGCCAACAGAATGATGATCCGCTTTAACATGGCTCTGTCTCAGGAGGCACTGAGTGCGTCGCCGGCGCCAGCGTATTGAAACTCTCGATTCAGTGCCACCATCGCCCTCCGCGTCGCATTGCCAGGCAGCCAGATCATTCGGTCAGAACCACGACATCTTCCGGATCCGCACTCGCGAACAATTCTCCCCGCGAAGACTGCCCCATGAATCGCGGATTCAACTCGAAAATCTTCAGGGTCGTTCCGTGAGTCACGAAGTCATACTGCGCAACCTCGCCGAGGTAAACCGACTCGCCGATCTTTCCCTTCACCGCATTGCGCATCGGTGCTTCGCGACTGAGTTTCCAACATTCCGGGCGAATCGAAAGCGTTACGCTATCATTCACCGCGGGCTGCGATTTGAGATCTCCGAGGACGCCGTCGAATCGACCAATCGCGGTGTCCACCGTCAGGCACGCGTCAGCAACACCAGCGACCTTCCCCGCGATAAAATCCGTCTCGCCGATAAAATGAGCGACGGTCTTGCGCGCCGGTCGTCGATAGATTTCGCGCGGCGTGCCCACTTGCAAAATCCGCCCGCTCTCCAAAATCGCCATGCGATCCGAAATCGACAACGCCTCTTTCTGATCGTGCGTCACGTACACCGTCGTGAGATTAAACTCTTTGCACACGCGTCGAATTTCCGTGCGCATCTCCAGCCGCAATTTCGCATCGAGATTCGACAACGGTTCATCGAGCAACAAACACCGCGGACGAATCACCAGCGCACGAGCCAGCGCCACGCGCTGTTGTTGACCGCCCGATAATTGATTCGGCCGCCGTTCCGCGTAGGTATTCATCCGCACCGATTCCAGCGCCTCGCCGACCCGCCGTTTGATTTCATCGCGCGGCACCTTCCGCTCCTCCAGACCGAACGCGACGTTTTCCGCCACCGTCATGTGCGGCCACAGCGCGTAACTCTGAAACATCATTCCGGTGTTCCGTTTGTGTGGCGCGAGCCGGGTCACATCTTCCTCCCCAAAAAGAATTTTCCCTTCTTCTGGGATGTAGAAGCCCGCCATGCTCCGCAGCAGGGTCGTCTTTCCGCAACCACTTGGCCCGAGCAAAAAAAACAATTCGCCCGGCTCGATCGTGAGGTCGAGATGGTGCAGAGCCGTGACCGCCCCGAACCGTTTCGTCAGTTTCTGAATCTGAATGGAAATCATGCAGCCGTGAGCGGCGGGCGAGGCAAGGTTTCGCGTTCCGCTAAGTCAAAAGAATAAACCCTTTCACCCCCAAGAACGGATTGCATCGAAGCCCCGCCGTTGTCTCGCTGAGAGTATTCCCATGCTTGCCTCCCCTCGCCTACGGACGCAGAAACCCGCCCTCATTCATCCCGATCTCGCGTCGGTCCTCTACACTGAGGCGCAGATCAAACGCCGCGTTCGCGGCCTCGCTCGAGAAATCAAACAGGTCTACGGTGACGATGAATTTACCATCGTCGCGTTGATCAACGGCGCAGTGATGTTCACCGCCGATCTGATGCGCGAAATCGATAATCCCGTGCGGCTCGACTGCATTCGTGTGTCCAGCTACGGCGCTAATACCAAGTCCGTCGGCGCACCTCAGATCGTCGCCGATCTCACGCTCGATATCGCGAACCGCGACGTATTAATCATCGACGACATTCTCGATACCGGAAAAACGCTGGCGCTCGTCACCGCACTCGCAAAGAAACTCAAACCCGCCAGCCTCCGCAGCTGTGTGTTGCTCGACAAAAAAGCGCGCCGCGAAGTGAAGTTCGAAGCGGATTTTGTGGGCTTCAGTATTCCCAACGAATTCGTCGTGGGCTACGGCCTCGATTTCGCCGAACGCTACCGCAACCTGCCGTGCATCGGCGTGCTGAAGCCCGAGCTCCAGACGGTTCACTAAGATTGCAGTCGCCGTAGGTTGCACGCTCGCCGCGCAACGTTTACCAGAGTTAGAACTTGTCCGAAAAAGGTGGTGCGACATTATCCTCCGCCATGCCGACTTGGAAACAAGTGATCCGTGGTCTTCTGATCTCGAGCGGCTGCCTCGCTGCTCTTCCGATAACTTGCAATTCGATCTTCGCGAAAAAAAGCGCTGCGGTCGACGACGCTGATTATGAGTATGTGACCGTGAGCGGCTCAAACATAGCGCAGCGCGTCAAAAAGGGTACAAAACCAGTCACGACGTCGCCCGTGGATGAGGTAAGCAAGGAGAGCTTTGAGCAGATGAGGACCAAACTGACCAGGTCGCCACCTCCGGGATCTTAGCGTCACGTCCGCCGTGTGGTACTGCGGGTCGAAGTTGAGCCGCGTGAACGAGGATACTCTTTCTTCGTCGGGCCGCGCGTCGGCTTTCGATAATCTCCCGATTTCAGCGCGTTGATTTGATCCCTCAACAACGCCGCCCGCTCGAACTCGAGCCGTCCCGCCGCCTCCTGCATTTCGTCCTGCAGCTCCGCGATCACCGCGGCGACATCGTCCACCGCTTCCGCCACCGCCGGCTCCTCGCGATCTCCGCTGCCATCGTAAACGTGCAAGCTCGCCTGCGCCGACCGCTTCACACTGCGCGGCGTAATTCCGTGCTCCGTGTTATAGGCAAGCTGTTTTTCGCGACGGTATTTCACCACCTCGACCGTGCGCGCGATGGACTGCGTGATGTTGTCCGCATAAAAAATTACGCGCCCTTTTTCGTGCCGCGCCGCCCGGCCCGCGGTTTGAATCAAACTCGTTTCGCTTCGCAGAAAACCTTCTTTGTCCGCGTCGAGAATCGCCACCAGCGCCACTTCCGGCAGATCGAGTCCTTCACGCAGCAAATTGATTCCAATCAACACATCGAAATTCCCGAGCCGCAGATTCCGCAAAATTTCCACGCGCTCAATCGCATCGATATCGGAATGAAGATACTCCACGCGGATTTTCGCCTCGCGGAGGTAACTCGTAAGATCTTCCGATAAACGTTTCGTCAATGTCGTGACCAGGACGCGCTCGCCCGCGCTGGTCGCCGCGCGAATTTCGCCGATCAAATTCTCCACCTGCCCTTTCGTTGAACGAATCGTAATCTCCGGATCCAGTAGCCCGGTCGGCCGCACCAATTGTTCAGCGACGACCGCCGATTGCTTCAGTTCAAACTCCGCGGGCGTCGCAGAAACGTAAAGCGTCTGCCCCGTAATCTGCTCGAACTCAGCGAACGTCTGCGGACGATTATCCAACGCGGACGGCAGCCGGAAACCGAAGTTAACGAGGTTCTGTTTTCGCGCGCGATCGCCATTGGACATTCCGCCGATCTGCGGAACGGTCGCGTGGCTCTCATCGATCATCAGCATAAAATCCTTCGGAAAAAAATCGATGAGGCAGAACGGCCGCTCGCCCGGTTTTCGTCCGGTCAAATGCCGCGAATAGTTTTCGATGCCGTTGCAAAACCCCATCTCCTGCAGCATCTCTAAATCGTAATTGGTCCTCATCCGGACGCGCTGCGCTTCCAGATACTGGCCCGCCTGCTCGAAGAACGCCACGCGCTCCTCCAACTCCGCCTTGATCGCCTTGATGGCCGGGTCGAGTTTGCCCCGCGACGTGACGTATTGGTTCGCTGGATAAAGGTCGAACTGGTCCAGCGTGCGCAGCGTTTCACCCGTCAATGGATCGAACTCCGTGATACCTTCCACTTCGTCGCCAAAAAATTCCACGCGAAGTCCATGCTCAAGGTAAGCAGGCATCACATCGACGACATCTCCACGAACGCGAAACGTGCCGCGCTTCAACTCGTAGTCGTTACGGTCGTAGATATTGTCCACCAAGCGCTCCAAAAACTTATTCCGATTGAGCGTAGCTCCGCGCCGAAGTTGAATCCGCATTTCGGTAAACTCCTCGGGTGAGCCCAATCCGTAAATGCACGACACACTCGCGATCACGATGACATCCCGTCGCGAAACCAGCGAACTGCTCGTGGCGATCCGCATCCGCTCAATCTCCTCGTTGATCGAAGAATCTTTTTCGATGTAGGTGTCGCTGGACGCGATATACGCCTCGGGTTGGTAGTAGTCGTAGTAGCTGACGAAGTACTCGACCGCGTTCTCCGGGAAGAAATTTTTAAACTCCGAGTAGAGCTGCGCCGCGAGCGTCTTGTTGTGCGAGATGATCAGCGTCGGCCGCTGACATTGCGCGATCACGTTCGCCATCGTGAACGTCTTACCGGAGCCCGTCACGCCCAGCAGCGTTTGGTAACGATTACCCGCGCGCATCGACGCGACAAGTTTCTCGATCGCCTGCGGTTGATCACCGGTCGGCTTATAATCTGCGTTGAGTTTGAAAAGCATGTAAGAAGGAAAAAGTGCGCCGTGAAATCAGTCGGCAATCCTGCGCCTCTCCGCGCAAGACGCAAATCGCGTAGAGCACGCTCG
>CBRAFL010000413.1:0-4580 GCA_967755055.1 uncultured bacterium
CGTATCATTTTGTGAGAGAGCCCGCGCTCGTCTCACAGATTTTGCAGGACCGCGCTTCCAACTATCTTCGCGATACGCGGAGTTCGCGCAGCATCCGTCTGGTCACTGGAGAGAGTTTGCTCAACGCCGAGGGCGAGACGTGGCGACGTCACCGGCGACTCGCCCAGCCGGTGTTTCACCACGGACGGCTCGCGGAGTTGGCGGCGGTGATGACGCGGGCCGCCGCGGACACAACGGGGGCTTGGGCGAAAGCGGCGCGCGACGGCATCATCCTTGATCTCGCTTCGGAGATGAGCCGGCTCACGTTTACCGCGGTGGGACGCTGCCTGTTCGGCGCGGAGCTCGGCGCGCAGGCGGGCGCAATCGAGGCCGCGTTGCCGGTGCTGCTCGAGGAATTATTCTTCCGGACGGAACACGCCGTGAGGTTTCCGCTGTGGATGCCGCTGCGACGCCATCGGAATTTTAAGCGAGCGCTCGCGGTGATCGACGAGGTGGTCGCGCGCATTATTACGGCTCGTCGCAGCCAGTCGAACGCGGGTTCAGACTTGCTGGGTTTGTTGCTGGCAGCGCGCGACGAAGACGGCTCGGCGCTGAGCGATCACGAACTGCGTAACCAGATCGTCACGTTTCTCCTCGCCGGGCACGAGACGACGGCGAGTGCGTTGACGTGGGCGTTCGCACTGCTGGCGCAGCACCCGGACGAGCAGCGTACGATTGAAGCCGAGTTGGACGGAGTTGGATTTGCCGCACGTAGTCCGGCGACGGCTCTGGAAGCCATTCCGGCCCTCACACGACTCACCGCCGTGTTGCAAGAAACGCTGCGACTTTATCCCTCGATCTGGATCGCGGAGCGTCGTGTCGTCGCGGCGGACGAAATCGGCGGCTTCGCCATTCCCGCGAAATCATCCGTGATCGTGGCGCCATATGTCACGCACCGCCTCGCGACGCACTGGTCGGAGCCGAACATGTTTCGTCCGCAACGGTTCGTCGGTGGCGAGCCTCGCACACTCGTGGGTGATGGCTATTTCCCGTTCGGCGCAGGACCGCATTCGTGCATTGGGCAACATTTCGCGATGATGGAAGCGAAGATCATTCTCGCGACGCTCTCCGCGCGCTTCCGTGTTCGCCTCGTCGAGCCAGCGCTGCCTGTTCCGGTCGGCGGCATCACATTGCGCCCGTCTGGCGCTGTGCTTGTTCGCGTGGAGCGGCGATGACGGGAGTAGCGCAGGCCTCCGTGCCTGCTGGGTCGGAAATCGAAGTTCGGAGTTCGGCCGCCGCTCCGAAGTAGGGCAGGGTCTCCGACCCGCCCGCTCGTTTTCCGAAGGCAGACGGGACGGAATTTTCGTTCTCGTTCTCTTTCTCCTTCTCGTTCTCTCGCAGAGTTGATTCTCGAGAGCGCGGTTGCGGTGAAAGAAAGAGAACGATTACGAGAACGAGAAGTACGTCCGGAAGGCAGGTCAGAGACCTTGCCCTACTACGGCCGGACCTTGCCCTACTTCGGAGGGACCTGCCGTGCCTGATTTCCCCGAACTTCGATCTTCGAACTTCGATCTCCGAGCCTCGCAGGCGCGAGCTTGCTTAGCGAAATGTTTGCGGCAGCGTCGGCTGTCGTGCTCATCCGTTGGAAGACTACCTCGAGTGAATAGCTCGGATGTCATCGCCGCCAGCGCACCGCGCTCGCTTGCACGCAGTCCCGTTGCTCGCTGGGTTTTGATCACCTCGATCCTGGCTTCCGGAATGGCGTTTATCGACGGGACCGCATTAAGCGTGGCCTTGCCGGCGCTGCAGACGGATCTGCGCGCGACCGGCGCGAATCTGCTGTGGGTCACCAATGGATTCTCTTTGCCGCTCGCCGCGCTGCTGCTCTTCGGCGGAGCGTTGGGCGACTCTTTCGGCCGACGCCGGATCTTTATTATTGGCATCGTTGCCTTCACAACCGCGTCTCTGGCGTGCGGGCTGGCCCCGGATATTTCCACACTCATTGCCGCTCGGGTGGCGCAAGGCGTCGGCGGCGCATTGATGATTCCGGGATCGCTGGCGATGATCTCGACTTCCTTCGCACCGGCGGAGCGCGGCAAAGCGATCGGGCTGTGGTCCGCGTTCAGCGTGCTCGCGACGACGATCGGGCCCGTGTTCGGAGGGCTGCTCGCGGGCGCCGGTTTGTGGCGCGGCGTTTTCTTCATCAATCTCCCGCTGGCGGCGATCGCTTTGACGGTGCTGATGCTGAAAATCCCGGCAGACGCCAAACCGACGGAGCCGAAGCGCGTGGATGGATGGGGAGCATTGTCCGTTACGATCGGGTTGGCCGGATTTAATTACGGGCTCATCCAATGGTCAAAAACGAGTTTCAATGATCCCGCCGTGTACGGTCCATTGCTGATCGGCGTGGTGAGTCTTGGCGTATTCGTTTTTCTCCAACAGCGGGTCGAGCAGCCGCTCCTGCCCCTGGACGTTTTCAAATCCCGCACACTCACCGGCGCGAGTTTGTTGAGCTTTTTATTCTACATGGGATTTCACGGCACGCTGTTTTTCCTACCCTTGAACCTGATTCAGGTGCAGGGCTACGCGCCAACGCTCGCCGGCCTCACTCAAGTACCCTTGATGGTTCTCCTCGTTTCGCTCTCGGCGTGGGCGGGCCGAATGGTCGATCGACGCGGCCCGCGTCGGCCGCTGACAATTGGGCCGGCACTCGCGGGATTGGGTTTCCTTCTTTTGGCGTGGCCCGGAGTGACCGCAGGCCCGAGTGAGTTTTGGACTAGCTTCCTGCCAGGGCTGATTCTCGTCGGCGTGGGACTCGGCCTGACCGCCACGCCACTCAGCACGACCGTGATGATTTCGGTTCCGTCGCAACGATTGGGGCTGGCATCTGGAATCAACAGCAGTCTGACCCGACTGGCCGGAGTTTTTGCGATCACCGTGTTTGGACCGGTGATGCTCGCGCTCTTCAGCCGTTCGTTGGAAGCGCGAGCGGTGCAGCTGGATCTTCCCGCTGCCGCCCTCGCGCAATTGAAACACGAGGCCGCGAAGCTCGCGGTGGCCGGGATACCCTCGGGCCTCTCTGCGGAATGCGCGCTCACGGTTCGCCAGGCGATCAAGTGGGCGTTCGTCGACGCGTTTCGGTGGACGATGGGAATCGCTGCGGGAGTCTGCTGGCTGGGTGCGCTGATTGGGGCAAGATTACTTCCGGATCATGGATCGCCGGAAACCAACCGGGACGCCGCCGCGCTTCGTGACTAATTTTGGCGAACGCATCAAAATATTATCGATCAACCGTTTCGCCGCGGTCTTAGTCGCATCCATATGAGACGAGCTGCGGCATATTCACCGCGCATCACTCTTTAGCAGATGGCTGGCTGACGCCATCGAGTATCCACACTAATAGGACAGCCATGGGTTTACCTCCAATCAACAAATGAAAAGATTATCCTCACTCCTGCTCTGTCTCGGGCTCATCTGCGGCGCGGCCTGCCAAAACCTCAACGCGGCCGAAGATCCGGCGCACAATGAACTGCGCGCGTTGCGTACGGAAGTCATCGACGCGATCACGAAAGGCGACATCGACGCGGTGGTGAGCCACGTTCATCCGAACGTGGTTGTGACGTGGCAGAACTCGGAAGTGTGCCGGGGTGCGGCAGGCCTGCGCGCGTTTTTTGAGCGCATGGGTAAGACCACTTTCAAAGGTTACAAAGTTCCGCCCACGCCCGACGACCTCACGATTTTATACGGCGGCGACACGGGTGTTTCGTTTGGCTATGTCGTGGGGCGGTACACCTTGTTCGGAAAAGAGTTTGAGTTTAACAGTCGCTGGACGGCGACGCTCGTGAAGGAAAACGGCCACTGGTTGCTCGCGAGTTATCACGTATCGTTGAACGCGCTCGACAATCCGCTGATCAACACCGCGAAGAAGTCACTATTGTGGGTAGGGGCCGCAGCGGGCGTGATCGGGTTGGTCATCGGCCTGCTGATCGGCAAACGAAAGAAAGCCTGAGCAGAAGGAGAGCGGATCGCTCCGGGTAGTGGCAGGCCTCCGTGCCTGCTGTGCTCGGGGCGGAGGGACGACCTCCGTGTCGTCAGGCTTTTCAAGGCCGAAGACCGCCGGTCTTCGCGGACCGGGCGGAGCCGGTCCCTCCATTGTGAACCCTATCAATGCCGTCGAAAGGTAGGGCGAGTCGTCCCGACGAGCCGTCCTGCAAACCCGCCGGGCGCACCGTTTCGGGTTAGCGCGAGGCTTGAACGCCTCCGGCGCAGATCCTTCCCGCGCTTTGGTTCGTAACGTAGGCAGCTCGCTCGCGAGCGCGGAATGGATTCGCGATCGCGAACGCGTCCGCAAGCGGAAGGCCTGATTTACCAGTCCCGTAACTCGTAGCCGCGCCGGTTACGGCGCGGTGCCATCGCCTGATTCCGATCTCTCAGCTCTCAGCCCTCAACCCTAGGTGTAGTGTCCCGTAATTGAGTCGTCATAAGCGCTGAGCTGCACGCCGCAGTTTGGATTTTGTACAGCCCGGCTTGATCTGCTCGAGGCGTTGGCGAGTGAGTCTTTAGAAGCTTGGAAAATCAATTGCTAAAGCCGCACTGGTCCG
>CBRAFL010000414.1:0-4571 GCA_967755055.1 uncultured bacterium
CTCAGCGCGGCGGCCACCAACGCGCGATCGCGATCCGCCACAAAATTGGTCCCAGCAAATAAATCGCCACGCCGATGCAAGTCCACGCCCGCAACCGAAGCCATGCCCGCCGAAAATAATAAAAAAATCCCGCCTTCTTCGCTTCGACGATTCGCAGCTGCGCATCGACGCGCGTTCGCTCAATCTCATAGCCGTCCCGTTCCCATTTCGTTCGCGCCACCTCCTGCTGAAGTTCCGCAACACGTGCGACGGCGGTGGCGTGGAGTGTCTGGAGGTGTTTCAGGCGTTCAGCATTTGCACGTTGTTGCGCGCGATTTCCCACCAGCATGTCCCAGGTGCTCTGCAATTCTTCCAGCTGACGGATGATCTTTTCAGATTTCGCAATGCGATCCTGTTCCGGCGGGATTTGCGCCGCGACCGCATCGCTTCGCTGCTGCACCTCGGCGAGTTTGCGGTCCAACGTCGCTCGCTCAGCGCGCAACCGCGGCTCGAGATTGAGCTCCGGTCGGTCGTGCACAAACAACCAGAGCCCCAGCGAACCGACGCCGATGGCCGCGATTACGATGGCAACAATCATTCGCGTCGTCACGCCGTGGATCAGCGAAGGTTGGATTTTCATTCGGCGTACGCGCGGCGACTCTGCCGAAAGACTGAATCGTCCGGCGGCCCTCTCGCCAATTGCTAAACCGCTGTCGTTGCCCCAAGTTCCCTTCATACAAACCGGCTGCCCCTTCCGGTGCAGCGCAACTCACTCGCTTCATGTCCAAAGTAATCATTTCGACGCTCTACGACTCAGACGTTTTTAAAATGGCCTGCCGCCAGTTCGACAAAGCGGCCGACGCAATCAATCTGCCGGAAACAATTCGAGATCGGACGAAATATCCGCGTCGCTGTCTCGCCGTCGCACTTCCCGTCCGCCGCGATGACGGCAGCGTCACCGTTTTCGAGGGCTATCGTGTTCAACACAATCTCTCCACCGGTCCATCGAAGGGCGGTATCCGGTTTCACCAGCACGTGACCATTGGCGAAGTCGCCGCGCTCGCGATGTGGATGAGCTGGAAATGCTCGCTCGTGGGCCTGCCGTATGGCGGCGCAAAAGGCGGCGTGATCGTTGATCCGCGCCAACTCTCCGAAGGCGAACTGGAACGACTCTCTCGACGGTACATGCAGGAAATGGTCAACTTTCTCGGACCGCACATCGACGTTCCCGCACCCGACGTCGGCACCAACGAAAAGATCATGGGTTGGATGATGGATACGTACTCGAATCACGTGGGGCACAACGAGCCTGCGATCGTCACCGGTAAGCCTATCGCACTCGGCGGCTCGCAGGGCCGGCGTGAAGCGACCGGCGCTGGCATCGCCTATTTCGCCAAACGTTACCTCGAAGATCTCAACCTCCCGGTCGCAGAAGCCACCGCAGCCATCCAAGGTTTCGGCAACGTTGGGAGCGAAGCTGCATTGGCGATGCAAAATTACGGGATCAAAGTCATCGCAATTTCCGACTACACCGGTGGCATCTACAATCCAGCCGGTCTCGATATCAAAAAAGCCCTAAGCTACGTGCAGTCCGAAAAGGTGCTGAAAGATTTCGCCGGCGGCGAACCGATCACAAACGAGCAACTGCTTGAATTGAAATGCACCGTGCTCGCGCCGTGTGCGTTGGAACGAGTCGTCACCGAAAAAAATGCGTCGAAACTCCAGTGCCGGATTCTGGCCGAGGGCGCAAACGGCCCCACGACCAACGCCGCGGACAAAATCATCGATGAGCGCGGCGACATCGAAGTCATCCCCGATGTGCTCTGTAATTCGGGCGGCGTCGTCGTCTCTTATTTCGAATGGCTGCAGAACCTCCAAAATTTTTATTGGGATCGCGACGAAGTGATGGCGAAACTCTTCGCGATTCTCGATCGAGCGAAAGCCTCGGTGGAGTACCAAAAGCGCAAATTCAAATTCAGCCGCCGACTCGCCGCGTTGACGCTTGGCATCCAACGCGTCGCCGATGCGAAAGCCGCGCGCGGATTATTCCCCTAAGCGCGCATCAAGACTCCGTGCCTTGCATGTGACGTAGCGGCAGGCCTCCGTGCCTGCTGCGATCGGAGCTCGGGGTTCGCAGTCGGGAATCGAAGACGGACAGGCGCGGAGGCCTGCCGCTACGGGCCGAAATACGACGCCAGTCTACAACAGCAGAAACGCCGCGGCCATAATCACAGTCGGCGCCAGCGCTCCCAGGAGCAGCTTAAGCGGCGCGATGCCGTCGGGGAAAAACCGCTGCAAAATTGCCTGGCCGGCGGGATTAGGCGCATTCGCAATCACCGTCAAACCTCCACCCGCGACTGCGCCTGCCACCACGGCGTACTTCAGAGCCTCCGTGAACCCAGGAACAAGCGTGGCAAGATAGGTGATCGCTGCGTTGTCATTCACCGCCGTCAATAAAGTCGCGCTAAGAAAAAGCGGTATCGCTCCAAGGTTTTTTAAAACCGGTTCGATCCACCAACCCTGCAAACCACCGTGAATCACCAGTCCCGCGAGAAAGAAACCCACGAGCAGCGGTGGCTTCAGATCTAAACGGTCCTGGTGGTGCGCGGTGGCTTGCGCGAACGCCAGGAAGAAAAGAAAGGCTCCGATAAACAGCGCCGGATAGTGCGCGACGAACACCGTCAACGCCATGAATCCCAACTGCACCACGGTGATCCACGCAGGAATGGGTCCGCGGCGAAGTTCCCGCTGCGCACGGGTGTCAGCACTACGAGCGCCTTGAGTTCGCGCCTGGTCGAGCACCGCGAATTCCTTTCGGAACATCGTGTAATAAACCAGCGTTGCGCCGACGATTCCAACCAACGCCTTCCAGCCGAAATGCGTGAACATGTAGAGCATGTCCCAACCCCATGGAGCCGCGACCATCAGCACGGGCGGTGCGGCGAAGTGCGTGAAAGTTCCGCCCACCGAAATATTCACAAACAACAATCCGATCGTCGCGTAACAGAAACGCGGAGACGGCTTCAGCGCATAAAACTGTCGTGCGAGCAACAACGCCGCGATCGTCATCGCCGCCGGTTCGGTGATGAACGAACCCAGCACAGGCGCGATGATGAGAATCGCCAGCCACCACGCACCCGTTGAACCACGTCCGAGGGAAGCGACCGTGCGCAGACATTGCTCGGCAAAAACCAACACGGGCCGCGTCGATGCCAGCGCCATGATCACGACCACAAACGCCGGCTCCGTGAAATTCACGCGATGGCCGACGTAATCCACGACCGTCGGCCAGCCCTTGAACCACGTGATCGTGACCATCAGCACGATCGCCCAGATGCCAAAAACCGCCTCAATCTCCCCGAAAAAGTGTAGAACCTGCCCTTTGAAACTTACTTCCTCTGGAAAATCATCCTCCTCATTGCCGTTATCGAGCTGAGTCCGTTCAAGCCGTGCGGCGTGAGCATGCTCAACGTGGTGAGCCCATTGCCGGAATTTCGCCGCGAGAAAGGTGTGAACGATCGCCAGCACGAAAATGATCGTCGCGACGAAATTGAAGGGCTCAGCCTCAAAGCGCGCCTTCAAAATCTCCAGCAGATTGCCGGTCGAGTCCGTGTAACTCTCCAGCGGCAAGGGAAACACCCCGACACTCTCAGGCGCAGCAGTCGGTGTCCCCGCGCCGCACAGCGATCCGCTCGCTATTTTCGCGACGCGAAGGAGCCAGCAAACCAAGGAGCACATCGACTCACGCAAACGGTGAGATAACGGTTGGCAAGCATCTGCGCAATTGTTCGCGACATCTCGTCAATTGGGGAAGCGCACTTCCGCTTCGCTCACAGCATCGTCAGCAATTCGTCCAACGATACGATAAACGCATCCGCATTTTTCTTCACGGGAGCGCGCACGACGTAACGTCCAAATCCGATGAACCGATCCACCTGTGCCTTCGATTCGAGATCACTCACGCCGTCTCCCACCATCACGGTCTGCACGGGTTTCAGCTCTCTTTGGAGTCGCGCAATCACTTCCGGTTTTCCACCGGAGCGCGTGGTCGGATATTTCGAATCGTAACCCGTATAATTTCCGCCGCCGTCAAAAAAAAGATCAACGGCTTCGATGCGCTTGATCCCGAGCATCACCGCCAGCGGTTCGATCGCCTGACGGAAACCACCGCTGATAATCACGGGGGTCCATCCTCGTGCAACGAGGCCCGCGATTGTTGCCGCGGCGGTCGGCTCGACTGTTGCGAGGTAGTTTCGCGCCACTGCATCGACGTTGGCGCGTGACGGTTGAATAAGTTCCAAGCGCCGGCCAAACACCGCTTCGACGGGCAACTTTCCATTCATCGCGTCGTTCGTCATCGCCTCGACCTTCGCGAAAGTTTGCGGACCACCCGCACGAGCGAGTTCGTCCACGCCTTCGATGGCGGAGAGCGTACTATCACAGTCGAAGCAAATGAGTTTTGTCGGCACAGTTCACCACGCAAGACACCGGTCGTGTTTCGATCAATGCTGTTTCCGGTCTAGTCGCCCGAATAGCGAGCGTAGCGGCAGGGCGCCGGGGCGGGGAGGGTGGGGGGGGGCACAGCGGGCAGG
>CBRAFL010000415.1:0-4551 GCA_967755055.1 uncultured bacterium
CCGGCATCGATATGAAAGCCGCGGAGAAAAATCTCAGTCGTCACAGTGATGCGGTTGAAAAATGAGCGGGCGCGAGCGTCGAACGCGTAGCCGCCTTCGATCCCGGCTCACCCGGAGGGTTCGCCCTACCTTGCGCCGATCCGTCTTGATCCCCTTAACTCTTCGCCAGCTTCGAATCCATTCTCCCGATACTCCCGATGAAATTCCACCCACTTTCAGCTTTCGTTTTCACCGCCGCACTCATCGCGCCCGGCGCAGCGCCCGTGTTCGCTCAAGGCTATCCGAAGGTGCCGCACGACGTGCAGGCTGCCGCGGACGCTCGCAAAGCTGCCGCGGGTAAACGTTCCGACGAGGTATTTGCCCGCGCGTTGCCGGAGATCGAAGCCTGGGCGGCGAAAGGAAAACCTTACATTCCGAGCGCAGAGAAACCCGGTGATCTTCCGCAGGCGAAAATTCCGGCATTTCCCGGCGCGCAGGGTGGTGGCATGTTTTCCTTTGGCGGACGCGGCGGAAAGATAATTGTCGTCACCAATCTCAACGACAGTGGCCCCGGGAGCTTTCGCGAGGCCTGTGAGACGCCCGGACCGCGCATCGTGATCTTCAACGTCGCCGGTATCATTCAGCTGCAGGACCGTATTCGCGTTCGTGCCCCCTACATCACGATCGCGGGCAACACCGCTCCGGGCGACGGCGTTTGCATCGCCGGGAACACGGTCGAGCTCGAGACGCACGACATCATCGTCCGCCACATGCGTTTTCGGCGTGGCGCGATGGATGCCGCCGATCGCAACGATTCATTTGGCGGAAATCCCGTGGGCAATCTGATGATCGACCACGTATCCGCTTCCTGGGGGCTCGACGAAAACATGTCCATGTACCGGCACATGTACTCACCGCCCGATGGCTCGAAGGATCTCAAGCTCCCCACGGTTAATGTCTCGATCCAGAATTCCATCTTCTCCGAGTCGCTTAACCTTTATCATCATGCGTTCGGCTCCACCATCGGCGGACTCAACAGCACGTTTCATCACAACCTCTGGGCGTGCAATACGGGCCGTAATCCCAGTGTCGGCATGTACGGCGATTTCACCTTCGCGAACAACGTGCTCTTCAACTACCGCCACCGCACCGTCGATGGCGGCGATCACCGAAGCTTTTTCAACATCATCAATAATTATTTCAAACCGGGTCCGGGCACACCCGCGACCGACGTCGCTTATCGTCTGCTCAAACCCGAGTCCGAGCGCAACAAGACGGTCCTCGATCATTTCGGCAAAGCCTACGTCGCGGGCAATATTGTCGAGGGCTACGAGCGTGTGACGAAGGATAATTGGGACGGTGGCGTGCAGCCAGACGTGCGCAGCGTTTCGCTTAAAACCGCACTCGCCAGCATTCGCTCCGACGAGCCTTTTGCGCACGCGCCGTTCGAGGTGTATCCGGCCAGAGTCGCTTACGAGTACGTCCTCGCCAACGTCGGTGCGACATTGCCCAAGCGGGATGCGGTGGACGAACGCGTGACAACGATGGTTCGCACCGGTGTGGTCGCGAAGACCGTCATTGCAAAAGGCTCGATGGAGAAAGCGGCGGCTGTCGCCTATGCTCAAAAATGGATCAACGAACTCGGCGAGCTGGTTCCGAAAGGTTTCATCACCGATCCGTCCGAAGTCGGTGGTTATCCCAATTATCAAGGAAAGCCGTATCAGGATTCTGATCGCGACGGACTGCCGGATGATTGGGAAACGGCTCATGGGCTGAATCCGAAGGACGCCTCCGACGCGGCAGCGGATCTTAATGGCGATGGCTACACCAATATTGAAGATTTCATCAACGGCCTCGATCCGCGCGCGCCGAAGACCGACTGGAGCGATCTGAAGAACAACGTTGATCGGCGTAATGTGGCTGCGGCCTCAAATTAGGCCGGCGAGGCTGGCACCAAGAAAACACGAGCAATGAATTTGGAACGCTCATCTTCGCTCATCTGCACTGATGATAGGAGCGAAGAGCGGCCTGAATGACTCTGCGGGAGGGCGCTGCTCCGTCAGCGCTGCTCGCGGCAAGCCAAGCTGCGACGAAGCGCAGCCCTCCATCACTTCCGCCTTTTGGCCATCAATGATATCGAATTTGATCACGCACCCTTGTCGAAGCGCTGAGTCGCGATGGGGGCTGTTTATTATGGCGCTCGGTTTGGCTGGATTCGTCATTGCGGTATCCTCGGCACGTGCCGCTCCTGAGCCGACCCTTTGGTACGCGCAACCGGCGGCGAAATGGACCGAAGCGCTCCCCGTTGGCAGTGGGCGACTGGGCGCGATGGTTTTTGGCGGCACGGAGGAGGAACGCATTCAGTTCAACGAAGACACTCTCTGGCGCGGCCATCCGCATGACTACGTGCGTGCCGGCGCGGGCGAACACCTCGGGGAAATCCGGCGGCTGTTACTAACAGGTCAGTCGAAGCAAGCTGAGGCGCTCGCGCGTGATACGTTCATCGGAGACCCTAAGCGGCAGATGCCGTATCAGCCGTTTGGTGATGTACGGCTGAAATTCCCGGGCCACGCCGCAGCGACTGATTATCGTCGCGAACTTTTACTGGATTCGGCGATCGCACGGACGAGCTATCGTGTGGGAGACACGAGTTTCACAAGGGAGGTTTTCGCGAGTTACCCGGACAATGTCATCGCTGTACACCTGACTTCGAGTCGGAGCGGGCGGCTCAATTTTTCGGTCGCGCTGAGCAGTCCGCATGATGATGCGAAAGTGGCGGCTGCAGGGGAGATCCACTCGCTCACGCTCGCAGCTACGGGATCAGAGAGAGAGCTGGTGTTGAATGGTCGGTTGGGGGAGGACGGGTTGAAGTATGAGGCGCGGCTCGTGTTGCGCGCGAAGGGCGGGTCCATCCGGGTCGATGGTGCGACGCTCATCGTGGAGAACGCAGATGACGCCACGCTCCTGCTCTTGGCGGCGACGAGCTTTAGAAATTTTCAGGATATCTCGGGCGATTCGACGGCGCGGTGCACGGCGATGCTGTCGAAAATTGCGGGGCGCAGTTATGAGGATCTGCTCGCGACGCATCAGGCCGATCACCGGGCTCTCTTCCGCCGCGTGGCAATCGACCTTGGCCACACCGAACGCGCGGATCTTCCGACCGACGAACGCGTGCGTCGGGTGAAGACCGATGGACTCGCCGGCGATCCAGCCTTGGCCGCGCTGCATTTTCAGTATGGACGCTACCTCCTGATCGCGAGCAGCCGGCCAGGTACGCAGCCCGCGACGCTGCAAGGCGTGTGGAATGAGGAGTTGAATCCGCCGTGGGAATCGAAGTTCACGACGAATATTAATTTTGAGATGAACTACTGGCCGGCCGAACTCACGGGCTTGTTAGAGTGCCACGAAGCCATGTTCGATCTGATCGACGATGTCGTCGTGAGTGGGCGACGAACGGCGCGCGCGCAATACGGCGCGCGTGGCTGGGTGCTTCACCACAACACGGATCTCTGGCGCGGAACCGCGCCGGTAAATAATATCGACGGCGTGTGGACCACGGGTGGCGCCTGGCTTTGTCATCACTTGTGGGAACGGTATCTGTTCACGGGTGACCGCGACTTTCTTGCCCGCCGTGCGTACCCGGTCATGAAAGAGGCGGCGCTGTTCTTCGTGGACACGCTCGTGGAGGATCCGAAAACCGGCCTGCTCGTGTGCGTGCCCTCGTATTCCCCCGAGCAAGGACATCTCACGGTCGGCGCGACGATGGATCATCAGATCGTCCGGGCTTTGCTCGATGCCACGATTGAGGCGGCGAACGTGTTAGCCGTGGAGGCCGATTTTGTGGCGCAACTCACGGCGGTGCGTTCGCGACTCACGCCCAACCGGATCGGCAGTCGCGGACAATTGCAGGAATGGCGTGAGGATATTGATGAGCCTAACAATCGTCACCGTCATATGTCTCCGCTCTTCGCGGTTTACCCGGGCAGCGGGATCACGCCTGATGATCCGAAGCTGTGGGAAGCGGCAAAGGTTTTGCTCGGGTGGCGCGGCGATGGCGACACTGGCTGGAGCTTTGCGTGGCGGATGCCGTTGTGGGCTCGGGCGGGCGACGGCGACATGGCGCATCGCCAACTGCAGGGGCTGCTCACGCGGCGCACGCTGCCGAATCTCTTCGATTTGTGCGGACCGTTTCAGATCGACGGCAATTTCGGCGCGTGCGCTGGTGTCGCCGAAATGTTGTTACAGAGCCACCGTCGTGCGGATCTGCCTGATGGGACGCGTCGTCACTTGATAGAACTATTGCCCGCGCTGCCGAAAGCGTGGCCCACCGGCGAGATCAGCGGATTGCGAGCGCGCGGTGGATTTGAGGTCTCGATGAAATGGGAAGGCGGAGCGCTGACGCGGGTTGAGTTGCGATCGAAAAATGGCGGGCCGTGTCTTCTGCGAACCGGCGGGAACACCGTCGAATTTAATACGAAGGTCGGATGGAGCTATGTGTTCGATGGGAAACTGGCGCCGGTAAAATAGTGGCGGTTGGCGGATCTACGTTTGGATTGCTGGAGGGCGCTGCTC
>CBRAFL010000416.1:0-4506 GCA_967755055.1 uncultured bacterium
CACATTGTCGGCGAGCTCAACGGGCAACACGTCAAATGTGTGAAGCTCAAAGGCGAGTTTGTCTGGCACCATCACGAAAATGAAGACGAGCTTTTCCTGGTGCATCGCGGCGTACTCGAGATGCGATTGCGCGACCGCACGGTGACACTTTCGGCGGGCGAATTTTTCATCGTTCCGCGCGGTGTGGAACACCAGCCCGCCGCGATGGAAGAGGTCGAGGTCATTCTCTTCGAACCGGCGGGTACGCTGAACACCGGCAATGTGCGTGAGGAGCGAACCCGCGATGTATTAAAGCGACTGGATCATTGAAATTTTCCGAATCGACGGAGGCGCGGCTGCGTCAGACTCACACCCCATGATCAAAAAACTTGCCCACCTCTGTCTGCATACGGATCAGCTCGATACCATGATTGCGTTCTATCGCGATGTGCTGGGTTTCCCGGTGAAGTTCACGATGAAGCACGATGATGGTTTTGCGTTCGGATATTATTTCGCAACGGGTGACACGACCTTCGTGGAAATTTTCGATCAGAAAGGTGCGGTCAAACAGTGGGGTGGAACGGTGGGACCGTTGCGTTCGAATTCCGACACGCACATGCGGCATTTTTGTTTTGAGGTCAGCGACATCGAAGCGTTGTGCGCCGACTTCACGGCCAAGGGCATCAAGTTCCGGCCAGTCGCCATCGGCATGGACCATTCAAAGCAGACGTGGATCAAGGATCCTGACGGGAACGATATCGAGCTGATGGAATATACGCCGAAGAGTCTGCAGCTGTGAAGTGGGTTGCGTCCCCGTCTTTTGGTGGCAGGCCGTGCGTTCCGACTGGGCGGTTGAATCACAGGCACGGAGGCCTGTGGCTACGACCGGAGAAAGTTTGGGATCGAAATTGAATCAACCTTTGCCGGGCGAAGTGGCGAATTTCGCGAACGGGTCGTGGGTCTTGTCCTCATGCCACTCGTATTCCGCCCAACTTGCCACTTGCTGAGACGATTCGCGGCCAAAGATTTTCTCGATCAGTCCAAGCGACATGTCCATGCCGGCGGATACCCCGGACGAGGTGAAGTACTTTCCGTCCTCAACCCAGCGCGCTTCAACGATCCAGTTCACGGCTGGGCCTTGGGTAACGACCCAGGAAAATGCCCGCTTGTTACTGGTTGCTTTTCGACCGTCGAGCAGACCGGTTTTCGCGAGGAGGGCGCTGCCTGTACAAATGCTGGCGACCCACGGAGTGACCGAACAAATAGTAGCCAGCTCCGCGACCAATTGATCGTTCTCTACTTCGCGGCGAGTGCCCCAGCCGCCAGGGATTAAAATCACATCGAGCGGTGGCGAATTTTGCAGCGTGAACTCCGCGACGGCGCAGGGACCCTGGTTGCTGTGAACGGGGCCAGTGCGCTCGCCGAGCATGACAATTTCAACGTGATCGCGAAGCAGGCCAAACATCTCGAGCGGTCCAAATATATCGAGCAGTTCGAATCCGTCGAAGAGCAGGCCGCCGACTTTTCGTTTTGGCGTCGGATTGCGCACGTTTTTTGATGAGGAGCTGCGTCGCGGGTACGCAAGCTACGTATTCGTCATACATCGTCCGGCCTCGGCGACTTCGGCGATGGCGGTGGCGTAGGCGGAGGAGACTTGGTCGAGCCAGCGCTCGCCCTTTTCTACGGTGCCGGCCGGGGCGTCGCCCATGATGCCGGATTTTGAAAGGTCAGCAGTAACCCACGCCATCGTCGCTGGAGCGCGCTCGGGGCGGAGTTCGCCGGGATCTTCGACGCGTCCTGAATATTCACAGACGGCCGACGCTGGATCGACCAGCTGTGGCGCGGCGGCGAGGAGCCACGCGGTTTCGGCCGTGTTGGCGTGGTAACCGAAACTGGCTTCCTGGGCGGGCAGGCCGAGGTCGTGTTTCGGCGTGAGCGTGCCGCAGCGAAGGCCGAGCGTCGCGGTGATTTCGCGGAGGGTGTAGATGATCACGGCCAGGTTACCGCCATGGGTGTTGAGAACCGTGATCTGGCGGAAGCCCCATGCGTGGACCTGGCGCGCGATGGCAAAGAGCAGTGAACGGAGCGTGTCTTTGGAAACAAAGAGCGTGCCGGGAAAGCCCGTGTGCTCGTTGCTTTTTCCGATAGTGATCGGCGGCGCAACGTAGCACGAAACGTCGGCGGGAAGTTTCGCGAGAGCGCGCTCAAGCCAGACCTGGCCCATGAAGGAATCCACGGCGACAGGAAGATGTGGGCCGTGTTGCTCGATCGCTCCCGTCGCGATGATCACGGTTGCCCACGCTTTATCGGGGAGCGCGGCGATTTGACGCGGCGTCATCGCTGGGAGATAGCGGTCGCGGTAGGCGGGAAACTGAGAAGAAGCGGCGGACGACATGATGGCGGGTCAGAGTTGGGCGGGGAAAATCTTTCCATCGTTCGCGAGAGGCGGGCGGGCGTGGATTTCGCCGAGGAGCGAGAGGAGCTTTTGCGCGGCAGCGGCAAGTGTGGTGGCGCCTTCGATACGCGCGGCTTCGAGCGGAACGGCGGGCTCCGTGAGTGGGAAAACGCGCTCGTCACCCCACGGGCGTGTCGCGGGAATGTTGTTGGCGGCGAGGGGCGGCTCGGGTTCGCGCCCGGTGAGAGCGGTGACGAGAGTCTGAAATTTTTTGCGCGTTTGACTGCGCGTGGGATGGAGATCGAGGCCGAGTCCGCTCAGGCTGATGCGAAAAATTTGGAGCCCGAGCGCGATACGGTTGTCGCGTGCGGCGGCGGCGATGAGTTCCTCGTTCCACGGGCTCGCGTTGTAGAGAACGACTTTGCGGAAACCGGATGCCGCGACGGAGGCAAGAACCTCGGCGACCAGACCGTGGGCGACAGGTGGATCGACCGGAAACGCGCAGCCGGCATCAGGGCCGAGCACAAAGCGGAGCGGCGGAATCACAAGGAGCGGGAGTGTGGCGGGACGTTGCGACGACGCGGCGCGAAGGACGTGCGTCAGCACGGTTTCCTCGGCGTCGAGAGAATGGCCGAGGCCCCAATCGGCGGTGCCGGCGAGTGGAACGATCACGAGCGTACGTTCGCGTTCCGGCCAGCGCGAAAATTCCGGCCAGCGGTGCCAAGGCCAAAATGTAGCATCGTCGGCGATACAGAGCGGAGTGAGGGGCGGAACGGAAGTCATCGGGCGGCGGTGATTTCGATTTCGACGCAGCAACCGGGGCGCGCGAGACCCTTGACCTCGATCAGCGTGCTGGCGGCGAGGGAGGTGCCGAGGTAACGGTTGCGCACGACGGAGAATTTAGGGAAGTCATCGATGTTGGTGAGATAGGTTTGCGCGCGGACGACGTCGTCGAAGGTGAGGCCAGCGCTGGCGAGGATTTCCCCGATGAGTTTGAAAACGTACTCGGTTTGCGCGGTGGCGTCGCCGGGTGAGATGACATTGCCGGCCGGATCGACGGCGAGCTGGCCGGTGGCGTAGAGAAGCTTGCTGTCGCCGTAATCGAGGAGGATTCCCGGGCTATAAGTGCCGCGCGGGGCGGCAAAGCCGGCGGGATAGATGATGGATTTTTTCATCGCTGAGTGACGCGGCGATTAGACGGGCGGGATGTCACCGTCGCGCTGGTTGAGAAACACGAGGGTAAGCGCCATGATCGCGAACATGCGGAAGGCGGCTTCCTGGCCGTTCCAGGTTTTCGACTGCCACATGATAAACCATTCGCCGCCGACACTGATGAAGGCGACGGACCACTGGAGAAGACTCAGCGTGAGTCCGGCGATCGCGAGGGACTTCGCGTGTTGCCACGCGGCGGCGGGTGCGGTGCGCGACTGCCAGAGTTTCCAAGTGCCGACAGTGAGGAACGCGCAGGAGAGAAATTCCCACAGGATGATCGAGGCGTAAAACGTGTGGTGAATCCACGTTCCGGGGAGCGCTCGCCACATGCCGTTGTTGCCGGGGAACGTCGTATCCATGGCGAGGACATGGCGGACAAATTGAAAATTTGAGCCGTAGTCGGTGAGATTGTTGAACACGACGAGCGCGAGGAAGAACGCGGCCGCGGCGACGAGGGCGGTTTTGGAAAGACGGATGAGCATGGCGCGAAGCGGATTTTTTCAGAGGAAACGGTCGGCGAGTTCGGCGAAATCGGGGAGGGAAGGCGTGTGGATTTCTTCGGCGTCGATGCAGCGACGCTTCACGCCGGGCCGACTGAGAAGTTCACTGAATCGGTGCGCGTCGAAAACGACGAGGTGCGCAGGCGAGCCGGGAGCGATGCGGCCAGAGTCGGGAAGGCCCATCAGATCGTACGCGGTACTGGTGACGGTACGCACCGAGTCCGGGAGACGGGCGTCGAGATGGGCGAGGCGGACGCTTTGCAGATAAACTTCAGCGAGATCGTAGTCGCCGAACGCATAAAAAGCATCGCGGACGTTGTCGCTCGCGCAGGCGACGGGGATGCCGGCATCGAGCAGGTCGTGCACGAGCGTGAGCCCGCGCCAGAGTGGGGTGCGCGGGAATTCTGCGCCGGCGGAGCG
>CBRAFL010000417.1:0-4494 GCA_967755055.1 uncultured bacterium
GTGTCGCCGGTGATGCGATCGTCGAAGCGCGCGCCGAAGCAAAGCAGGAGATCGCTTTGATCAACCGCCCAGTTGCCGTACGCAGATCCGTGCATGCCGAACCAGTGCATCGAGAGCGGATGCGTCTCGGGAAATCCGCCCACGCCCATCAGCGTCGTGGCAACGGGCACATTTGTTTTCTCAGCAAAAGCTTTTAGCTCGGCGTGGGCCTCGGCGGAAATAATTCCACCACCAGCATAGAGGACGGGACGTTTCGCCTCGGCGATGAGGGCGAGCACGTGCTTCAACTGTTCGTCGGACGCATGCTGCGTTGCCATCGCGTACGGGTTGCGAAACTCGACGGTCGCGGGGAAGACGGGTTGGAATTTCGCCTGTTGAACATCTTTCGGCAGGTCGATGATTACCGGCCCTGGCCGGCCGCTACGGGCGAGCTGAAATGCTTCTTTGAATACGCGCGGCAGATCGTGCACGTTCATCACGAGATAGGAGTGCTTCACGATCGGGAGCGTCATCCCGTAGAAGTCGGTCTCCTGAAATGCCATCTTGCCGATGTACTTTGAGAACACCTGACCGGTAATCGCGACGAGCGGGATCGAATCCATGAACGCGTCAGCGATCGCCGAAACGAGATTGGTGGCGCCAGGGCCGCTGGTGGCCATGCAAACGCCGACTTTGCCGGTGGCGCGCGCGTAACCTTCGGCGGCGAAGGAGCCGCCTTGTTCGTGACGGGGAAGAATGGTCCGGATTTTATCGGTGCGAGCGAGTGACTGGTGAAGTTCTTGCGAGGCGCCACCGGGATATGCGAAGATCACATCAACGCCCTCGCGAATGAGGCATTCGACGACGGCGTCGGAGCCCTTCATTTCGCGGCCGATTTCGGCTTGGGGAAACGCAGCAGGAGAAGTCGTGGTTTTCATGGGCGATGGATTTGAAGAAACGAGGGTGAATCAAAAACCAAGGACGCGTTCGCTGGCAAGCCTCGGAATCGGCTCTTCTCAGAGGGCACCGCGCGGTTGTTCGCGGCCGCGATCTGACTGCTGTTTACGATTGATGGGCGAGGCGTTATGCCGCGCCGAATGCGAAAACTCTCCTCGGGGCGCAAAGCCCCTCCCACAGTTTCAAACGCGATCACGCGGCTGTGACGCGACGGAGAATTGACTGGCCGGCGAGCGGGAGGCGGGCGCACTTTGAGTCATGCTTAAGTTGTTTTTCATTGGAGATATTGTCGGGCGACCGGGGCGGGATATCATTATTGAACGGCTGCGGAAGCTGCGGGTTGAGCTGGGAATCGATTTTGTGATCGCGAACGGAGAAAATGCGGCCGCGGGTTCTGGTATCACGGGAGCCATCGCTCGTTCGCTTTTGGACGCAGGCGTCGATGCAATTACTTTGGGTGATCACGTGTGGGACCAACGGGGTTGGGAATCGGAGATTACGCAGATCGAACGCGTTTGTCGTCCGGCAAATTTGCCAATGTCCAACCCGGGATGGGACCACCTCATCATTGAATCGCGCGGATTCCGGATCGCGGTTTTTACGGTGATCGGACGGCATTTCATGGGACTGAAAGCCGATTGCCCATTTCTCTGCGCGGATCGGATGATCGAGAAATTACGGGCGCAGGCGGATGCGATCATTGTCGAGATCCATGCCGAAGCGACGTCTGAAAAACAGGCGCTGGGTTGGTATCTCGACGGACGCGTGACGGCGGTGCTCGGCACTCACACGCACGTTCCCACGGCGGATGCACGCATTTTGCCGAAAGGCACGGCCTTCATGTGCGATGTGGGGATGACGGGGCCTTATGAGAGTGTGATCGGTCGGGAAATCGAACCCGTTGTCAGCAAGTTCGTGGATGGACTGCCGCGTCGATTCGAGATCGCTTCGGGTGACGTTCGTATTTCCGGAGCGTTGATCGAAATCGGTGCATCGATGGCGCGCGCGGAGAAGATTGAGCTCCTCACCGTGCGGCAGTGAACGGCCGCACTGCGGGTCGCAGGTTGTAGCCGTAACGGTTACGATACGGACTTCCGTGTGCCAACGCACTCGGCTACGCGGTCGCGGACATCGACGCGCTAATAGCTGTCGATATCGCGGAGCGACGCCGAATCCGGCGTTCAGGTGTGAACGACGCCAGCTTCCTCGTAAGCGCCGAGATGGCGGTATCGATCGTAACGGGCGTCCAGTAGCTTGTTGATCGAGAGGCCGCGCAGGTCGTTGAGATGCTTTTGGAGCGCGTACTTCAACGCGGCAGCTGATTGCGCGGGATCGTTGTGGGCGCCGCCGAGCGGTTCAGCGATGACTTCGTCCACGACGGATAATCTTTCGAGCGTGACGGCGCTGAGCTGAAGTGCCTCGGCTGCTTTCGCCGCGGCCGCGCGATCTTTCCAGAGAATCGCCGCGCAACCTTCCGGCGAAATGACAGAGTAATAACTGTTCTCGAAAATCAGCACGCGATCCGTGACACCGATGCCGAGCGCGCCGCCTGAACCACCTTCGCCGACTACGACTGCGATGGAGGGCACGCGTAGCATCGCCATTTCGCGCAGGTTGACCGCGATTGCTTCAGAGACGTGTCGTGCTTCCGACTCGATCCCCGGGAAGGCGCCCGGGGTGTCGATGAACGTGAACACGGGAAGGCCGAATTTTTCAGCGGTTCGCATCAGCCGCAGGGCTTTTCGATAACCCTCGGGTTGGGGCATGCCGAAATTGCGCAGAATGTTCTCCTTCGTGTCGCGGCCCTTTTGCTGCGCAATAATCATGACAGCTTCGCCGTTGAAAAAAGCGGTGCCCCCGATGAGCGCGCGATCGTCGCGAAATTGGCGATCACCGTGCAGCTCCTGAAAATCTTCACACATCATTCCGACGTAATCCAAGGCATACGGGCGCTTGGGATGACGCGCGATCTGTACTCGCTGCCAGGGAGTGAGGTTTGAATAAATCTCGCGCTGCGCATCGGCGATTCGCTTTTCCACCGCCGAAACATCGCCCGAGAGGTTTACGTCACGCTCCAGCGATTTTTGGTGAAGACTATCCAGCTCCCGCGCGAGTTCGCGGAGAGGTTTTTCAAAATCGAGCACGTAAGCCGGCTTTTCCATGGATTAAAAATTACGGTCGGTGACGAAGACGTGTCAATCGGCGCGGCAGGGACTCGCGGTTGCAGTTCAGTGGCGGGAATCGCGGAAAACTTGGTTTCGTCTCACGACAGCTTTTCGGAAGCGTCCGGATTCTTGAGCTGATCTTTCCAGCTTTGAATTTTCGCCTGTGCGCCGAAATGTTCTGCGCGAGCCTTGTCGCCACGTTCCATCCAGATGCGAGAGAGCGTGGTGTTGATGAAAAGATCGCCGGGTCGCAGGGCATGCGCTTTTTCAGCCGCGGCAAGTGCGGCGTCGAGAAGCCGAAGGGAGAAATTAACCTCGGCCAGAGCATGCCACGCTTCGAACGAATTTGGCGCGGCAGCGGTCGCGCGAGCGAGCTTCACAAGCGCAGCGTCGCTTTCGCCCAGCGCATAGTCGGCGGTGGCATCTTCGATCAGGCTTTGGAGTTCGTCGTCGGTCATGGGGCGTGGAAGAGCAGAAGAGGGCATTGTGGCCCGAGATCGAGAAAAAGAAAGGACGGCCTTGCGGGCCGTCCTTGGGAACTGACGTTTAGTATTAGATTATAGCTTCTGACCCGCTTCGACGGTGAAGTGCATCGCCACGTCATCGCCCAGCGCTTTGCTCAACATGGGCGGACCCTTCACACCGAAATCGGATTTTTTGAGTTTGGTGGTGCCTTCCCAGCCGGAAAGCTGACCCTTCATGCCTGGACCAAATCCAAGGAGGGTGACTTGCAGCACGAGTTCCTTTGTCACCCCATGAACAGTGAGATCGCCCGTGATATCGAACGTGTCTTCGCCGGTCTTTTTCCAGCTTTTGCTTTTAAAAGTGGCGGTAGCGAAATTCGCCACGTCGAAAAAATTGGCACTCTTCAAGTCGTTATCACGTTTTTCGTTGGCCGTGCTTACAGAGCCCACATCGATGACTACATCCACCGAACTTTTTTCGAGATTATCGCGATCGACCGTGATGGTTCCGTTGACCTTGGTAAACGTGCCGGGAACTTTGCTCACGAAATGTCGGATGGTAAACCCCAGTGAGGAGTGGACAGGATCGATTACGTAAGTTTCGACAGCGGCGGAGGCGATGTTCATCGCTCCCAGGATAAGGCCGGCGGTGACGGCAAATTTGGTCGATATTTTCATAGAGCTAAGTTGGTTAATGGGCGACGCCGAATGGCGTTTGGCGAACAAAAGCCCTTACGGTCGAATTGCAACCGACGGGATTACATTTCGAGTAATCAAATGATCAGCATCGCGTCACCGTAACTGAAAAAGCGGTATTCGCGTGCGATGGCTTCGCTATAAATTTCGCGAAACCAAGCGATGCCATCGGTCGAACCCGGCGACAAAAATGAAGCAACGAGGCAGAGCAGGGTGGAGCGGGGTTGGTGAAA
>CBRAFL010000418.1:0-4477 GCA_967755055.1 uncultured bacterium
CGCGAAGCGGAATCACCTGACCAACGGACCGGACGGAGCCGGTCCCTCCGCCGCTGTTTCCTTCCGTCACAGGCAAACGCGTTTTGCGGCCGAGGCTGCATTGTTCCGGGTTCGGAGCGGTTCGCACCGAAAATGACGTTCAACCGCGAACGCGTTGACGGAAGGCGCGCGGCGATTGACCGAAGCGGCGTTTGAAGCAGCGCGAGAAATAAAATTCGTCGCAGAATTTCAATTGCGCGGCGATTTCCTTGATGGTGTGACGGCCTTGGTGCAGCAATGCGGCCGCCCGATCGATGCGTGAATCGAGGTGAAAGCGGCCCGGTGCAAAACCAATTGCTTCGCGAAATTTTTTCCGAAACGACTCGTAGGAAAATCCAAGTTTTCGAGCCACTGCGGAGGGTTGAAGTCCCGGCGCGGCATCGTGCGTCGCGAGTAGCTCGCACGCGGAGTTGAGCCAGTCGTCGCGCGGAGCAGGACTTTCTTCGGGCGCTTCGCTGTCGGCGAGAATCTCAGTCAAGACTGCAATGAACCGACTCACGATCACCTGCGGCGGAGTTTTTTCGCGCAGGTGGAGTGGTGGAATGATTTGGAAAAACCGCCGAAACCACTGGTCGCAATTTTGCGTGTGGTGCACCGGTCGGGCGGGATTGAGAAGGCCGGTTTTTCGCATGAGATCGAAGGCTGGTCCTTCAAACTCAAACCACAGTTCATCCCAGAATTCATCTGGCTTTGTCGCGCATTGATGAGGCCGCCCTGGGAAAAAAACGACGAGATCGCCCTTGCCGACTTTCATTTTCGGAACGGATCGGTCTGCGTAAAATCCGTCTCCGTTCATAATAAAAACGATGCCGTAATATTTCAGCGTGCGAGGCGCGGGGAGGCCGACGCCGAAGCCGCCCTGATTCACGCCGCCGAGGTGAATGGTGCCGAGCGGTGATTTCACCGGACGCAGCAGCAGGCGGGTTTTTACGGTGTGGTCGATGAGGGCGGACACGGTGTGGTCGGGGTTACCAGAAAACACATGTAATCTCCCAGTTGTCCCATTCTGCAACGCCTAAAAAAGGTTTAGAGTGACGGCGTTAAGTCCCCAAGGAGTTCATGTCTACCCCCACACCTGTTACTCAGCGAGACGTTGCCCAAGCCTGCGGCGTGCATCCGAGCACGATCTGCCTCGCCCTTAAAAATTCGCCGTCGATTCCTCTGCTGACCCGGCAACGCATTCAGGCGACGGCTGAGGAACTCGGTTATCGACCGAACGTCGGGGCCCGCAATCTTGCGCTGTTGCGAACGGAAAAAATGGGTGGAAACAATCTGCCCATCGCGTGGATCAACCAGGAACCGCAGCGCAATCACTGGAAGACCGATGACGAGGCACGGCCCTATTTTGAAAGTGCGCAGCGCCGCGCGGCGGAGCTGGGTTATCATCTCGAGGAAATCTGGACTCGTGAGCCGGGCATGACCGTCGCGCGCGTCGTTCAGATTATTCAAGCCCGCGGGATTGAGGGCGTCATTTTCCCGGTGCATCGGAGTTTCGATTTCGCGCTGCTCGGTCCGACGTGGAACGAATTCGCGCTGGTCGGACTCAACGATCACC
Organism: uncultured bacterium; assembly: GCA_967755055.1. Lineage (GTDB taxonomy): Bacteria > Verrucomicrobiota > Verrucomicrobiia > Opitutales > Opitutaceae > Opitutus. Next base: position 1,595 of record CBRAFL010000418.1, read on the forward strand.
GTCTCGCTGAGTGGATCGACGTCGTGTGCCCCGATCACTATCGCAATGCGGACACAATTTTTCGACAGATCCGGCGACTGGCTGTCGGGCGGACGGGACTTCTGTTGACGACGCAATTCGACGCGGCAAGCAGCGGGCTGGTCCACAGTTGTTTCCTCCGGCATCAAGGCGATCTAGCTCCGGCCGACCGTATTCCGGTGTGCTTTCTCGCGGAGGACGAGACTGCGAAGACCGCGGCATTCGACGAATGGTTTCGCGAATATCGACCGGAGGTGGTGGTCAGCGCGGAGCCGGAGCTGGTCAATTACGCGCGCGCAGCTGGCATTCCGGCGCTGTGGGTTGGATTGAACGCGGCGGCGCCGGTATTTGACGCCGGAGTGGAGGAGAGCGCGGCGGACGTCGCCGGTGCGGCGATCGATTGTGTGGCGGAAAAAATGCGCCGGTTTGAAAAAGGCACGCGTGAAGCGACGCGGCTGCATTTAATCAAGAGTGCGTGGTTCGAACCGCGACTCGTGCAGCAGGAACTCGAAACGGTCGTGGCATGAGGTGGCCGGCGGGGCTGGCTGCATCGCGATGAGCCGGTTCAGGCGAGTTCACGCGCTGCTGGTCATTGGGCTCGGGCTTTGGAGCTTCGCGGATGCAGCGCCGGCGAAGGAATCATTTCGGGCGTCGTTTGTTTCGCGCGAACGGCGGATCGAAATTTCCGCGGACGGCCTAGGCGAAGGCGATTTCGAACTGCGAATTGAAACCGACGGTTTGAAAATGATTGAGACGGGGACGGACGTGAATGAGCCGGGAGCGTTGTATTTGCCCTCGCCGGAAAGTCCGCCTCCTGCGGCGGAGAATGTTTTCTTTTTCAACGATCTCGTTTCCGCGGAGGGGTGGGAACTCGTGATTCGCTTTGAGCCACCGGCGACCGGCACATGGAAACTGAATGGGCGGTTTTCGGCGCGCGGTGGAGAACTGCGCTCGGAACTCGCGATCCCCGTAGGCGAACTCGAAGTCGGCGAAAATCTCCTGCACTTCAGCAGCGAACCATTGCGGCCGCCGACATTTTATTTTCGGCGAGCAATTCAGGCAGGCGCTCGTTTTTCGTGCGGGTTGACGGTGGATGGAGCGGATTGGGCAGGGCACGTTTCGCTGCTGCGATCGAGCGGTTCAAGCATAGGGGTAACGCTGGCCGACACTTCACTTGCCGGACCCACCTCGGTACAGCGGCCGACCGCTGTTTCGACGCGTTGGTGGGAAGATCGAAACGCGCTGAATGATTCGGTGCTCGCGATTGGACGAAATATTCTCGCGGCGCAGGTGCAGCGGTCAGGCAGTTTATTCAACGGCGGTTTTAATCTCGTCTACGATACAGAGCACAAAGTTCATCGCATGCCGCATTGGATTTGGGCGTGGGGACCTTCGATTAAGTTGCTGCTTGATCTCGAAAAATTAGAGATCGCAAAAGCGGCGGGCCTCGCGCCGCGTTTTCGCGAGGCCGCGCTCGCGGCGGGAAAACGCAGCCTCGATTTTGGCGTCACGGATTCGCGTCATCCCGCGTTCGGAGTTTCCACGGTGCGCTGGGAACCGTCGCGTGCGACACCGTTGGGCTGGGCCGAATATATTTCCACGGCGGATTCGTTGTTCATGGCCGGCTGGGGTTGGATGTCGCTTTATCGTGAGACCCACGAGTCCGTTTACCTCGAGCGAACGACGGCGCTCGTCGCTGCAGCGGGGCGCCTGATGCAGCAATATCCGGTCATCCCGCAGGACTGGATCGTGGAGCGAAGCCGTTGGACGCCACACACGCTCGACGAATCAGTTTTCGGTACAATTGCGTTTCGGCGGCTTTTCGAAACGACGCATCAGGGTGAAATTGCTGCGGCCGGAAAGCGGTTTCTCGATAGCCATCGCGAGCACATGGGCCGCGAGTCGGGTCTGCTCGCGCGCGCGTGGTTGCGAGACGAAAACAAGGGTGTGTGGGATCCTGATATCAAGGGACACGCGTGGGTGATCGAAGGCTATCTCGACGCGTATCGACTTTCTCACGACGCGAGCTACCTCGAACTCGCCCGAGCTCTCGCGGATCGAGTGATCTCCTGTCAGGCGGACGACGGAAGCTGGACGTATTTATTCAAGAAGCCGGAGCCCGGCGATCCGATCGACGACAAAGGCACGGCGATCTGGGCCTACCTTTTCTACGATCTTTTCAAGATCACGAAATCTCCGGGCGATCTCGCGGCCGCCCGCCGTGCGCTCGGCTGGTGTTTGCGGCATCAGTATCGCGGCGACAATCCGCACCTCGATGGAGCGATCCTTCATTCGAACGCAATGGCGTACGTCCATCGGCGTCCGATGACGATTCTCTACACGACGACGTTCTTCGGACTGGCGATCTTGGAGGAACTCGCGCTCTCCGCTGGCGTGGCGCAGGAGTGAAGGGCGGCACGGTTCGCATCGTTCGATGCAGTCCTCATGCGGTTGAATGGCGTCGCGACTGCGGGTGATGTTGATCTGCGCATTGTGGCAAAACGCACCGTGCGGTTTGGCCTCTACTCCCATCACCCCTGAGGACGGCTCGCACCAGCGTGTTATCGGTTATGAAATTCCTACCCATTGTTAGTTTTCTCCGGAGAGCCTCGATCTTGGTGACGGCTCTTCTGCTCACCGCCGGCGCCGTCAGTGCTCAAAACTTCACTACGTACGATCTGGTCGTTCCCATTTCGTCGACCAGCGTTCTCACCACGATCGACGGAACGGGACGAATCCTGCCGACCGATCGTAGCTTTGTCATCGGCCTCGACGGCGGCACGCGCGGCTGTGTCGTGATTCAAAATTTTAAGGCGTCGGCTGCCTATCCGCTGATCATCGTGAACCACCACGGCACGGGCAAAG
>CBRAFL010000419.1:0-4469 GCA_967755055.1 uncultured bacterium
GAACTCCCCAAGCCAAACGGGCGACGCATCGAGTTTGCAGCGTTCGACGGCGTCGAAGCGTTGGACAACGACAAGCGCACGGTGCTCTACCGCGTCGCGCAGGAAGCGCTGGTCAACATCGGCAAATATGCGCAGGCGAAGATGGTGAAAGTGGCTATTCTCAAAGCGCCAGCTGGCGTGTGTCTGGTCATTGCGGACAATGGCAAAGGTTTCGAAGTGAATGGACGTGCCTCGGCCGGACGGAGCACCCACCTCGGACTGATCGGCATGCGCGAACGCGTCGAAATGGTTGGTGGTCGGTTCACCCTGGAATCCAAGTTGGGCGCAGGCACGACGATCCGCGCCGAGATTCCGTTCGGTTAAATTATTTCGCAGATCTTTTCGTCGGTGGCGCGCTAAGGCGTGTCTTCAAACCCTGTTTGTCACACGAGACGGGAAACCACGCGCAGCGCTTGTAATGGTAGGGCGCGGTCTCCGACCCGCCCTTCGGAAAAGGCAGGTCAGAGACCTTGCCCTACTCCAATACACCTTCCTCCAGCGCTCAACCGCGGCACGGGCGCTTGGATGGGGAGAGAACAATGAACAACGGCTCTGTCATTAGCAGGCGGGTACCCGAACGATGCAGTTGAACTTCAATGTAGGCAGCTCGCTTGCGGGCGCAGAAGCGTCCGCAAGCTGACTGCGTACAAGATGACCTGATCCGTGCCCAGCCGTGGTCAAGTTCGACTGAATCGTTACGGCTAAGACGGAAGCGGGTAGGGCAACGCCCCATATCGCAGCTGGCGCACGCCACGTACTCTCCGGCTCTCGGCGAAGCGCCGCGGAACTCAATATATGCCCAGCACTACCATCTTCGTCTCATTGCTCCGTGGTCGCAAAATTTAACCATCGCTCAATCGGCGGGTCGGTTGCCTCTGACGATTTGCCGCTTACGTTCGCGCCAGCGATGAAAATCGCCTTCATCGGAACTTACCTTCCGCGGAAATGCGGAATCGCGACTTTCACCCACGACTTGCGGCATGCTGTGGCGGAAGGCTCGGACGAGCAGGCGTGCTTGGTGATCGCGATGAACGACACCGTGGAACCCTGCGAATATCCGGCGGAGGTGGTTTTCGAAATCAACGAACAGGACATCACGAGTTACGAGCGCGCGGCCGAATTTTTAAATCGCAGCGAAGTCGATGTCGTCTGCTTGCAGCATGAGTTTGGCATCTTCGGCGGCAGCGCTGGCGGTCACGTGCTGGCGCTCTTGCGCGCATTGAAAATGCCGATTGTCACGACGCTGCATACGGTCCTGCGTAGTCCGAACCCCGAGCAGCGCCGTGTGATGGAAGCGCTGATTAAAGTCTCTGATCGCCTGGTGGTGATGACTGAGCGCGGTCGCATGTTTCTGCGTGAAATTTACGGAGCGCCGTCCGAAAAGATCGATCTCATCGCGCACGGAATTCACGACGTGCCGTTCGAGGAGTCCGACCGCTATAAGGATCTTTTCGCCGTGGAAGGCCGACTGGTGCTGCTCACGTTCGGGTTGTTGTCGCCGAACAAGGGCATCGAACATGTGCTCAACGCGCTCCCTGCGATCATCGCGGAGTTTCCGGACGTCGTGTACCTCGTGCTCGGCGCCACGCATCCGAATTTGGTTCGCGAACAAGGTGAAGCCTACCGGCTCGGCCTCGAGCGGCTGGCCAAGAAAAACGGCGTCGAGCAACACGTCATCTTCTACAACCGCTTCGTCGATCTCCCCGAACTCAAGGACTTCATCGGCGCGGCGGATGTCTATCTCACGCCTTATTTGAACGAGCAGCAGATCGTATCCGGTACCTTGGCGTATGCATTTGGCGCGGGGAAGGCCGTGATCTCGACGCCGTACTGGCACGCGGCGGAATTACTGGCTGACGATCGTGGCGTGCTCATCCCATTCGCGGACAGCAAAGCCATCGCGCATGAAGTGTGCTCTCTGCTGCGTGATGAACCACGACGCCTCGCCATGCGGCAACGCGCTCACGCGCTCGGTCGGGAAATGATCTGGAGTCGGGTGGCGGAAAAATATCGCGAGAGCTTCGCGCGTGCCCGTACCCACTATGCTGCGACGCACCGCAAATCCCTCGTCGTTCGAACGCTCGCGCAGCAGCCCCTGCGTCTGCCGCAATTCAAACCCGATCACGTTTTGCGCATGAGCGATTCGACGGGCATGTTGCAGCACGCGCTGTATTCAGTGCCCAACCTCGCGCACGGCTACTGCACCGACGACAATGCCCGTGCGCTCATGCTCACGTTGCACTGGCAGAACCTGGGTGAAACCTCGCCAGCGCTCGACCGGCTGGCGTCGAGCTACGCGGCTTTTCTGGCGTACGCGCTCCACCCGGAAACCAAACGCTTTCGCAATTTCATGAGCTACGATCGGCGCTGGCTCGAAGATGCAGGATCGGAAGATTCACACGGCCGGGCGCTTTGGGCTCTCGGCGTCTGCGCCACGCAAGCGCGCGACCGAGGACTGCGGCTGCTTGCGGAGCAACTGTTCATCGAGGCGTTGCCCGTCGTCATCGAGCTGGTGCATCCGCGCACCTGGGCGTTTGCGCTGCTCGGTATTCACGCCTATCTGCGCGGCCATCCGGACGACAATCGCGCGAGTGATATGCGCGCCGTGTTGACGGAACGATTGATGCAGCGGTTCGCCGAGCATGCGCGAGACGACTGGCACTGGCTCGCCGACGACGCCACGTACGACAATGCCCGTGTCGCGCACGCGCTGATCGTCAGCGGCCACAACATGGATCAATCCGGCGTGGTAGAAACAGGCCTGCGGGCGTTGAGCTGGCTCGTGAAAGTCCAGACTTCCCTGAACGGGTGGTTTCAGCCGATTGGCTCAGATGGCTTTCTTCATCGGGACGGACGGCGGGCTTTTTTTGATCAACAACCGGTCGAAGTCCACGCCATGGTTGCGGCGTGTCTCGAGGCGTTTCGCGTCACGTCGGACAATTACTGGCTCGAACGCGCACACCTCGCGTTCGAGTGGTTTCTCGGACGAAATGATCTCGGTCTTATGCTTTACGATACAAAGACGGGCGGCTGTCGCGATGCACTGCACGCCGATCGGGTGAACGAAAATCAAGGAGCTGAATCCACCCTCGCCTTTCATCTCGCGTTGACCGAGCTGCAATTCGTGCACAACGACGTGAGCGTCTTTCAAGGACAACCGGCGACGGTTGCCCGTCGATGAGCACGACGTTACCGACGCCCACTCTCGTCGTCACGCGCACGGATATTTTCATCAACCCCGATCGTTCGCGGGTGTTGATTCGTCCTTTCACCCCGGCGAGCGACCAGCGGATCGTGAAGATCATCGCGAGATTGCTCGCGCTCGCGGAGAGCGACATCGACGGGCTCCTCGCGCAGGTGTTGACGGAATTTTCCGGGCGTCATCAAAAGGCGAAAGGCCTGTTTCTGGAACGTTTTGAATTTGTCCGTCAGCATCTCGTGACGGACCTCGAGCTTTCCGAGGCGCGCAAACTGGTCATCGGTTCCTACTTCACTCACGAATATTCGCTGGAGGCCGCGGCGCTTTTTAATCCTTCCATCGTCCGGCATCCGGACCAGACGGAGTTGGCGGCGGGATCGACCCGCTTCGTGCTCAGCCTGCGAGCCACAGGCGAAGGTCACATCTCTTCGATCACGTTTCGCACCGGGGTGATCGATGTGAACAATCTGATCAGCATCAACGCGCCGACGCGCTTTGTGACGGAGCCGCAGGCGGTGCATGATACGTCTTACGGCAAATCGCTGTTTGCGCGGCAGCTCGCCGAACTCGGTTTCGCCGGCGAGTTCACCCGCCGCACCCTGGGCGCACTCGGAGAAGCATTTTCGCTGACTGAGCTGCGAGTCGCGGTTGCCCTGGTGCAAAATCAATTGGGAGCCCTCGAACTCGCCGGCGCGCCGTCGGCATCGGGCGCGATTCTTTCACTCGCGCTCTCGAACTACGAGGTGCGCTTCCCGGCGGACCAGCGGATGTCGGAGCGAGTCATCTTTCCGCGATCACCCAGCCAAAGTAACGGCATCGAAGATGCGCGCTTCGTACATTTTCAGAACGATGATGGCACGCGCACTTACTTCGCCACCTATACGGCGTACGATGGGCGCACCACGCACCCGCAATTGCTCGAAACGAAAGACTTCCTGAACTTCACCTTTATGACGCTCAGTGGCGCCGCCGTGCAGAACAAAGGCATGGCGCTGTTCCCGCGCAAAATCGGCGGTTCTTACGCGATGCTCTCGCGACAGGACAACGAGAACATTTTCATGATGTTCTCCGATGATCTGCGTTTCTGGCGGACCACGACGCTGATCTTGAAGCCCACGTTTGACTGGGAGTTCGTGCAACTCGGCAACTGCGGTTCTCCGATCGAGACTGAACGCGGATGGCTCGTCTTGAGCCATGGCGTCGGGGCGATGCGTAAATATTCGATCGGAGC
>CBRAFL010000420.1:0-4461 GCA_967755055.1 uncultured bacterium
TTTCCAATTACCCAACTACAAACTCCAACTTCCATCCTCTTATTGCCCCGCTGGCTGGGCGCCCCCCCGCAACGACGGCCGCCGGTGCGCCCGCGTTCTAATGCAAATCGGAGAGTTGACGTGCGCCTTTGGGCGAGCCGTCCTAACTCCGTTCTATGACGCGTATCTTTGTCTCCGGTTGTTACGATATTTTGCATGCCGGTCATCTGCAGTTTTTTCGCGAAGCGCGTGCGCTCGGCGACCATCTCACGGTGTCGTTCGCCTCGGCCGAAGTCCTGTGGCTGCACAAGCAACGCCGCAGTTCTCTTCCGGATGATCACAAACAGGCGTTGATCGCAGCCCTAACAATGGTGGATCAAGTCGTGGTCGGAGATTCGGCGGAGGAGGGATTGGATTTTCGCGAGCACTTCCTGCAGCTGCGTCCTGATATCCTCGCCGTCACTGAGGATGACAAATACGGACCGCTGAAACGCGCACTGTGTGCCCAGGTGGGCGCTCGCTATGTGGTGTTGCCGAAAACACCGCCACAATTTTCGCCGGTTTCGACTTCGCAAATCGTACGGTTTATTCGCGCGCCCGAAAAGGCGCCGCTGCGCGTGGATTTCGCCGGCGGCTGGCTGGATGTGCCACGCTTCTCCCGGCCCGGTGCGTACGTCGTCAACTGTGCGATTTCGCCGACGGTTTCGTTGCGCGACTGGCCCTATGAACGCAACGCAGGCTTGGGCGGCAGCGGAGCATGGGCGCTGTTGAACGGAAAAGACGGCGTGGTTTCGGAAATCGATCTCGGCGTGGGCTGGCAGGATCCCGCAGTGATTTCAGAGGGCGGACTTTGCGTCTGGCGCAGCGGCTTGAAGCCAGAGCTGGAAATAAAACATAACGGCGCATTCCTGCGCGGGCACCTGGCTCTCTATTGGACCGGCACGCCGCACGACACGCCTGCCGCCGCTCAATTGCCACGCGATTACGACGCCATCGAGCGAGCTGGGGCAACGGCGCGCGATGCCGTGTGGCGCAGTGATCTCACACTACTGGCCGACGGCGTGCGGCAATCATACGCAGTGCAACGAAAAGAAGGCATGACACCGCTGCCCGGAGATTTAGAAGCAACCGGCACTGCCCGTGAGGTTCTTCCGGCGGACGTTCGACCGCTCGCCTGGAAATATTGCGGCGGCGGCTTCGGCGGATACGCCGTCTATTTGTTCGCCTCATCGGCACCGCGCGATCTTGCGTGCACTCGCAAAGGGTTTCGACCCATCGAGCCTTATCTTGCCCCATGATGGCGCCGCGTCTCCGACATATTTTTTTAAAAAATCGGCGGGCCGGAACCGAGAAACGCCTGTCGAAATTAGGAAATATCGTCAACGACACGAATCGCGTTCTCCACGATTCTGTGGCCCAGTTTCAGGACTTACCCGCCCCTTCCTTCATGCGCTCGTTTGCCATCTTCGCAATCTTCTGTCCGATCGGCCGTGCCGCTGAGTCCGCGGTACAAAGCGGAGCGGCTTCGGATCCGTATTCGCCGATCTGCGACTCTTCTCTCCCATGAACAGCTACGGTTCCTCTGAAGAACACCAGCCTCTCACTTGGATTCGCGGCCATGCGGTGTACGCCGCGCATGCCGTCGTGCTGGCCTATGTCTTGTCGATGCTCGCCACGACAATCCTCCAGTTCTCACACACGCAAGAGCTATTGGCGTGGCTCCCGTTTCAAAGTGGACGCGTTCTCAAAGGTGAGGTGTGGCGATTTTTCACCTACGGATTTTATAATCCGCCCAGTCTCTGGTTTGTGATCGATATGTTCATGATCGGCTGGTTCGGCCGCGAGTTGGAGAAGTTTTTCGGCCTGAGGAAATTCCTCTTGTTCTACTCAGGCGTGTACTTTTCCGCACCTCTCGTTCTCACCGGGATTGGTCTCTGGCAACCCACCGCTCTCGCAGGGAGAGTCGGAGCGTTCGCGTTGTTTATCGCTTTCGCCACCCTCTATCCAAACGTTTCGTTTTTCTTCAACATCCTCGCGAAGTGGCTCGCATTCATTTTAGTCGGAATCAATACCCTGATCGCACTGAGCGATCGCGATCTCCCCGCACTCGTTTCCCTCTGGACCACCGTCGGTTTCGCGTTCGTTTTCGTCCGCTATCAACAAGGCCAATTCACGCTGCCATCGTTCAGCCGCTCACGAAATGCGACGCCAACTGAATCGCTGTCGCGCACGTCAGAAAAATCACGCGCCGGAAAAGCCCTGAATCAGAGCGCCATGGCCGAAGTCGATGCGCTGCTGGATAAGATTGCGCAATCCGGCTTCCAGAGCCTCACGCCCAAAGAACGCGCCCGACTCGACTCTGCGCGAGCCGAGATGATGAAAAAAAAGTAGAGAGGCCCGCGAGGCCACGCGTCGTAGCGAGCGAAGACTCGGAGACCTACTCTACTCCGAAAATCACATCTTCAGGTTAGTTTCGGTCTCTCCAGAAGTCTCAGCTTCCCGTCGTGCCGACCACCGTCTCGATTGAGACTTTCGCGATGCCCGCTTTGCGCACGGCATCAAGCAGGCTCACCGCAGCGCCGAATTTCGCTTTGTCGTCACCGCGGATCAGCACCCGTGCATCTCGCACGCGTCGCGCATAATCGGTCAGCCGCGGCGCAATTTCCTGAGCAGAAATCAGCTCGGGCGCGGAGTGGCGCCCCTGTTTCCAATAAAAGGTGTCCGTAGTCGAAGCTTGGATATAGACGGTGTTGTCGATCGGCTCGGGATTTCGAACCGGCTGAGGAAATTGCGTATCGATTGCCGCAATTTTATTCAGTGAGAGGGTAAACAGAACAAACGTGGCGAGGAGAAAGAAGATGACGTCGATGAGTGGAATAATTTCCACGCGAGCCTTCTTCGGAGCGGTGAGAGCCTGCAGGTCGTTGTCGTTCATGTGGGGATGATCAACCGGAACCGTTGCGAACGCGTTTTTCAAAAAAGCCGGCACCGTAAGATGTCAGCTGCCTTACCTGATTCGGATCATACGCATCATCTTCCCGACTGCCAGAAAGTTCTGATGTAGCGGCAGTGCCTCCGCGCCTGCTGTGTTCGAGTGGAGGGACGGCCTCCGTGTCGTCCGTTTGCTACGGTTTCGATCTTCGAACCACGGACAGGCACGGAGGCCTGCCGCTACTCACTCAATCCCTCGCGCGCTCACGCTCCGGCCCCAACCCGCCGACGCAATTGCCCGCACGCCGCGTCGATATCCGGCCCGCGCGATCGACGGAAATGTGCGACGACCCGGTGCGATCTCAGCTCAGCGACAAACGCCTCCGCCGTGGCGTCATCCGTCGGCTCATAGGCGATTCCGCGCAGGCTGAGACCCGTGGGATTATAGCGCAAAAGATTCACGTGCATCCGTCGCGCGCCCAGGACCGACGCCAGTGTGTGGGCGTGATCGACGGAATCGTTCACGCCTTTCAGCAAACAATACTGAATCGTCACGGGTCGCCCGCGACTCGCCTGAAAACGATCGGCCGCCGCGAGAATTTCCTGGATCGCGAAACGCTTTCCCATTGGCAGCAACCGCGCGCGCGTCATGTCGTCCGGCGCGTGCAGCGAAACGGCAAGGTTGATGTTCAATCCTGTGGCCGCGAGCGCGTCGATGCCCGGAATGATGCCGACCGTTGAAACCGTGATCTGACGCCAGCCGAGTCCGCCAATACGATTATCAGCGATGCGATGTATCGCTTCGAGCACGGCATCCAAATTGAGCAACGGTTCACCCATGCCCATGAACACGATGGTCTGAAGCCGACGACGTGACGCAGCCGCTTCGTGGCGAAGTCTGAGAAATTGTTCAACGATTTCGCCCGACGTCAGATTCCGCTCGAAACCGGTCTTCGTCGTCGCACAAAAATCGCAACCCATCGCGCAACCCACCTGTGACGACAAACAACCTGCTGCGCGATCCGGACGGAAATCCGGCATCAGCACCGTCTCGACGGTGCGAGCGTCAGCGAATCGCAAAAGCAATTTCGCCGTGCCGTCATCCGCCACTTGTCGCACCGCAAGCGTCGCCGCACGATCGGGCAGTTCACTTTGCAATCGAGCGAGTAATTCTTTCGGCAACGGCAAGCCCTGTTCATCGGCAACGAGCTCGCCGCCGCGTGCATAATAATCCCGCAGCACGCGTGTGGCGTGCACGGGCTTGTAACCCCAAGCAGCGATTTGCTGCTCAAGTTCGTCCAAGGTGAATTCGGCCAGGGCGCGCGACACGTCCGCATTCACGCAGGGAATGCGCGCGATGCAAGAGTCGGACTGCGCTGCGTGCATGGCCACGTGTGTGCGCGTCAGGATCGGTAGCAGGGCGAGGCTTGTGCGCCTCTGGCGTACGTCCCGCCGTGCCGCGATTTTCGGCGTAGGTTGCGGGGGGGCCCCCCCCCCCTTTAGCACACCCCCCCCCGAGGGGGGCGGGCGGGCCCCCCACCAACAAATAAC
>CBRAFL010000421.1:0-4452 GCA_967755055.1 uncultured bacterium
TGGTAATCAAATACCGCATACGGTTCGCCCAAACCGAGCGCGGCGATGTCTTTCTTCATCGCGTTCTTGTGAACGATGACCGTGTCGATCCCGCGGTAATGTGCGGGAACGGTCTCGTTGGTATCCCAGTTGCGATTCGTATCCTTGCCAGGCTGACAAGCTGTTCCGCGCCAAAGACCGGCGAGCTCCCCGGTCGGGTTCACGAAAGGATAAACAACCGTGGTGTAGTGCGCACGGTACGCCTTCGCTTCCGCGGTCGTTGAATGAAGGATCCAGTCAACCGCCGCCTGCAGTGCCACTTTGTTTTGCCCTTCGTAAGGATGTTGCCCGCTGACCAGCATCACGAGCTTCGTGCCACGGGCTGCGGGATCTTTGATTACAAACCCAAACAGCGGCATGTCCGGAATTGCGCGACTAAAAGCATCCGATGCCATGGCGCCTGATTGGTAACCGATCACAAAGGTGCCGGGTTTGGCTTCACTCGGCGTTGGCTTCACCAGCGGATGAGTGAAGACATCTGCTTCGAGCCAGTCGTAGAAATCGGCGACGGGAAAATGCTCGTTGATCGAAACATAAACAACGTCCTGTTCAAACGGCGTGTTATTCTTCGCCTCGATTTTCCAGCAGTCTGCACTCGTTCCGGTGCGGGTGTGCTGGTCAAAATGATTCCACTTCACTGCGTTGGATTCGTAACTCCAGACGAGTTTGATCTTTTGAAACGATCCCAAGTCGTCCGAGAGAATCGTTTTGCCACTTCCGGGCGACATCAGCGGAAGAAGGAACGCAGGGCTGCGGCCTTTTACGCCGCGAATCGCAAAAAGCACGTTCCGCCAACGCGTTTCACCGCCGACCGCTTCATTGGCGTGGGCGCGAGGAACGATCACCGCAGTGGTCCCATCAAATGTCGAAAGCGCGGTGTCGAGATTACCGCCATCCTTTGGCTCCGCAAAACTGCCGACAAATGTTTCCTGAGCGGAGACGCTCGCACCCGCAGATAATCCGAAAGCGACGAGCGCGAGGAAAAGCCTGGGGAGCATGTGGTGGAGGATCGGTGAGTGGTTTTGTCGCTCGACCGTCGCTTTCTCCGCCGATGCGGAATTGTGAAGTTACGGGCGTGCGGAGCGCGTTCTGCCCTTCTATCGGCACATTCCTCAATACCTTTCTCATGCGACGGCCTGATTAACTCGGAGTTAACATGTCTCATGGTCGCTTCGATGATTCCCCCATGGGTAAATTATGCCCCAAGCTCCGCCGTCTTCGCGGGCGTAAAGCACTGGACTTCCTTATTCTCCCACGACTTGTGACGGAGTTTCTTCAACGGCGGTGTTATGGCCCCGGCAACCCTCATGAAAATCCACCGCTGTATCCTACTGCTTGCCGTGTATTTTCTAATCACCGTCACTCACGCCGCTGAAGCGGCAGGGGTTGAGTCGGGTTTCAAAATTCACCGCAACACGTCGATCCAGTTTCCGGTGACGCTGCTGCGCGATGGGATCAACCATGGAGAAGCGCGGATTCTTTTGGATATCAATTCCGAGGGTCGTCTGGTCGACACACTCGTCATCGGCTACACGCACAAGCAATTTGCTGACGCAGCCCTCGTCGCAATCCGCCAATGGCGTTTCGAGCCCGCACGGCTGAATGGCGAACCCGTTGGCACCGTCGCAGACTGCTCAATCAACTTCGGCGTTGATGGAATCTTGTTCTACCAACGCACCGACCCACCCGTTTTCGAGACGCGCGATCCTTTGGGCGAGAAATTTGCCTACCAAGCCCACGACCTGATTGCGCTCGATCGCATCCCTACACCACAGCACGTCCAGGCTCCCATTTACCCGAAAGAATGGGGTGATCAGGGCATGCGCGGACGGGTGACCATCGATTTTTATATCGATGAAACGGGCGCCGTGCGAATGCCGTCGGGCGTTTCCAGCCCGTATCCACTTCTTGATGCCGCTGCCACCGCAGCCATCCGCCAATGGCGTTTTGCTCCACCGCTCTTAAAGGGCCGTCCCGTCCTCGCGCACTGCCAGCAAGTTTTCACTTTCGAACGCGCCACCGCTCCGCCCTGAACGGAGCGACACCCCTCGCCGGTCCAGTATAGCCGAAAAACGCGCGTAACCGACGCGCGCCTTGGCCCTGCCGTCGACGCGCTTCCCCCTCTCGTTGTCCACCCAAACGCACCCAGCCACACCCATCCCAATGATTAATCAGTCCTTCGCCTCCGTCGTCCTCAGAGGTTTTCTCCACCGATTGCTCTCATTTCTTGCTCTGGTTTTCTTCGTCGCGCTCGCCCCCAACGTGCGAGCGCAGAGCAGACCAACCGGCACCGTCACCGGCACCGTGATCGACTCCTCTTCCGGCAAGTATCTTGAAGGCGCCGAGGTTTCGTTCGAGGGAAACAACGTCGTTACCACCACGGGACGCGACGGTGCATTCTCCTTAAGCGGTGTCCCCGTTGGAACTCAAACGATCGTCGTCCGTTATCCCGGCCTCGAACAAAAGAGCGAAAGCGTAACGATCGCCGCCGGCCAACCCGCCACTCTCGCCGTGCGTCTCACGAGCGGCGAAGTCTTCACCCTCGGTGAATTTAAAGTCACCGGGCTCAAGGAAGGCGTCGCGCAGGCAATGGCGCTTCAGAAAATTTCCGTGCAGTCAAAAATGGTCGTGGCCGCCGATCAATTCGGCGAGGTCAGCGAAGGGAACGTCGGCGAGTACCTGAAATTTCTCCCCGGCGTCAGTATTGATTACAACGTCAACGATGCTCGCGGCATCAGCCTGCGCGGTCTCAGCACTGCGTTCACGATCGTCGCCGTCGACGGCACGCCGATGGCCGGCACGTCGTCACAGGACGATACGCGCCGCTTCGAGTTCGAGCAGATCGCGATGAACAACGTCGAGACCACCGAGCTTTTCAAAACCGTCACGCCCGACATCCCTGCGAGCTCGACCGGCGGCTTCGTCAATTTCGTCACGAAAAGCGCCTTCGATAGCGAAGGCGTGCAACGCTTCACGTACAACGCATCGCTCTCCGCTCCGAGCACGAATCTCTCGCTCTCGAAACAAGGCGGCGTCTGGGGTCACAACAAGGAATACACCATCCGCCCCAGTCTCGAGTTGAACTATGCGCGCCGCGTCACCTCGAAGCTCGGCATCAATTTCAACTACCGTCTTTCCGAAAAATACGACGACTCACCACGCACGACCGCGATCTGGTATCAGACCTCGAGCGCCACGTTGCCGACGATTTTTACCAGCCAGCCCCAGCTCGCCACCTACTCGATCACGAGCGAGGAAAAGCTGACCCATCGCGAAGCGTTCGCCACCAAGGTCGACTATCTCATCAGCGACACAACAAAGCTCTCCGTTTCCGGCCAGTGGAATTGGTACGATCTCAACTTCACGCAACGCGGCCCACGCTTCGCCTTGGGCAACGCGGGCAGCCCCATTGTCTATGGCGGCGGCTCTGCGTCGGGTGACAACTACACCTCCGCACCGGGCACGATCAGCAGCATTCAGAATATTTTCCTCTATCGAAACAAATACGGCACCACCTACCACTCCAACGCCACGCTCAGTCATGAGTTCAGCCCGACGTCCAAGTTCTCACTGACCACCTACTACTCGCGCGCGAACGGTCAGTACCGCGATATCCAAAAAGGCTTCATCTCCTCGACGTCTGTGATCACGCCCAGCGCGACGACCTACGGTTCGTTCAATATCGCCGGCATCAATGGCGAGATGCCCACCATCACGCTCAAGAGCACGACCGGCGCGGCTGTCCCGCTGGATTTTGTCCGTAGCCTCGGAAATTACACGTTCAGCAACACCGCGACCGGCACAAATTTTCAATCCCGCCCGTTCACCGCGTTGGACACGAAACAGGGCGTCAGCGGCAACACCACGTATGAGATCGATCACCTGCCAGTGCCCGTGAAGCTCGAGGCGGGCTTCGCGTCCGATGACGTGCTGCGTTATATCAGCCGAGGCGGAATCGTCGGCACCATTCCCGCCACGACCGGCGCTGCCCTCGCCGCGCTCGTCGATCCGAACTACACGCGCGACGTCGCCTTTGGATTCGGTTCCTATCAAGCGCCCGACCCGTTTAAAGTTTGGGACGCTTACAAGTCCACGTTGGGCCGTGTGATCACGAACGATGTTCGCCAGTTCGAGGAAAAAAATAACGCGCTCTTCCTCCGCGCCGACGTCAACGTCACGCGCGACTTACTGCTGGTCGGCGGCATTCGCTGGGAGAAACGTGACATCGATGCCAAGGCGCAGAGCCTGGCCAACACGCGTTCCAAGCTCGCGAAGGTTGGGCTGGATTATGCCGAGTGGTACCCGTCCATCACTTTCAAATACACGCCGCACATCAACCGGAACCTCGTCTTTCGTGGTGGCGTCAGCCGCACCGTGGGTCATCCCGACTATGCCGATCTTCTGCCGTCCCTC
>CBRAFL010000422.1:0-4446 GCA_967755055.1 uncultured bacterium
CGTTCGCCGCGGTCGAGCACATCATCAAGCAAGGTCATCGGCGGATTGGCTTGATTGGCGGCCCGGCGGATTCCTCGACGGGACGCGAACGACTTCGCGGCTATAAAGATGCTCACGCCGCGGCGGGCTTAGTTGTGAAGACGGATCTATTACGCTTCGGTGATTACAAGCAGGAGAGCGGGCAGCGGCTGACGGAAGAACTGCTGGCTTTGTCGAATCCGCCGACCGCGCTCTTCGTTTGCAACGGGCTGATGACGGAAGGGGCGCTCGAGTCGATCGCGGCGCGCGGTTTGAAAATTCCCAAGCAGGTGGCGATCGTCGGCTTTGACGAGTTGCCGCTCGCAGGAGTGTTTAATCCGCCGCTGACGATGGTGCGGCAGCCGGCATATGAAGTGGGGAAGAGCGCGGCGGAATTGTTATTGAAGCGAATCGAGGAACCGGGCCGGCCGGCGACGAGTTTGAAGCTGCTGCCGAATCTGATCATTCGGAAATCCTGTTAGGTGCGGCTTCAAAGAGTCGGAGGGAGGAAACCGCTAATGGGGATCTGCCAATGGGCAGATCCGTATGTTGCCCCTACGGCTGATCGCCTCCGGAATAAAATGGTGGGTCTGCTGATCGCAGACGGAGATCAGTGGACCCCGGTCACAAGCGCAGGCGATTAGCCGTAGCCGCCGGATAAAGATTTTCCCCATTGGGAATAATCCGATTAGCGATCCCATCTTGGTTCCGGGGGTCTTTATTTCGCGAACACAACCTACGTGCGTTGCACTGAATACTTGACCCGAGCGAAATCGCGCGCAAACGTTTGCGCGGATTTAAGCCAAGGTTCGTCCAAAGTCCGTCCAGTCTTCTGATCAGCCGAAGCCGGCGAGGGCGAAACTCTCATTTTTCGGTTTGAACATGACCCCTCCACCCCAAGTCGTCGTTGTTGGCAGCATCATGCAGGACATGATTTTCTCCTGCGAAAATTTCCCCACGGGCGGCCAGACGATCATGGCGCGGCTGAGTGTGGGACAGGGCGGCAAGGGGTCGAATCAGGCGATTGCGAGCGGACGCGCGGGAGCGCGAACTTTTTTTCTCGGCGCGATGGGTGACGACTCATTCCGCGAGCGGGTGCAGGCTTTTTATCGCAAGGAACGTATCGGTTGTCGTCTCGTCGCGAAGTCCGAGCAGGCTACGGGCACGGCGGTGATCTTGATCAACAAGGACGGGCAAAACCAAATCGTGATCGAGCCGGGCGCGAACGCCCAGATCGCCCCGGCCGACGTGCCGCAGACATTGTTTTCAGGGGTGAAGGTTGTCGTGGTTCAGCTCGAGTCGAACCTCGCGACAACAACGCACGTACTCAAAACGGCACGACGTGCAAAAATTCTCACCATTCTCAACCCGGCTCCGATGCGGGCGGACTTCAAGTCGACGCTGTTGAAGTACGTCGATATTCTTATCCCCAATGAGAGCGAGTTCGTCGAGCTCGTGCGGCAACTCCCGCATATTCGGCGCGAGAATTTTGATGAAGAGGCACTGCGTGCGCTGGTGTGGGTGGAGCTTCACGAGCTGTGCCGCGCGGTCGGTGTGCCCACGGTGATAGTGACACTGGGGAGCCGGGGTTGCTTCGTTTCGGAGGCGTCGTCGTATCTTTTTATTCCGGCGCACACCGGCATCCGGGTTGTCGATACGACCGGGGCGGGCGATGCGTTTTGTGGTGGATTCGCCGCAGGGTTGGTGCGTTTTTCCGGCGGTGTTCCGGCGGCGGCGCATTTCGGAAACGCGGTTGCGGCGCTTTCAATTACCAAGCGTGGTGCGGCGGATTCGATGCCGACGCGGCGGGAGGTGGAGCGGTTTTTGAAGGAGAGGGAGTAGCTCCGCTGCACGGAAATGGAGGGTCCACCTCCGTGTGGACCGAGGATCGGAAACGGACGATACGGAGGTCGTCCCTCCGCCGATCCGAGCCAGCGGTTTTATTGGTGGTAGCTGAAGCTGTTTGAGAACTCGCTGTGCAGTGTAGGTAGTGCGCTTGCCGCACTACGTTCGTCATCTGTAGCGCGGCGAGCACGCTACCTACAATTCGATCGTCCACTCGCTCACGCTCGCAGCCACACTTTCTGAATCGCGCTCCGTTACTTTACGGCGCCGTCTTCGGCGCCAACGGTAACCAGGTCAGCCGCCACGTTCCGTCTCTGCGTCCGCCGGCTTCGTAGTAGGGGAGGAACGTCAGTGGCGGGCGATAGTCAGGATCGAGCTGGATCGCCGGTCCTTCTGCTCCTTCAGGAACGTCCAGGACTTTGAGCGATATAGCGCTGCGATCGTCGGGCAGGCGCACCGTTTCCTCTGTCTTGAATCCGTCGATCAGCCCCGTCGAGTAAACGAGTGGACCGCGCGTGATCGCTGCATAATCGAAGCGCAAGACTTCCTGGCTGACGGCGCTGCCATCCGGTGCGCGCGACTCCTGCACGTTGCGATTGGAGCGTTCGTGCAGTTTCGGCTGCATCGGAAAATCCAACGTGATCTTGTCCTGCGATCGCCATTCACGGCGCAACGTAACATAAGTGTTCGGAGTCGCGGCGAACGCGCTATCGGCGCCGTTCACTCGTAGGGCGGCGTGCTCGGCCCAACTCGGGATTCTTATCAGAATGCTAAACGTCGTGGTCCGCTCCGTGGTGACGCCTATGCGAATTGTGCCGTCGAACGGATAACGCGTATCCTGTTTCAGGATCACTTTGCCGGCGATCGACGTCTGAATCCTGGCTTCACCGGGGCCGTAAAGATTCACGGCGATGTCCTCGGCAGGTGTCACGCTATAGGCACTACACGGAAGTTCTTCGAGCGCCATGGGGCCGCTCGATTTGCAGCAACGCCAATACGTCGTGAAGACGCGTTTGCCGTTCGGGAAAGAATAATAGCACCAGTTGTCACCGCCGGGAGCTTGGGCGCCGAGCAAATCATTGTACGCGGACTTCTCGATTTCGTCGGCGTAGGTCGCTTCGCCGGTGATCGCGAGCAACTCCCGGTTCAATTGAATCCACGAAAACGTGGAGCAGGTTTCCACGTAACCGTAAGGGCTAAAAGCAATCTGAGTGTTGAAGACTTCGCGTGAACGGTGAGCGACGCCGCCCCAAGGTCCGCCGCCGAGCGTCAGATGATAGCGGCGAATGTTTTCCCACATCGTCTGCACCGCTCGCAGGTAACGTGTGTCCTTGGTCGCGACGTAGAGCTTGGCGATGCCGACGAGATTCCATGAGAGCTGATACGCCTTGCCGGTTCCGATGGCCGCGGCATCGGTGCCGGCGAGTGATTGATCGAGCAGCTCGAGCGCGGGTTGTTGATTGGCCTGCTCGAGAATCAGCAACGCGAGATCCAGATAGCGTTTTTCGCCGGTCGCGAAATAAAGTTCGACCGCCGGATCGAGTAGCACCGTGGCCGACAGGCCGTGGTGATTGCCGAGCGTCGTGATGTTGATGCCCTGGGTGGTGAGCGTTTCCCAACAGAGATCACCGATACGGCGCGCGGCCGCGAGATGCGCGGGGTGAGGGAAGAACTTGTTCGTTTCGAGGAGACCAAGAATTAAATAGCTGTGCACCCAAATGTCCCAGGTGCGCTGGCCCGGAGCGCCGTCCCACGTACGCGGACCCGGTGGCTGTTGGTGCATGAAACGACGTTCCGGTGCGTAGGTTCCGAGGTAGCCATCAAGGCCTTGCACGCTCGAGAGATAATCCGCGACGCGGCGCACGTTGGTGGCGAGACCGGAGTCGCCAGTTCGGTTGGCGGCGCGCGCTGCGGCGAAAAGCCATTTGCCAGCGTGCTCTCCATACCAATCCCCTTCGTGGTTGTGCGCCACGTGATCGGGGCAGAACAGCGCGATGGGTTTGCTGGTTTCGTTCTGGATGAACTGCGTGAGGTGACCCGTGAAGCTCACGTTAAGCGCCCGCCCGAGCAGGCCGCCGAGCGAGACCTGTTCAGGGGAAAGAAAGCGGAAGGGGCACTGCATGGATTTAATTAAGGCTGGGCGACGCCAAAAAAGTTGACACGCGAAATAAAATAAAAACGATGCCGCGTGCAAACGTTTGCTCGACCCCTAGAAACGTCCACCCCGCCCGCCTCGCAAGAGTAATCATGCTTCAGTTCACCCCGTTTTTCCCCTGCAGCTGTCCGCGGTTGGATTCCACCCAGGGTGTCGTTGTGGTGGCATTATCCGCCGGAATCGGGAGTTTCGAAGTCGGCGGCGCCCGCGTTGAAAAATAGGTTTTCGCGAGCCCATCGTGACTCTACGCAATTAGCGCAAACGTTTGCTCGATATACCTCTGATCTGATGCGTACCGTTTAGCTATTCCCTCGGAAGCGCTCCTGTTGGAGCGCGTTTGGCCCAACCGCTTTCTTCTTTGACCATGAAACCCTACCCTGAAAAACCCAGAACTACCGCAGCGTGGATCGCGTCGCTGCTGTTGCTAT
>CBRAFL010000423.1:0-4410 GCA_967755055.1 uncultured bacterium
AACCATCGTTCGAAACCCAATCGCGAAACGCATCGTCCTGTCGCGCGAACTCGCCCTCGTCACTCATCTCGTCCGGGAACTGGCCAGTGGTCACCATCCGCTACGTGTGACACAACTCGTCTTCGTCGGCAAATGGGTCTGGCCTGCCAGAGTTTGCGGGAGGGTTCAGTCCTCCATCTCAGCAGACGCGACGATACTGAACCCGACTAAATTGCCTAACGCAGTGCGATTGAAAAAACAGCTGTGTTGAAACAAAGACGGATCAATTCGCCTTGAGAACCATCTCACTTCATTGCTCTGAAATTCCAATTGTCTGTGATTCAACTCCGTCATTCCGCTCCAGCTATCACTATGAAGAAATCCATCGTTTCGTGTCTCGCTGTTCTATTCATTTGCGCGTCGGTTGGCCTGCGCGCCGAGGAGAGCAAAGTTGAAAAAGCCAAGGAAGCTGTGAAAGAAACCGCCCACGAGGTGGCCGAGGCGACCAAGAAAGCGGCGGCTGCGACGAAGGAGAAATCGGGAGCGCTTTACGACAAAGCCGCGGCCGGCACGAAACACGCCGCAGAGGTGACCAAGGAAAAATCCAAAGAGGCCTACGCCGCCAGCAAGGAAGCTGCGATCAAGGCCAAGGACAAGACGGTCGAGGTGAGCAAGGTCGTCGCCGATAAGACCGTGGAGGCCGGAAAAGTTGTCGCGGAGAAAACGAAAGCGGCGGCCGAGGCGACCAAGGAAAAGGCGTTGGACTTGACCACCACGAAGCAAGAGCTGGCGCTGTATGATTCCAACAAGGACGGCCGGCTCGATCCTGCGGAGCGAGCCACCATGAGCACTGCGAAGGAAAAGGCGGCGAAAGAGAAAGTGGCGGAGAAGAAGTAAGGGAGCAGGACGTAGCCCGCTCCAGGAGGAGCGGGACTCGCGCGCACTCGCGCTCGCCAATTATCGAGCGATCAAGCCGGGATCGATGCCTTTGCCGAGCTCAAAGCTTGATCCCACGGCGGCAACGACCGCATGCGCGCGATCCAATTCGAGGTCGCCGCGATAGCGATACACGGTTTCGACGCCGGTGCAGTGGCCGCCGAGAAAATAATCGACGCCTACTTCCCGAAGTTTATCCGCAGTCCACTGCAAGGTCTCTGACTTCGCGTTGAAGAGATGCAGGCCGCCGATCAGCGCGTGTATCCGCGCCGGACGGACAGTGTTGCGCGCGTGGTCGATGATGTTGATGACTCCGGCGTGGCCGCAACCCGTGAGCACGACGAGGCCGGCGTCGGTGTCGCAGATCAGTGACATATCCTCGGGGAGGTTGTCCTCGGTGGGACCGTTGGGGGTGATCAATTGCACGCCGGCGGAATTCCAATTGCGCTCCGGATATTTGCGCGGCACGGGACCAGTCAGCCAGACGCCGGGATAGAGTTGTACGGCTTTGTCGTGCACAATGAATGCGCCGCCGGTGCGCTCGTAGTCAGGCTTCTGCAAGAGGACGGGATTATCGGGCAGGCCCGTGTTCAGAATCGTGCGAGGATAGAACATGCCCTCACCAACGTGGGTGCGGGCGAGGGCAGTGGGCGACTTAACCATCACGGCTTGCCGCAGCGGAAGAAAGCCCGTGACGTGATCCCAATGCGAGTGACTCAGCACGACATCGGGGACGGTGGAGAGGTCGATCTTCATCGCCTCTGCATTGCGCCGGACGACATCTGTGTGTGCGCCGGTGTCGAAGAGGATGCGGTGTCCGTCAGCTTCGACGAGAGCCGAGAAACCCCACTCACCAAGCGTCGGGCCATGTGCCAGGTCCGCGAGCATGGTGGAGAGTATCGTGATCTTGAGTGATTTTACGCGTCCCGGCGTGGGCGGAGTCGCTGGCGATGTTTCAGCGCCCAGCGCTGCGGCGAACAGGATAATGAAAAAGAAACCGGCGAAGCGTTGAATGAATCGCATGAATAAATGCTACCTCCGAAAACAGAGAGAACAATGTTTGATCCGGAAACAAATATCCTGAACCTGCCTTTCAGCATAAACACAATTTCGGACGGCCGAATTAGTTCCCCACCGTCCTTCCTTCCTCGACCTTTCCACCCATGAAAAATCCCGCACGTCTCTTCCTGACCGTGTTCGTCGTTTGCACGCTCTTTGCCATCGGTCTCCGCGCTGATCAGAAAACCAAAACGCTCGATGTGTATTGGATCGATTCTGAAGGCGGCGGATCGACGCTGATCGTCACGCCGGCAAACGAGTCTGTGCTCATCGATACCGGCAATCCTGGTCCGCGCGACTCAGGTCGGATCATTGCCGCTGCGAAGGCCGCGGGGCTGACGAAGATCGACTACGTGCTGCTCACGCATTTTCACCTCGATCACTTCGGCGGGGCGGCGGAGGTCGCGCAACAGCTTCCAATTGAGACGATCTACGAACGCGAAATGCCGGCCGGTGATCCCGATGGTAAGACACCGTCGACGTTTCCATTGTTAATCAAACCTTACCGCGAAATCGCAGCGAAACGTGAGCGGCTCGCTCCTGGAATGATGATCCCGTTGAAGACCGCCGCGGGGACGCCCAGACTCGAACTGCGCTGCCTCGCTGCTGATCAGAAATTTGTCGATCCGGCAGCGGCGCAGCAAAAGCTGAAGAATCCACTGACCGGATCGGTCGCGGCAAAAGACAAGGACACAAGCGACAATGCGAACAGCGCGGTGTTCGTACTATCGTTCGGCGGATTTCGCTTCTTCGACGGCGGGGATCTGACCTGGAACCTCGAGGAGCGGCTCGTCACGCCTTACAATCTGGCCGGCGTGGTTGACGTGTATCAAACCAACCACCACGGACTCGAGGTGAGCAATAATCCTGTGCTTGTGCAAAGTCTCGAGCCGACTGTCGTGGTGATGAACAATGGTCCGAAGAAAGGTGGGCAGGCCGGCACTTTTTCGGCGATACGCTCCGCGAAATCCGTACAGGCGTTGTATCAGGTTCACCAGAGCTACAACGTACCCGCGGAACAGAACGCTCCAGCGGAGTTCGTCGCCAATCACGAGAATCTTACTGGTGCTGATGCTGCGAAATGCCCTGCGAACGTGATTAAGATGAACGTCTCAGCTGATGGGAAAAATTATACGGTTAGCGTGCCGTCGAGCGGACATTCGAAGAGCTACAAGACGAAGGGTTGAGGCGGATCATCTCCCGACCACACACCCCGTCGCTTCGCGCCACCCCTCTTGCTAGAGGGGAATCCAATCAACCGCAGCCGAAGTCCCCTCTAGCAAGAGGGGTGCCCGAAGGGCGGGGTGTGTTGGCTTGCTCTGCTCAAGCGCAGTTCGCGCGCGTTGTTACACAGGCTATTTTGTGTGCGGACCGCACCGAACCGGTGCGGCTACGTCGTGCTACGCAGGCGATGTTCTGCGGCATCGGAAATGCCGGCGCGTAAGCACTGTTGTTTAGAGCGAAATTTTTTATTCCGTCCGCAGCGCTTCCGTCGGCGGGATGCGGGCGGCGCGTCTGGCGGGTAACCAACAGGCGGCGACACCGATGATGACCAGCAGCACTGTGATCGCGGTGAAAACAAGCGGATCGTTGGGTGAAACCTGAATCAGGAAGCCGGCTTTGGCCATGAGTCGCGTGGCCGCCACGGCTCCGGCTAAACCGAGCACGAGTCCCAACGCCAGCTGGCCAAGTCCGCGGGAGAGCACGAGGCGGATGATCGCGGCGGCCGTCGCACCGAGCGCCATGCGGATGCCGATTTCGCGCGTGCGGCGGCTGGTGGACTGTGCAACGACCGCGTAAATTCCGACGGACGCCATCAGCAAACCCGTGAGCGCGAACACGAGGAACAGCGTCCCGAACACCGTGAGAAACCAACGCTCGCGTGCAAGCGCGGTCGGGAGCGATCGCACTTCAAACAACGGGAGATCCTGGTCGAGCGCCTGCACTGCCGCGCGGACGGGTCCGGCGAGCAACGTCGGATTGGATGATGTGCGCACCATCAACGCCATCCAGCCCCACGGCTCCTGTCGGTACGAAATGAATACGAGCGGTGGAGTATCGGCATCTTGCGAATTCTGAATGATGTCTGCCGAGACGCCGATCACCGTCAGCCACACGACCGGTTTATCCTTCTCGACGAACCGAAAGCGTTTGCCGACAGCGGACTCGTTGGGCCAGTGCCGCAGCGCGAACGCGCGCGTGACGACCGCGGCTTCTTTACCGGGATCGCCGTCGATTTCCTCAAGACCGCGGCCGGTGAGAAGTGGGAGCCCGATGGCCGAAAGATAATTTGCCGTTTGAACAATGACTGATGCGCGCGGTGGTTGTTTCGGGTCGGGGTTGGGGCGACCTTCGATTTCGATATCGCGGGTGTTGGAGCCCAAGCCGGGCAGATTCGAGGTCGCGGCCACTTGAGTCACCCCGGGGAGCGCGGCG
>CBRAFL010000424.1:0-4402 GCA_967755055.1 uncultured bacterium
TAATTTTAGATACACCGACATTCCAATTGGCCAAACTCCAGGGGCGGGTTATCCTTAACCCGCCGGGCTTGGCGGATTGGCCGTTTGCCGCGTTGGTCGAGGTCGATCCTGACGGCGCGTTAGGGATAACGCGCCCTACCAATGAGCGCCAGCGCGCGAGGATGTCCGGCAGATTGTTCTTCGCGTGTTCGTCAGCGGTGAGCGCCACCTTCGGCACGGGGCCGAGTTTTTCCGGCGGCAAGAGTTCCGTGCGCTTGTCGTCGAGCGACATCCCGTCGGCGTCCACGTCGTAAAACCACACATGGTCCGTGCCACCGGAGTTGGTCTTGGTGAAAAGAAGAATCGCGGTGGAGACACCCGCGTAAGGCTTGAATACGCCGCCGGGCAGCGAGATGACCGCGTCGAGCTTCTGCTCCTCGACGAGGAGCTGGCGCAGCGTCTTGTGCGCGTTGGACGAACCGAAGAGCACGCCATCGGGCACGATAATCGCGGCGCGTCCACCGGGCTTGAGCAAGCGCAGGAACAGGGCGAGGAAGAGCAGCTCGGTCTTCTTCGTCTTCACGATTTGCTGGAGATCCTTCGCGCAACTCTCGTAGTCGAGCGATCCGGCAAAAGGCGGATTGGCGAGAACTAGCGTGTACTTTTCCTCCTCGCCCGCGTGATCCTGCGCGAGGGAATCGCGGTAGCGGATGTCGGGATTCTCCACACCGTGCAGCAGCATATTCATGCTGCCGATACGGAGCATCGTGTTGTCGAAATCGAACCCGTGAAAAAGATGATGATGGAAATGCTCCTTCAGCTTCGCGTCGCGGAGGATTTCCGGATGGCGCTCGCGGAGATATTCACCTGCCGCCACGAGAAAGCCGCCCGTGCCGCACGCGGGATCGCAAATGACATCCTTCGCCGTGGGCGCGGTGAGCTCAACCATGAGCTGGATGATGTGGCGCGGCGTGCGGAACTGGCCGTTCTGCCCGGCGCTCGCGATCTTCCCGAGCATGTACTCGTAGAGGTCACCCTTGGTGTCGCGGTCCTCCATCGGCACCTGATCGATCATGTCCACGACCTTGGCCAGCAGCGCGGGAGTTGGGATGGTGAACCGAGCGTCCTTCATGTGATGCGCGTAGGTCGAGTCGTCACCGCCGAGCGTGCGCAGGAACGGGAACACATGATCGTTCACGACTTCGAACAGCTTCTTGGCCTCAAAATGCTTGAAGTGGGACCAACGCAGATCCTCGTAGGCGCAGCCCTTGGCGTCTTTGCCAGAGGGGAAGACGCGGCGCTCGAGCTTCTTTAGCTTCAGGCGCGCGGCTTTGTTTTCCTCAAGGGTGTGCAAATCATCGAGCCGCTTGAGGAACAGCAGATAGGTAATCTGTTCGATAACTTCGAGCGGATTGGAAATTCCGCCGGTCCAGAAAGCATTCCAGAGCGCATCGATTTTACTGCGGATTTCGCCAGTGAGCATGAAAGGGTGAGAGATCGAAATTGATTGGGCTGCGCCAGGCATTCGCCGTTCGCAGCTACAGCACCATCCCGTGAAAAGCATGAACGGTTGGCGCTGTCGCCAGCGAAAAACGCGTGCTCCAGCCAGAACGCGCTGGTTATGAGACGTCGTTGAGTTCGCGCAATGGTTTAGATGAGGGTGTGTCTTCGAAATAAAACCGAACCTTGGGGAACCGCTAAAAGGATTTTCCGCAACGATCACCCCTTCGCCGCGCTTCGTCGCCTGCGCCTTGAGGTGATTGGAGCCCGCTGATCGCGGTCTGCGATCAGCAGACCCCATTACCTATTCTGGAGCCGATCAGGCGGAAGGGTGACATAAGGATCTGCCCATTGGCTGATCCCATTAGCGGTTTCCTCCCTCCGAGTATCGCCAGCCTGCGATCAGCAGGCTCCAAATTTCCCTGCGGAGACGATGGGTCGCAGCGGTGTTGCAAGGATTCATCCATTGATGAATTCCCATTAGCGGTAACCGCGGATCGGATTCACCGGAAATCATGCGACGCCTGCTCCGGCAGCTCCGCCAGATTCAACGCTTCGATCGTTTCCGCTTTCACGTGGATCACCCCAGCCTGGTTTTGCAGCCGCCCCACAATACACAGCGCCGGCTCTTCGTTGATCACCATTCGCCGTTGCTCGAATAAGTCTGGCCGCACCACCGCATTCGCGACTCCGGTTTCATCTTCGAGCGAAATAAAAACAAATCCCTTCGCCGTTCCCGGCCGCTGCCGGCAGATCACGCTGCCCGCGATCTTCACGCGATCGCCGTCGCGGCCCAGCGGCAAATCGTCTGCTCGCCAAACATCCGGCAGTCGTTCGCGCACCAGCGTCATCGGATGCACGCCCACTGTCAGCGAGAGTCCACGAAAATCCGCCTGCATCCGCTCGGTGCGCGTCATCGCCGCCAGCGGCACCGCATCCGAGCCGCCACCGTCCAACGTAGCGCAGGCATCTTGCCTGCCTTCTTCTTTGCCGGATGCAGGCTGGAAGCCTGCGCTACTCTTCACCGACAACTCGGAGATGTGCGCATTCGAACTTTGAAATAAACTTTCCTCCTCCGACCACGCCGCCTCCACCTGCCACAACGCCGCCCGCCGGTGCTCCGCGAGTGCCTGCAACGCGCCGACCGACGCCAGCGCGCGTCGCTCCCCCGCCGTGAATTTCGTGCGCGCCAAAAAATCATCGAGCGATGCAAACGGCCGCTCCGCCCGCGCTGCGAGCATCGCCCGCGCTCGTGCCTCGTGCAGTCCTTTCACATAAAGCAATCCCACGCGCATCGTGTCGTCGCTTTCCACCGTGCACTCCCATTGCGAGGTCTGCACGCACACGGATTTCACTTTCAGTCCGTGTCGCCGGCCATCCTGAATCAACGTCGCCGGTGAGTAGAATCCCATCGGCTGATGATTCAGCAAACTCGCATAAAATTCCGCCGGCCGGTGCACCTTCAGCCACGTGCTCGCGTACGCCAGCAGCGCGAACGAGATCGCATGACTCTCGGGAAAACCATACGCCGCGAACGATTCGCACGACGCGACGACCTTGTCGATGACCGCTGCCGTGAGTCCTTTGCGCTGCATCGCCTGACGTAATTTCGCCAGTGAGCGCTCCAGCCGTTCGGGCCCTTTCGTAAACCCCATCGCCCGTCGCAATTCTTCCGCCTCGCTGCCGGAAAAATCCGCAAGGTCCATCGCCAGCTTCAGCATCTGTTCCTGAAACAAAATCACGCCACACGTGCGCTCGAGCGTCGGAATCACGAGGTGATCGATGCTCGGATCGAGATACGTCACGTCCTCCAATCCCTGCCGCCGCCGGATCAGCGGATGCACCAGTTTCCCGACAATCGGCCCCGGCCGCACAATCGAAACCTGCATCGCCACATCATATAAATTTTTCGGCTGGAAACGCGGCAACGTCGCCATCTGCGCGCGACTCTCGATTTGAAAAACTCCAATCGTATCCGCCGCGCACATGCTCGCGTACGTCGCCGGATCATCCGTCGCCGCAATTTCCGCCAGCGTCGCCGGCCCGCCGCGCGCTTTGCTCATCGCCAGACTGTCCTGCAACACCGCCATCATCCCGAGCCCGAGAAAGTCGATCTTCACCAGCCCGAGCTCTTCGCAGTCGTCCTTGTCCCACTGCACCACCGTGCGATCCACCATCGACGCCGGCTCGATCGGCACCACCGTATCAAGATGATTGGGACAGAGCACCATCCCGCCTGAGTGTTGCCCGAGGTGACGCGGCAGACCTTTCATCCGGTGATAAACATCCAACAATGCCGGCAAGCGCGGATGCGTCGCCGACAATCCCGCCTGCTGAACTTGCTCCTTGAGATCGAGCGTGTGCGGAAAATCGCCATTCGCATAAAGCGCCGAGAACCGATCCATCACGTCCGCCGAAAGTCCCATCACCTTGCCCAGTTCCCGCACCACGCTGCGACCGCGATACGTGATCACGTTCGCCACCATCGCCGCACCGCGCGGAGCATAGCGGCGGTAAACTTCCTGAATCACCGACTCGCGCAAATCGCCGCTCGGCAAATCGAGATCCACGTCCGGCCACGAGGGATGTCCGTCCTTGCCGATTCGCCCTCGACTCAGAAACCGTTCGAACAACAGCTGACTCCGAATCGGATCCACCGACGTGATGTGCAGCGCGTAACACACGATGCTGTTCGCCGCCGAACCCCGGCCTTGAATCAGGATGTCGTGCTCGCGCGTCCATTTGCAGATGTCCCACACGATCAGAAAATATCCCGGGAATCCCAGCTCGTTGATCAACCCCAGCTCCTTCTCGATCTGTTGCGAAACTTTTTCCGAAATGGTTCCGTAACGTTCGCGCGCGCCCGCATACACCTGCTCGCGCAATACGCCTGCCATCGTCTCGCCCGCGCCCACCGGAAAAT
>CBRAFL010000425.1:0-4396 GCA_967755055.1 uncultured bacterium
CGGCCAAACGTTTTTCGGTTAACCCGTGATCTTGCTCCTGCAGCGTCGCCGTCCCCACGGTTGCTCCCGGCAGAAACTCGCGCAGCCCCTCGGCAATCGCCTCGTGCATTCCTTTCGGATAGTTCGCGGCAACTTTCGCATTCTTGTGCTCGTGCACGTTCTCGCCCCATACCACAACTCGGAGAGGATTCATGGCGGTGAACGTGCGTCACCCAACGCCGGCTGTCCAAAAAAAAGCCCACGCGCCCCAACCAGCCTCGGTCCTCGTAGCCACACCGTTTACGGCGCGGTCTCCGATTCCGATCGGGTAGGTGGCGCGCTCGCCGCGCAACGTTCGTCTGTAGCCACACCGTTTACGGCGCGGTCCGATCCGCACGCTAATACGCACGGCTACACGGCCGCACTCCGCGACAAACATTACTGTTAAAAACTGGCATTAATTGCTCGCTCGCCCATAACCGCAACGTGTCCAGCACGTCGGAATACCCCGCCAGCAATCGCTTGAAGGAAATGGCCGTCGGTGATCGTCCGCAGGAACGTCTCCAACGCCTCGGCGCCACTGCCTTGAGCGACACCGAATTGCTCGCGATGCTGTTGCGCAGCGGAACCCAAGGACAGGATGTCCTCACTCTTTCAACCCGACTTATTAACGAAGCCGGTTCGCTCGCCGGATTGATTGCGTGGAAGGAGCCGGAGTTTCGGCGGCTCAGAGGCATCGGTCACGTGAAGGCGTTGCAGCTTGTCACCGTCATGGAAATCGCTCGCCGCGTCGCGAGTCATCCCGCCGGCGAAGCACCGCTGCTCAATCGCGCAGATCTCGTCAGCTCTTTTCTCCAACCACTCGTGCAAGGTCTCCAGGTGGAGAAATTTTGGGTACTGTGTTTGAATCGGAAGAATCGATTGCTGAAACGCGTCGAGGTGAGTTCGGGCACAGCAACTGCCGCCCTCGCCCACCCGCGCGAAGTGTTCCGCGAGGCGATTCGCGAATCCGCGACCGCCGTGATCTGCGCGCACAATCACCCCAGCGGTGATCCTTCGCCGAGCACCGCCGATCTCCAACTCACGCGTCAACTCCGCGAAGCGGCGAAAGCCGTGGACATCGACTTGATCGATCACGTCATCATCGGTCGCGTCGGTGCCGACCCGTCGGGCCGCGGGCATTACAGTTTCCGCGAGTCAGGCGTGCTCTGAAGCGGATTCTTCAGCAGTAGCGGCAGTGCCTCCGTGCCGGCCGGGATCGAAGGTCGAAGTTTGAAGATCGGAGTTCGAAGTTCGAAGATCGAAGTTTGAAGTTTGAAGATCGGAACGCCGCGGTTTTCAACGGAGGGATGATGCTCCGAAGGCGCACAAACCTTCGTGTCGTCCTGTCCGGTTCCGATCTCCAATCTACGATCCACGAACGTCGATCTCCAGACTTCGATCTCCAAACGCCGGCCGGCACGGAGGCCTGCCGCTACGCTCAGATCGAACTCGTCAGCCGTCGCGCGATGGCCCCGTGCTTCTCAAGCAGCACAGGCAAATCGAGTCCGAAAACCTGTCCGCCTTTCACGCGGACGTAACCGTCCACGATCAGTGTTTCCACCTGTCGCGGAAAGCATAGCACGAGTCCTTCAACGACATTCTCCGCGCCGGAACTGAACACGTCAGTCGCTGGGAAAATTGCGATGTCCGCGCACTTCCCGACTTCGAGCGAGCCGATGTCGTCGTCGCGACCGAGGCATTGCGCACCGCCTCGCGTGGCGAGAGTGAGCGCACCGTCTACCGTCATCGCGCCAGCGCCATGAACGACCCGCGTCAGCAGCAACGCCTGGCGCACTTCGTTGAGCATATGTCCGGAATCATTGGACGCACTGCCGTCCACGCCCAAGCCGACGTGTGCGCCCGCGCGTTGCAGATCGTTCACGCGGCAAACGCCCGAACCCAGCCGCATGTTCGAACACGGACAGTGCGCCACACCCATGCGATGCCGTCCTAAATGCGCGACTTCTTCGTCGTTGAAATGAATTCCGTGCGCGAACCACACCTGCTCCCCTGCCCAGCCAATCTTTTCCAAAAACGGCAATGGGCGTTCGCCGTAGTGCGCGGCCGCGAGATCGTTTTCCGCGGTCGTCTCCGCACAGTGCGTGTGCAGATGAAGCCCCCGCACACGCGCAATCGCGGCGCTCTCGCGAAAAAGATCCACTGATGCCGAGGTCATCGCACACGGAGCAAGAACGAGCCGAGCCATCGCGCCTTTTTTCGCATTATGATAACGCGCCGCGAGTCGCTCTGAATCCGTCAAAATTGTATCGATCGGCTGCACCGCCCAATCGGGAATCAGATCAGACGACGTATCCATACTTCCACGCGCCGCGTGAAACCGCATTCCTACCTGCGCCGCTGCCGCAAACTGCGCGTCGATCAAGTCGCTCGTGCCGCGCGGAAAAACGTAGTGGTGATCCGAGGTCGTCGTGCAGCCCGTCAACATCAGCTCGGCCATCGCGACGAGCGTCGCCGCGTGCAAATCCTCCGCCGTGAACGTTCGCCACAATGGCGTCAACCCCGCCAGCCATGGCAACAGCGGCAGATTCGCAATCGGCGAATAGGCGCGCGCGAGATTCTGGTACATGTGGTGATGCGTGTTCACCAATCCCGGCAGCACGATTCCGCCGTGAGCGTCGACGACTTCGGCGCCGTTAATTTCCGGAGGATTTCCACTGCCGATTCGCTCGATGAAACCATCTCGTGCCAGCAGCCAGCCGTTGCGGACGATACGGCGAGCGCTGTCCATCGTGACGAGATGCCCACAGTTTCTAATGAGGAGCGTGCGGCTCATGGCTGTCTGGCCGCGATTCGCCGCAGCAATTCGTCGCGTTCACTCGGAGAAAGGAATGCCGTCTTCAAAGCGTTTTCCTGTGCGCGTCGCGCGAGTTCCGGCGTGATGCCGGCCGCCGGCGCCGCCACGACAAACTCATAATTCAGATCGATTCCACTGATCACCGGATCATCCGTATTGATCGAAGCGAGCAGCCCCTGCTCGAGAAAAGTCGCGAGCGGGTGCGCGGCGAAACTTTGGACGGAGCTGGTCTGAACGTTGCTCGTTAAATTTATTTCCAGCCCGATGCCACGATCTCGAATCATTTCGATCAACGAGTCGTCTTCAGTCGCGCGAATCCCGTGCCCGATGCGCGTCGCGCCGAGTTGCTCGATCGCATACCGCACATTGCCCGCGCCTCCCGCTTCACCAGCATGGACGGTAATCTGCCAGCCAGCGTCACGTCCGCGACGAAAATGATCGCTGAACAATTTGCCCGGCCAGCTCACTTCGTCGCCCGCCAAATCGAGTCCGCGAATCTCGCCCCTATGCGCGAGTAGCGCATCCAATTCAGTCTTACACGCCTCCGGTCCGAACGTGCGACTCATGATTCCGATGAGCCGCGTCATCACTCCGAAATCCCGCTCACCCGCGCGCGCTCCTTCAATCACAGCGGCGACGACTGCGGCTTCGTTTAATTGGTGAGGCCGCGCCATGAAGCCCGGGCTGAAACGCAATTCGAGGTAATCCAGCCCTTCTGCCGCAGCATCCTGAACGCTCTCGTAAGCGATCCGACGACACGCGTCGACGTCCGCCAACACGTAGATCATCCACTTCAGACGATTGAGAAACTCGACCAATCCCGCCAGCGGACCGGGAATCAAAACGTGCGGACGCAGCGTCTCGACCGTTGTTCCCGGCAGGCGCAATCCGTGTTGCTCCGCCAATGCGAGCATGGTTTCAAATCGCACACAGCCTTCCAAGTGCCGGTGCAGATCAATGAGCGGAAGGCGTCGATCAATCATGTTCCGCCATCGGTTTTGCCCAGCGATGAGCGACGAGCAACAATAGCGTGAACAGCCCATACCCCAGCGCAAAAGGCCACGCCGGAAAAACCGCGGCCCAGCCGGCGGCCACGTCGCGCCCCACCGCGAGATCCAAGAGCGGAACAGAAATCACTGTGTCGCTCGTCGTGAATTTCCACGAATGCATCAAGCCGAGAAGCGACAACGCCGCCGCGAGCAAACTCCAAATCGCAGCCCGGGCGAATTGCCGTTCGACAATATAATACGTCATCGCCGACCAGATGAGCGCGCAATAAATGAACCCCTGTTCCAGTGCAAACGCGCCTTCGAGATAAAATTTTTCGCGCCGAAATGCCTCAAGCAACGCCGGCGAAAATATCAGGCCGCCACCCATTCCGTAGCCCACCGCCCGTAGCGCATTCTTGCCGAGAAGAGCGCCCCACGCTGCGAACGCGGGCAACAATCCAACCACGACTGCGATGATATGCCGGCTCGGTACGATTTGAAACGCCTGCACCGTGATGATGAGACCCACCCAAATAATAATCGCCAGCCCGGCATCAACGGGAATGGCCCA
>CBRAFL010000426.1:0-4380 GCA_967755055.1 uncultured bacterium
TTCATTACCTCTTCCATGCAAGCGCTCGGGCTTGGTTTGCCCTCTCGCAATGACAACGGGTCGGATCAAAAAACCGAGCCCTCAAAACGTATAACTCCCCGACCAAATCTCCTTCTTGTCGCTCGTGTCGACTGCGCTGTCGCCGAAGAGCTTTTCGTTGTTTTCTTTGAGCGCTTCGTTCGCGAATTCGTCGTATTTTTGGCTGTAGGGTCGGTAATTATATTCGGCCTTCGCGGAGAACGTGCTGCCGCGTTGGGCTGATGTTTCGAGGCTCACTTCGCCGGAGCTGCCGCCATATTTTTCGGAAAGGCTGATCGTCGCGCCAGCGCCGACGTCGCTGGTCATTCCGCCGCTCTTGGTATAACCGATTTCTGCGCCGGCGTGCACGCTCGCGGGGCCCATTTCGACTTTCACATCGGTCGCGCTGCTCACCGAATAGTCGGAGACCTCGCCTTTGCCGTCCATCGAGATCGAGCCTTTGATATTGAGCGTGACGCCGATTTTCGGCGCTCCGTCTTCACCAACTTCCCCGCTGACTTCGAGACCGCCGCCGTGCGTCGTCGCGCCCGTTAAAGCGTTTTTCGTAAAGGTAAAATTTGCTTTCGGCGAGGCCGGGACCGGCAGCTCGGCTTCGAACGACACGGTTTCGCGTGCGCAGGAAATGCGTCCGCTCAACGCGGGGATAAACGGGATATCCAAATCCGTGCCGTACGCATCGAGTTTCTGGAAGAGCTGCGACGACTCCGGCAGCTCGCCTCGCGTGAAGCGCAGCTTCGCCGCATTCTCTCGTGCGCGGCTTTCCTCGGCCAGGCGATCGAGTTCGGTTCGCTCTTGTTCCGCTTGCGCGAGCAGATCGCCGACGTCGCAGTGGCAGTCCCAGTCTTCGACGTAGTTATATGATCCGAAGGCCGAGAGCACGTTGAGCAGGCCTTGATATACGCCGTTGTGCAGCATCTGCGCGAACTCGCGGCTCTTTTTCTCGCGCACCGCCGGATCCGAGATCAGCGCGATGTGGCGAAACACATCATAATAAAAACGCTCGGCGCGAGCGGCGACTTTTCGCTCGTAGGCAATCGCGGCCGTTTGCGTGGCCTGCTTCCACGCGAAGTCGGCCGCCTGATTATATTGAGGCGCGAAGGTCTTATGAATGTTGTGCCGGCGCAGCCTCCACTCGGGTGAATTTATATTGGCGCCGGAGCGCGCCGCCGCGGCGGCTTGTTCTTCGTAGATCCGCATCGCGGCGGCTTCCTGCTCGTGAATGCCCGCGACCTTTTGCCCGTAGAGGCGATAAACGTCGGTCAGCCCTTCGCGCGTGCGATTATTCACGCTGAAAAAATACGCGTTATACGCATTCATTTTCCGCCCGAGGGTCGACGCGTTGTACTGTTGGACCATGACGTCCATGGGATTCGCGAAGTGAACGGCCTTGAGCTGAAAGATCGCGATCATCGGGTCCGAAGCCGCGCCCATCTGGAGCAGCGTCGTGACTTTTCCCGTCGCGAGCTCCCGGCCCGCTTGCTCGGCCTGCGCCTTCATCTGCGCGACGCGGCTCTTGAGCTGCTCCGCACCGGTGACCGTGCCTTTCACCTCGGTGTTGCGATATTTTTCCGGGTGCGCGAGCACGTCTTGCATGTCGACGTTGAGCTGCACGCCCAGGCCCAGACGCTTGAGAAAGTCTTCCTGCTGCTGCATCATACGGCCGAGCAAAACGAGGCTATAGCTTCCGAGTTTTTCCGAAAACTTGCCCAGCGCGTTAATGCCACTCGGCTTATTGATGGCTTGGATCGTGGAAAACTGCGTGACCAGATCGATCTCCGGCGCGCGGTAACTGCCCTTCACCGGCAGGTTGTCGATAAAGTACCGCAGGCGGTTGCGCGTGCTCTGATCGAATCCGCCGGCAAAGTCCGCCGCCGTGAGGATTTCCTGCTGGTCGAATTTCTTCATCACGCCGTCGAACTCCTCGTCCGAAGATTCCGGTGACAACTCGGATGCCTCCATCGTGTCCGCTAAATTTTTCGCGCCTTTGGCGGACGAAGCGTAGATCGACGACGGCGACAGGCGGGCGTTTTCGAGCACCGCGCGGCTCAGATCGGAGCGGCCTTGCATCTCGTAACAACCCGCGAGCGCGACGGCGGCCTCCCACGAGCTCGGCGAGTATTGCACCGCGCCGAACAGCAGCGGACGCGCGCGTTCCGGCTTTTTCAGGTCGACGTAGAGATTTCCCAGATTGATGAGGATGCTGAGGCTGCGCGTCGTCCATTTGTCTTTGACCACGCTGCAGGCGAGCGCGTAACGGTACACGAGAGCGGCGTCGTCGCGGAAAGGCTGGAGTTTCGTAGTGTTATTGCGATCTGGATACAGTCGCTCGCCGCTGGTGAGGATCGCGGACGCGGCGTTTTCCGCGCCGAGCGCGGAGTCGGGTGCGAGCGCGAAAACTGCCGACGCGTAGGCCACGATATAGCGCGGACGGTTGACGTGTGTGATAGCGAAGGCGACCGAGTATGAGGCAGCTCGTGCCCGAGTCTGATCGGCGGCCGCGATCGTGCGCGGTGCTGCGCTGAAATCAGGCGTCCACGTGACGGCGGACTTGAACGCATCGGTCGCGTCGGATTCGAGCGCGCCGCGACTCTCTTGAAAACGGCGCTGCACGATCGCGAGCGCGTCCGCGCGCAGCTTTGCAAACTCGGCGGATCCGGTGGCCGGCAAATCCTGAATCGACCCGACTGTGCGCAGATCGGCGAGGAGAGCGTCCGCGCGCTGATTTGCTTCCTGGCGCGCTTGCTCGGGATCGAACGAAAACCCTCCGACGTCTTGGATCGGCGTGAACGTCGTCTCGGCGCCGGGTGGAAGCGGCGGGATCGGCACAAGCGTTGGCAGCGCTTCTTCACCTGAGGCGCCCGCGAGTCCTTTCATCCATGACATGTCGGGCGTTTCCGGCGTCGCGGTCTCCTGCCCGTGAGTCGGCGCGAGCGGCGCGGCGAACAGCGCGGCCGAAATGAGCAAGCCGGAGTAACGCGAG
Organism: uncultured bacterium; assembly: GCA_967755055.1. Taxonomy (GTDB): domain Bacteria; phylum Verrucomicrobiota; class Verrucomicrobiia; order Opitutales; family Opitutaceae; genus Opitutus. The sequence goes on from CBRAFL010000426.1 coordinate 3,020, forward strand.
AATGAGAAGGGAAGCGAGCGATGGAGAAGAGAGGAAAACATGGCGTGAAAACAACGAAGCCGCGAAGTGGCGGGTCGAAGGGTCAGCTGATTGATTTTTAATCGAGGAGTTCGTTGGAACGCCAACGACCTTAACAAATCGCTCAACTCGCGTGCATTGGCTGACCGCCTACTAGCCGATTGGCCCACTTCCTCGGCCATGCCGCTCCGCTTCGGGGCCGCACCAGGTGAGACCCTCTCCGCGCTGCCGCGCTCCGTCGCCTTCACCTTAAGGTAATTGGAGCCCGCTCATCGCGACCCGCGATAACGGATCAGGCCACCACCCGCCGGCGCGAGGCCACTGTTGGAGCAGGTCTTTTCGTCAGTGACAGAAACACAGATTGCTCGTGCATCTGTCGCTTTACTTTCTGCCTGGTCCTGCTGCAGATACATGCCGCCACCACTGTGTGCTCCATGTTCTCATATCCTCATACGATCGAAAATGGTCTCGGTGAACGCCTCACTTTTCTCCGGCGTGTTACGACGCCTGACGGAGACATGCTTGAGGTCGAGAACTGCGTGCAGCCCGACGTTGGCCCTCCGATGCACGTGCATCACCAGCAGGAGGAATCGCTCACCGTCGTGAGTGGCCGCATCGGCTACCAGCGTAACGGACAACCACCGCAGTTCGCGGGCCCGGGTGGGACGGCGATTTTCCTCGCGGGAGAATCGCACCGATTCTGGAATGCCGGCTCGGTTGAGCTTCGCTGCACGGGATACATTAGCCCTCCTGGAAACTTCGAGTATTTCTTACGCGGCATCTATGAGGCGCAGAAGAAGAGCGGCTCAATGCGACCTGATGCGTTCCAAGCCGCTTACTTGATGTGGCGTTATCGCAGTGAGTTTCAGTTGGATGAAATCCCGAGCTTTGTCAGGCGGTTCGTATTTCCAATCCAAGTATGCTTGGGCCGCATTTTAGGCAAGTATGGCAAGTTCGCCGATGCTCCCCCGGCGGTGCCACCCCACACCGCGCCACCTCGAAAAATCGCCGCACGTTGAAGCGTGGCTCACAAGGGGCTGCTCAGCCCCCGGCTTTAAGTTTCGGACCGGAGTTTTAACCGCAGATTTCGCGGATGAACACAGATGGAAAACGGGAAGCCTTTTTTCAGCGCTCCGCGAGGACGAGGCTTTCGGTTTCGGCTGTGTCTTCGAAATAAAATCAAATCCCAGAGGGGAACCGCTAATAGGATTTTCCCAATGGGGAAATCTTGATGTAGTGGCTACGGCTGATGTGACCGCTGCGCCCAAAGGGCACCCGCAACGGTCACCCGCCCATCAGACATTCCTCGATCCGTTTAACCACTAATGATCACTGATGGACAC
>CBRAFL010000427.1:0-4380 GCA_967755055.1 uncultured bacterium
CTCACGCCGTCGAACAGGCCGCGGCCTGACCCAAGCGGGATTGGCCAAACTCCAGACGCTCGTAGCTACGAGCGTAAGCGAGTGGATTTACCCGTAAGCGACCCGGCTGCATTACAGAGTCGAAACGGACGACACGGATGCGCCAGAGCGCACAAGGGCTTGCTCGCCTGTGGCGAGTCGTCCCTCCATTGAAATCGCGCGCTGTGCATCCAGATCGTGACCATGCGCGTAGGATGAGGGTATGACATTTACCCTGGCAAAAAACTACGCGGTCGTTGCGGTGTGGAGTCTCCTGTTCGCCGGCTGCGGTGTGCGTGCGGCACAACTTGTCGAAACTTCAGCCCAGCCTGCGATTCCGGCGTTGCTGCTCGTCGAGCCGCGCGACACGACTCCGCTCGATGCGCAAATTCGCACGAGCCAGCTTCGGCTGAAGCGTACGGCCCGGCTCGGGCCGGAAACCGAACGACTCGGTTGGTTGCTGATCGCGAAAGCACGCGCCAGCTCCGATCCCGGTTTCACGACGCTGGCCGGAATCGCTGCCGATACACTCGAGAAAAACTTCGGCTTGCAACGTGAGGCGTGGCTCTTGCGCGGTCACGTGTTGCAGAGTCACCACCGGTTTGCCGAGGCGGAGGAAATCGCGCGGCGTCTCGTGACCGCTCGTGGCGCGGCGGCCGATTACGCGCTGCTCGGGGATGCATTGTATGACGAAGGCCAGATCGCTGAGGCGGCGGACGCGTACCAGCACATGGTCGATCTCAAACCGAGTCTCGATTCTTACTCGCGCGCCGCGAATATTCGGTGGATCAAGGGCGATCTCGCCGGCGCTGTTGAACTACAAACGCTCGCGGTCCGTTCGGGTGGTCCGGGCGATCCGGGCGCGCTCGCCTGGAGCCTCGTTCGCCTCGGTCAGCTGGTTTGGCAGCGGGGTAGCTCAGCCGATGCGGCCGCACTGGCATCGCGTGCGTTGGAGCTCGTGCCTGAGTTTGAACCCGCCTTGCTTTTGCAGGGCCGCTTGCTTCTCGCCTCGGGTCACGCGGTCGACGCGCTCATTCCCCTGGCTCGCGCCGTTGCCATTCTGCCACTGCCTGAACCGCGCTGGGTTTACGCCGAGGCGCTTCGCGCTGCCGGTCGCGAGGCCGACGCCACCGACCAGGAGATTCGGATCCTCCGCGAAGGCATCGCGGAGGATCCGCGTACGGTCGCATTGTTTCTTGCGACTCACGGACGCGACTCCGCGACCGCCGTGGAACTCGCGACCGCCGAGTTGAAAAACCGTGGCGATGTCATGACGCATAGCGCCAGTGCGCTGGCACTGGCGCTCGCGGGTCGTATCAACGAAGCGATTACACATGCGCGCGCCGCGCTGACCGAGGGAACCGTGGACGCGCGCCTGTTGTTGCACGCCGGCCACATCGCCGCTCTCGCGCGCCAGCCTGACGCGACGGACTTGCTGAATCGTGCAAGCGCTCTGACCCAACTGCTTCTCCCCTCCGAGCGCCGGCTCCTGGAGGACTCCTTTGCGTTGCTACCCGCGGGCTCCGGCTCAACGGGCAACATTAACGAAACCACACATCAGAAAACATCATGAAAGCCATGCCCATGCCCCGAAAAATCGCGGGCCTTCTTGCGCGAATCACCTCTGTCGCGCTGCTCAGTGCCGTCCCTGTTCTCACGCGTGCTTCCAGTCACATGGATGCGCCGCTCATCACCCTGGACCCGGCGGCGAACACGACGGATGTTTATGCGTTCGTCAGCCAGCGTGACGGCGTAAAGTATCTCACCACCGCTCTCGCCGTTTATCCTCACGAGGAGCCGGGCGTCGGTCCGAACAAGTACAACTTCGATGACAACGTTCGCTACGAAATCCATGTCGCGACGGGTGCCGATCTGGCGGCGGGCCGCTCCACCTACACGTATCAGTTTACCTTCGACACAGCCTACAAATCGAAACAGACGATCCTCCAATCCTACCTGGGTGTGGTTCAGGATGTCGGCGATGCGGCCCAAAATTTGACGCAAACCTACACGGTCAAGCTTATCGACGAGCAGAATCACAAGAGCACGACGCTCGGCACCGGCAAGGTGCCGCCCAACAATCAGGGCGTTGCCACACCTCACTACAATACCGGCAGCAATGGTGATCTGGTGGCGCGGGACGGTGTCGCCGATGCGGCGAATCTCGATCGATATACTGCACAGTCGGTGTATTCATTCGGCGGGCACCGCGTGTTCGCCGGTCAGCGCGAAGATGGCTTCTATGGCGACATCAACGCGATCTTCGACCTGTTGCAGCTGCGCGTGTTGAGCGCCAACCCAGCCATCGCAACCTCATCATTCGACAGCCAGGCTGGCTTCAACGTTCACACCATTGTCCTGGAGATTCCTTTGTCCCAGATCGGTGGCGACCAACAAGTGGCTGGTGTGTACGCCACGACCAGTCGCCAGCGCGTCAGCGTGCTGCCGGAAGGCAATGAGCGAAAGAACGACTCGACGCACGGCGAGTTCGTGCAAGTTGGCCGCCAGGGCAATCCGTTGTTCTGCGAAGCCCTCATCGCGATCGAAGACAAGGATCTCTACAACCGCACTTCACCCACCCAGGACGCGAAACTTTTTGCGAAATATGCTTCATCGCCCGAACTCGGCGCTCTGATTAACGCACTGGTTTTCAACGGCGGCGGTGGATTTCCCACGACGGATCGCTCTGATCTGGTGGGCATTTTTATTCCCGATTTGATCAAGGTCGATCTTTCGACGGCGGCGGCTCGTCTGGCTGGTGGTGGTGCGGCGCATCCCACGACGCCAGACGACACCGGCTTCAGTCGGCTTGGAATTTTTGGCGGAGACGTGCTCACAAGTCAGATACAGCCGGGATTCGGCGGCGGCACGTTACCAGGTGGCTGGCCGAACGGACGTCGTTTCGGCGACGATGTGATCGACATTGCGGTCACCGCGCTCGTTAACGATCTCCGTCCCGCGACGTTCTCGATCACGTTTGTCGCGGATGGCATCGACAGCGTGAGCAAGAACGACGCGGTGTATAACAAAGTATTCCCGTATGCGGGTACGCCGATGAACGGGCGCAATCACAAGCATTGAGCGGTTCTCGCGACAGTAGGGCGGGTCTTCGACCCGCTCTTCTGTGTCGGAAGAGGCGGGTCGGAGACCTCGCCCTACCTCGAACTTGCTGCGCGAATTCAGAGTAAATACCAATCAGTCCTCTCATGACTAGCGGTCGCTCGATGTTTGTTCTGCTGTTTGCGTTCGTGATGAGCGCACCGGCGTTCGCGCACGATCCCGGTTTGAGTTCTGCGCAAATTGGGCGGACGACCGATGGCCTGGAGGTTCGACTCACGTTTGCCTGGAGCGATCTGGTGCCGCTGATCTCCGGCGCGAGTTCGGAGCGGCCGTCGACTGCGTCGCTCGCCGGTTTAGGGAGCGAGCTCGGGCGATCTACGGCGGGATTTGTGAACGTCTACGTGAATGATGTTCCTCAATCGGCCGTTGGACCCGCGCTCTCGCCCGTCACGAACAGCGCGACCGAAGTGATCGTATCGATGGAATGGGCACAGGTCGCACCCGGAGTAATTCGCGTGGAATTTCCGGTGCTCGCGAAGCTGCCGTTTGGTCATCGGATGGTTTTGACGAGCGGTGATTCCGGGAACGTGGTCGCTCTGCTTGATGCACGTCACGTCGCGTGCGAGCTGCCGGTGGGATTTGCGGACGCGACGAGTGCGAAGACGGATTCGCCGGTGGTCGCTCGGCCGGGATGGACCGGGTTTGTCCTGCTCGGGGTGGAGCACATTCTGACGGGCTTCGATCATCTGTGTTTTCTGTTCGCCCTCTTGCTCGTGGCGATTCGGCTGCGTGATGTGCTCGCAGTGGTGACGACTTTCACAGTCGCGCATTCGCTGACTCTGGCCGCGGCGGCGACGGGGGTGGTGTCGTTTTCGCCGAGAATAGTTGAGCCAGTGATTGCCGCCTCGATCGTTTATATCGGAATCGAAAATTTATTTTTGCGCCGGCCGCCGCGTCATCGGCTGGCCGTGGTGTTTGGGTTTGGCCTCGTGCATGGCCTCGGATTTGCGAGTGCGCTCGCGGAACGGCTGCCGGGAGTCACGGGAGCCGGTGTGATTCCACCGCTGCTCGGTTTTAATGCGGGCGTTGAGTTGGGGCAGCTGGCAGTGGCGGCATGTCTCGTTCCGTTGATCTGGTTGGCCCGTTCACGGCCGGCGTTTGCGCTGAGATGGCAGCCGGCTTTTTCGCTGATGATTGCAGCCGCTGGAGTGATTTGGTTTTACCAGCGAGTTTGAGCGGTAGCGGCAGGCCTCCGTGCCTGCTGTTCTCCGAACTTCGAAACTTCGAGCTTCGGAAACGGCA